>CALBTX010000258.1 GCA_937967685.1 uncultured Bacillaceae bacterium | reverse complement strand
TGCGATCCCCGTATTAATGGCGATTTTGAAACTTGTCGGAGAGGAAAGCAAAGGTCGTGCAGAACATTTATTCGCTCGAGTTGTTTCTCGATGCCAACTGATGTTCAGTGCGTTATTGCTTTCCTTTTTGACCAGTGTGGTGATGTTATCTTTATCAGGTATTGGACTTTGGCTTGCGGGGAATGCGGTGGTGGACGGCGGCATGGATTTTGGACGTATTTATTCCGCAGCGGTGATCTATTTACCAGCTGTATGGGTCATGGTTGGCCTTGCTGTTGTTTTGATCGGATTTCTACCGCGATTGACAAGTTTGGTCTGGGTTTATCTCATCTATTCATTTCTTGTGGTCTATATGGGCGGGCTGTTTAATTTTCCGGACTGGATGGCGAAACTGACGCCTTTCGGACAAATTCCGAAGATTCCTGTGGAAGAGATGGATTATGCGCAAGTAGCTATTTTGACGCTGATTGCCGTGATACTCATAGTGATCGGTATGATCACTTACCGAAAAAGGGATTTAGAAGGCATCTGATCATTCAACATGTGTATAGAGGCGATGATAATAATCGGTTGATTGAACCGTTAAAATTGGACGGACGGTTGATCCAAAACATCAGGGTCGCCCACATTGTTGGCTTCGGCGTAAGCAGAAGAATTTAAGTCGCCAAATACGGACTGGCCGCCTATTTGTTTACTGTTTGCATTTAATCCTTTTAAAATGGCATTGCCAAAATTGATTGAACCATCAAAAATCAGATCGTCGATGTCAAGGTTGATGATGTTATTGACAGTCATGTTTCTCACCTCATGATTCGTCTGCTATAACATATGATGGTTTAAGCCTAAGTGTTTATTGATGCTCCGGGGGCATAACCCTGTGCTTTTCCACGTATATATATATCGACGTGGGACAAGGGGGAAATACGATGAGCATCAAGCTGAGGAAAATTGTTTGGTTCAGTCTGGGTGCGGCGATTCTCATTTACATTTTGACGCTTTCTTATCAATACTTTGATTCTAAATCGGCATACAGCCTGCCGCTGGCCGGGCAAATGATCGTCCTCGACCCGGGGCATGGCGGCAGGGACGGAGGTGCAGCAAGTCAATCCGGTGTGCTTGAAAAAGACGTGACGCTGACGATTGCTTTTTATTTGCGTGATTTGCTGGAACAATCCGGTGCTTTCGTGACGATGACGCGCGAAACAGACACGGAATTGTCTTCGGAGGAAAGCCGGAGGAAAGGTCAGCGCAAGAGGGAAGATCTGACCAACCGTGTGAGGCTCATTAATGAGAGCGACGCTGATTTTCTCGTTTCCATTCACCTGAACAGCATCCCCTCACCGAAATGGAGCGGCGCCCAAACTTTTTACGACCCAAGCCGGGAAGAAAATAAACGAATGGCGGAATTAGTGCAGGAAGAATTGATCCGCAATTTGGAAAACACGAACCGACAAGAAAAAGCGACGCAGGATATTTTTTTGTTAAAACATGCCCAGATCCCGGGCATACTGGTTGAAGCGGGATTTCTCTCCAATCCGGAGGAAGCTTCCCTTTTAAATACGGAAGAGTATCAGAAAAAGGTTGCCTTGGCGATTTACATGGGGATTTTGCGATACTATGGAGAGAGTTAATCAAATTGGGCAAAAAGTGAAGTTATGTTATACTGATGAAAGGTATAGAGAATGCTGATCAAATGCTGATCAAAAGGGGGCCTTTTCATGCTAACAGAGCAAAAAGTTTTGGATGCCTTAAAAGAAGTACAAGATCCAGAATTGAATAAAAGCTTGGTAGAGTTGAACATGATTCGTGATATACAGATTGATAACGGTGACAATGTCAGTTTGACGGCTGTTTTGACGATTTCCGGATGCCCTTTAAAAGCAAAGATTGAAGAAGACATTATTCGCGCCTTAAAGGAAATCGGAGCAAACGAGGTCAACCTGAGGTTTGATTCGATGACGGATGAAGAGCGCGCTCAATTGGCGGCTAGACTGCGTCGGGAATCCGGGGCAGCGGCATCGAACCAGGGTTCCGGTGGACAAAGCAGTCAGGTGGCGGGACCCCAAGGCGGAGCGGAAACCTCTCCGCTGCTGGCGCCCGATTCTAAAACGAGGTTTATTGCCGTAACGAGTGGAAAAGGCGGTGTCGGCAAATCAACGGTATCCGTCAATCTAGCCACAGCCCTGGCCCGAAAAGGGAAAAAAGTCGGGATTATTGATGCCGATATTTACGGTTTCAGCGTGCCGGATATGATGGGCATTACGCAACGGCCGACTGTCATCGACAACTTAATCATTCCGGTTGAAGCGTACGGAGTCAAAGTGATGACGATGGGCTTCTTTGTTCAAGACAATCGCCCGGTGATTTGGAGAGGGCCCATGTTAGGAAAGATGTTGCGCAGCTTTTTCAGCGAAGTTCACTGGGATGACATCGACTATATGATTTTGGACCTGCCGCCGGGTACGGGAGACGTGGCCCTGGACGTACACTCCATGATTCCCCAGAGCAAGGAGATTGTTGTGACCACGCCTCATGCCACGGCCGCTTTCGTTGCCGCCCGAGCAGGGGCCATGGCCTTGAAAACGAATCATGAAATTCTGGGCGTGATTGAGAACATGGCTTATTACCAACTGCCGGACGGAAGCAAAGATTACATTTTTGGTCGCGGAGGCGGAGAGAAGCTGGCCGAAAACCTAAACACCGAATTACTGGGGCAAATTCCGCTGGGACAAGCCGATCCCGAAGCATCGGTTGATGACCCATCTCCTTCCATTTACGATGAGAATTCGCTGATCGGTGGCATTTATAAGGATATTGCCTCCCGCGTGATGCAAAAATTAGATTAATACATCCGTTTAAAACCCCGGGCCGTGAAACGGAAGTGTTCCGTCTCTCGGCAGCCGGGGTTTGACGTTGACGCCCTCTTTCACAGCTCGCAAAGGCGACTTGCATCACGTTGGGATCCGCTTCCCGTTTGTCGTTAACGTCTCCTCCGCGATCGTAACCGCGACTTGCACCACGTTGGGACCGGCTTCCCGTTTGCCGTTAAGGCCCTCCTCCGCCGCTGCCGCCGCTGCCGCCATCAGTGCCTTGGCTTTGGCCTTGATCGTTTTTTCCGCCGTCCTGTTGTTCATTTTGGTCTTTCGTCTCTTCGATGGATATTTGTTTTAATAATTCCAGCAGTTCCAGGCGGAAATGAGGACTTTGCATCGCTTCTTTGATCACATTCATCGTTTGTTTTTTGAATTCCGTCGATTTGGTCATTTGCAATATTTGTTTTTCCATTTCCGGATCCTGGAGAATGTCCATCATCGACTTTTGGTAGTCGGGGTCTTTCATTAAATCTTTGATCAGCTTTTTGTGCTGGTCTTCCATCTGTTTGGCATACTTACTGGCAAACTCCGGACTGGCCATAAAGGTTTGCCACTGCTTTTTGTTGTCGTCTTGTAATAACGTTTCTTCGATGGTTGACTGGATAAAGGGCTCGTCCATCAACATTTTTTGTTTCGTCTCTTTCTCGCTGAGCACTTCTTGAATCGCTTTTTTTCCGTCTTCCGTTTGTAAAATATCGATGACCATTTTTTTCGTTTCTTCATAGTCGGGGGAAGAAGATTG
>CALBTX010000257.1 GCA_937967685.1 uncultured Bacillaceae bacterium | reverse complement strand
TTCGGTGAAAGGGGTCGATGCGGGATGGAAGACTCCCTGCAATCTTTTATACATTATTTAACTGTTGAAAAAGGATTATCCCCGAACACGTTGGCTTCGTATGAAAGAGATTTAAAGAATTTCCTGCGTTTTGTTCAAAGGCAAAAACGGCATTATTTGGACATTAAACGCGAGGATATCGTTTCGTTTCTTTTGACACTGCGTCAGGAAGGAAGAGCGGATACGACCATTTCCAGGCACTTGGCTTCCATTCGCTCTTTTTACCAACATCTGCTGAAAGACGGAAAGATTGGTCACGATCCTTCCGTACATATTGAAACGCCGAAAATCAGTAAAAAACTGCCTAAAGTATTAACCATGTCCGAGGTGGAACGTTTGTTGCAAAGGCCGCAGCCGAAAAACCCTTTCGGTCAGAGGGACCTGGCCATGTTGGAAGTGCTGTACGCCACAGGCATCCGCGTCTCCGAATTGGTTTCCTTAACGCTGGACGATGTCCACCTGCAGATGGGATTTTTGAAATGCATGGGCAAAGGATCGAAAGAAAGGATCATTCCTTTGGGGAAAAAGGCGATTACAGCTCTGGACCAGTACCTGCGCCAGGGCAGGGTGAAACTGGACAAAAGCAAGCGGGTACGGGCTTTGTTCCTGAATCATCACGGCCGCCCGCTCACCCGTCAGGGATTTTGGAAAATCATCAAAAAATATGCGAAAGAGGCGCAAATTGAAAAAGAGATCACGCCCCATACATTGCGTCATTCTTTCGCCACGCATTTGCTGGAAAACGGTGCCGATCTGCGGGCCGTCCAAGAAATGTTGGGCCACGCCGATATTTCCACCACTCAAATTTACACCCATGTCAATAAAATTCGGCTGAGAGATGTTTATTCAAAAGCACATCCCCGAGCCTGAAGGAGGACGGTTGATGGAGGACAGCGTGGTATACAGAAGAATCTTTCTGATCGTTTTAGACAGCGTGGGCATTGGCGCACTGCCGGATGCTTCCCGTTTTGGAGATGAAGGGGCGCACACTTTGGGTCATATCGCTCGGGAAATGAACGGCTTGCATATGCCTCATTTGGAAGCATTGGGACTGGGCAACATTGAAGAAGTGCAGGGCGTCAGAGCCGTCAAACAGCCGCAGGCCGCCTATGGCCGAATGATGGAAGCCTCGGCGGGAAAAGATACGATGACCGGTCATTGGGAACTGATGGGATTAAACATCGATACCCCTTTTCGGACATTTACAGAGACCGGTTTTCCCTCTGAATTAATCGCTGCTTTCGAAGAGAAAATCGGGCGAAAAACATTGGGCAATAAGGCGGCTTCCGGTACGAAAATCATCGAGGAGCTCGGAGCAGAGCATATGCAGAGCGGGGATGTCATCGTCTATACTTCCGCGGACAGCGTTTTTCAAATTGCGGCTCATGAAGAGGTTATCCCCTTGGAAGAACTGTACGACATATGCGCAGTGGCCAGGGAATTAACCAAAGCCGAGCCGTACATGGTGGGCAGGGTCATTGCCAGACCTTTCATCGGTGAGCCCGGATCATTTGTGCGCACGGCCAATCGACGTGATTACGCGCTGAAGCCTTTCGGGCCGACGGTGATGAATCGGTTGCAGGAAAACGGTCTGGATGTGCTGGCCATCGGTAAAATTTCGGACATTTATGATGGAGAAGGTGTGACCTGGTCGGTGAAGACAAAGTCTAACGAGGACGGGATGGACCGACTTATTGAAAGCATGGCAAAAGATTTCTTGGGATTGAGTTTTGTCAATTTGGTTGATTTCGACGCGCAGTACGGACACAGGCGCGACCCTCTGGGCTACGGCAAGGCGCTGGAAGCGTTTGACGCCCGGTTGCCTGAAGTGTTGGCAAAATTGCAGGAGGATGACTTGCTGATCATCACCGCCGATCACGGCAATGATCCCACCCATCACGGGACGGATCATACGCGGGAATATGTCCCCCTGCTCGTCTATTCTCCGCTTTTTGATCAGGGGACCGATCTTGGGGTTCGTCAAACGTTCGCTGATGTCGGTGCGACGATCGCCGCCAACTTTCAAGTACAGCGCCCGGAGCACGGGGAAAGTTTTTTAAAGCATTTGCCTCATCCTGGAACGTCATGATGGAAAAAATATTGACGGAAGGATATCATGACAAATGACGAATTTCGGAAGGATATCATGACGAATGACAAATTTTGGAAGAATATCATGACAAATGACGAATCACGGATGACGAATCAATGATGGGATAGGAGTGTTGAGCATGAATCAAGCTTATATGCGGGCGGCCTCTTTTATTCAAACTCAAACTGACTTGCAGCCGGAAATCGGTTTGATCTTAGGGTCTGGTTTAGGTGTGCTCGCTGAAGACATTCAAAACGCCACTAAAATTCCTTATGCGAACATTCCCGGCTTTCCGGAGTCAACCGTGCAGGGACACGCCGGAAGACTGGTTCTGGGGGAACTGGCAGGCAAACGTGTCATCGCCATGCAGGGGCGCTTTCATTATTATGAAGGACATGCTCTGGATTTGGTGACTTTACCTGTGCGGGTGATGAACGAATTGGGTGTCAAACAGTTGATCGTGACCAATGCCGCAGGAGGCATTAACACCGATTTTTCCCCGGGCGATTTAATGATCATCGAAAGTCACATCAACTTTACTTTTCAGAATCCTTTGATCGGTCCGAACGATGATCGACTGGGACCCCGTTTTCCGGATATGTCCACCGCTTATACGCCGGAACTGCGCCAGCTGGCTGAGAAAGTGGCAGGCGCCCAGGGTTTGACGATTCGCAAAGGCGTTTATGCGGGTGTCGTCGGTCCCAGTTACGAAACCCCTGCTGAAATTCGCATGCTGCGCACTCTCGGCGCCGATGCGGTCGGCATGTCCACCGTGCCGGAGGTGATCGTCGCTGTTCACGGCGGGATGCAGGTTCTCGGTATTTCCTGTATATCGAATATGGCCGCCGGTATTTTGGACCAGCCTCTCTCCCATGAAGAAGTGATGGAGACGGCTGAGAAAGTGAAAACCACTTTTTCGACTTTGGTCAAGGGGATTGTGCAAGAAATATAACCGGTTGGTCTGTGAAACAGCACCTGTGATGGACCGGTTGTGGAGGTTTAGCGCATGACATTCAGTAAAATTAATGAAGCGGTTGCCTATATTCGAAGCCAAACATCGCTGACGCCCGAAATAGGCTTGATCCTCGGTTCGGGTCTGGGGGATCTGGCCGATGAGGTTCGTCGGGCGGTGAGAATCGATTACGGGCGTATCCCTCATTTCCCTCAGTCTACGGTGGAAGGTCACGCCGGACGCTTGGTTGTCGGTGAATGGCAGAATAGACCGGTCGTCGTCATGCAGGGCCGGTTCCATTATTATGAAGGCTATTCGATGCAGGAAGTGGTCCTCCCCGTGTACGTCATGCATCGGCTCGGCGTGAGACTGCTCATTGTCACCAACGCCTGCGGGGGATTGAACCACCGCTTTTCAGCGGGGGATTTAATGATCATCGAAGATCATTTGAATTTAACCGGGGATCATCCGTTGATCGGTCCGAACGATGAACGGCTCGGGCCGCGTTTTCCGGATATGTCCCAGGCATATACGCCCGGCCTCATTCCATTCGTCGAAGGCGCGGCCGAACAGGTGGGCGTGAACATTCACAAAGGTGTCTATGCGGGGATCAGCGGTCCCAATTTTATGACGCATGCCGAACTCTCAATGTTGGCCCGCTTAGGCGCCGATGCGGTCGGCATGTCCACCGTGCCGGAGGTCATCGCGGCCAGTCACGCGGGATTAAAGGTGATCGGCATATCCTGCGTGACCGACATGGCCATCCCCGAGCTGATGGAAGGGATTTCGCATGAGGACGTGATGGACATGGCTGAACAGACAAAGCCAAAATTTGTTTCCTTGGTACAAGAAATTGTCGCCCGGGTGAACGTCTGATGCGCATGATTGATATTATTCAGAAAAAACGTGACGGCCAAGTGTTATCCGAGGCAGAAATCCGGTTTATGACGGACCAATTTGCCAAAGGCGCCATTCCCGATTATCAAATGAGCGCCTGGGCCATGGCTGTCTATTTTCAAGGGATGAACAGTGAGGAAACGGCTGCGTTGACGCTGGCCATGGCCGAGTCGGGCGAGCAGATTGATTTAAGTGCGATTCAGGGCATCAAAGTGGACAAGCACAGCACAGGCGGCGTCGGAGATACGACGACGCTTGTGCTCGCGCCGCTCGTTGCTTCATGCGGTGTTCCCGTGGCCAAAATGTCGGGCAGAGGACTCGGACATACGGGAGGGACGATAGACAAATTGGAATCGTTTCCCGGTTTCCGTGTCGAACTGGAGAAGGAAGCGTTCATCGATTTGGTCAATCGCCATCAATTGGCTGTCATGAGTCAATCCGGTGCTTTAACCCCTGTGGATAAAAAGCTGTACGCACTGCGCGACGTGACAGCGACCGTCGATTCCATCCCGCTGATCGCCAGCTCGATCATGAGTAAAAAAATCGCCGCCGGTGCCGATGCCATCTGTTTGGATGTCAAAACCGGATCAGGCGCCTTTATGAAAAGCAAGGAAGATGCCCGGGCATTGGCCAAAGCGATGGTCGAGATCGGCGAGCGCGTCGGCCGCAAAACGGCCGCGGTGATCAGCGATATGAGTCAACCGTTAGGCAGGGCGGTTGGTAACGCCTTGGAAGTGACCGAAGCGATCGCCACGCTGAAAGGGGAAGGGCCGCCCGATCTGTTGGAATTGTCTTTGACGTTGGGCAGCCGGATGCTTTGTCTGGCGGAAAAAGCCCCCAATATTGAAGAGGCCCGAAGGATGTTGGAAGCGCATATCGCCAACGGTCAAGCGCTAGAGAAATTGAAATCGTTTGTCCAGGCGCAGGGGGGCAACCCAAAGCATGTTGATGATCCCGCCCAGTTGCCCCAGGCCACATTTCAAACGGCTGTCTGCGCCGAACGATCCGGCTATGTGCAGGCCATTGACGCTCAAGAAGTAGGTCAAGCGGCTGTGTTGTTGGGGGCAGGCCGAATGACGAAAGAAGACGAAATTGATTTGTCCGTGGGCGTCATTTTACATAAAAAAGTGGGTGATGACGTCCGCCAAGGCGAAAAAATAGCCACCCTGCACATGAATGTC
>CALBTX010000256.1 GCA_937967685.1 uncultured Bacillaceae bacterium | reverse complement strand
CCCGGACTGACTATCGTTCAAGTCCGGACTCACTGAAATGCTTCATGTTCGACCGCCTGCATGGCTTCTTTCAGGCTGAAGCGTTCCTGATATAAGGCCTTGCCGATAATGACGCCGCGCACACCTTGGGAGAAAAGCCGGCATACTTGGCGAACATCGTCCAAGGTGCTGACTCCTCCGGAAGCAATCACTTCCTGATCAATGGCAGCAGCCAGGCGGGCCGTCGCTTCCAGATTAGGCCCTGTCAACGTCCCGTCTTTACTAATATCCGTAAAAATAAACGTTCTGGCCCCCTCATCGGCCAAGCGCTTGGCGACCTCTTCCGCTTGCAGATGCGAAGATTCGAGCCATCCTTCCGTCGCGACATACCCGTCACGCGCATCCAAGCCAATGGCGATATGTCCGGCAAACTGACGCAAGGCTTCCACGACAAATGCAGGGTTTTTGATCGCGGATGTCCCCAAGATTACTCTGCGCACCCCTGCACTCAAGTAAGCCTCAATATGGTGCAAGTTGCGGATTCCGCCACCGACCTGTATCGGTACGTCGACAGTTTGAGCGATCTCCTTCACTAAAGCGTCATTGATCGGCTTTCCCTCTTTGGCGCCGTCCAAATCGACGAGATGAATCCAGCGCGCGCCTTGGGACACCCACTTCTCGGCCATTTCCCCCGGTTCACCATAGACGGTTTCCCGATCATAATCTCCTTTCAGCAAACGCACGCAACGCCCCCCGCGAATGTCGATGGCCGGATAGAGCGTCAATGCTGCAGCGCAATCACTCACGGTACGTTCACTCCTTCACATAAAGAAACGAAATTGTTTAACAACTGCATGCCCGTTCGGCTGCTTTTTTCAGGATGGAATTGCATGCCGACAATATGCTTGCGGCCGACAACGGCGGGAACCTGTGCGTCATAATCGGTATAGGCCAGTAATTCGTCCGTATTCATCTCGGAGACATAATACGAGTGCACAAAATAGGCATAACCCCCATCAACATTCCGAAATATGGGATGTTCCGGCTGCTTGATGTGCAGGGCATTCCAGCCCATATGGGGAACTTTATACGTTTCACCGCTTTCATGTCGGCCCGAAAAACGGCGCACATGTCCGCTCAGCAAATTCAGGCCTTCGTGTCGAGTGCCATTTTCGGGCACCCCTTCTTCACTTGAGGTAAACAGCAGTTGCATCCCCAGACAAATGCCCAACAACGGTTTCCCTTCTTCGGCCAACGCGCGAATGTGCGTATCCAGGGACAACTTCTGCAACTGCTGCCAGGCGTCCCCGAAAGCCCCCACGCCGGGAAGCAGCAATCCATCCGCCTGCTGCAAACGTTCGGCTTCGGCCGTAATGACATAATCACAGCCCAGCCGTTCCAGCGCTTTGCTGACACTGTGTAAATTTCCCATTCCGTAATCGATGATGGCAATCACAGCTTACAACTTCCCTTTCGTCGAGGGGATGCCTTTCACTCTTGGGTCATGCAAAGTTGCTTCATCCAGCGCCCGGCCCAAAGCTTTGAAAATGGCTTCGATCATATGATGCGTATTCGATCCGTAATGCAATATAACATGCAAATTCATCTTCGCTTCCAAAGCGAGTTTCCACAAAAATTCATGAACGAGTTCCGTGTCAAAACGGCCCACTTGACTTTGGGGCAGGGCCGCTCTCCATTCCAGGTGGGGACGGTTGCTTAAATCGATCACCACCTGGGCCAGCGCTTCATCCATCGGCACGAAAGCATTTCCGTAACGGCGAATGCCTCGCTTATCTCCTAACGCTTGCCTTAATGCCTGACCTAAACAGATGCCCACATCTTCCGTCGTGTGATGAGCATCAACCTCGAGATCCCCTTCCGCTTTGACCCGCAAATCAAAATGACCGTGCTTGGCCATTAAATCCAACATATGATCCAAAAAGGGGACGCCGGTAGCCACTTGACGCTGACCTTCCCCGTCCACCACCAAATGCAGTTTGATATCCGTCTCCCCCGTTTTCCGTTCGACGGACGCCTGGCGGGTTTGGTTCCGTTCAATCATTTTCATTCCTCGCTTTCTCTGTTTCAAGGCGGATTTGAATGGCCCTGGCATGAGCTTCAAGCCCTTCGTAGCGCGCCATCCGCATGATTTTTTCCCCGTGTTGTTTTAAATCGGAAGCACTGTAGGCCACGATGCTGCTCTTTTTCAAAAAAGCATCGACACCGAGCCCTGATGAAAAACGGGCTGTTCCGTTCGTCGGCAGCACATGGCTCGGTCCGGCAAAATAATCGCCCACTGGTTCTGAACTGTGTTCTCCCAAAAATATCGCCCCGGCATTTTTAATGCTTCCCAGCCAGTTGAACGGTTCGGCCACCAGCAATTCCAGATGTTCCGGAGCAATCTCGTTCGCCAGATCCATCGCTTCCGCCAAAGTCTCGGTAACGTAAATCACCCCTTGTTCGTCGATGGCCCGAGCGGCAATCTCTCGGCGGGGCAATGCGACCAGCTGACGTTGCACCTCGGCTTGAATCCGCTCGGCCAACCTCATGGAAGGGGTGATGCACACAGCGGCCGAAAGCGGGTCATGTTCGGCCTGGGCCAACAAATCGGCGGCGATGTAAGCCGGATGCTGATGTTCATCGGCGACAACGAGGACATCCGTCGGGCCGGCGATCATATCGATGTCCACCAAACCGAACACTTCACGTTTGGCCAAAGCGACATAGACGTTGCCCGGTCCAACGATTTTATCCACCCGGGGAACAGATGCGGTGCCGAAAGCCAAGGCGGCAATGGCCTGTGCGCCCCCCAATTTGTAAACGTCGCGAATCCCTAGCAAGTCCGCCGCCACAAGCACGCCGGAAGCCGGCCTTCCCGATGAATCCGGAGGGGAGACGACGGCGATGTCCGCCACCCCGGCCACTTGTGCCGGAATGACGGACATGAGCAAAGAAGAAGGATACGCCGCCGTTCCACCGGGGACATAGACGCCCACCCGCTGCAACGGTCGAACCAGCTGACCGAGAACGGTTCCGGAAGCGGACGTCTTTATCCAGGAGGACTGCTTTTGCTGTTCATGGAAGCGGCGCACATTGTCAATCGCTTCCTGCAAAGCTTGAAGCACCGGTTTGTCCACTTGGGTGTATGCCGCTTTGATCTCTTCCTCGCTCACTTTCAATCCGGAAAGCTTGACTCCGTCGAACGTTTCCGTGAAGCGGTACAGCGCTTTGTCCCCTTCCTGGCGCACCTGATCCAAAATGCGGAGCACCGCCCGGCGTTGTTCTTCCGTCCCGGCGCTTATTTCCCGCCTGACACTTTTTTTATCCCATTGTTGAACGATTTTCATCCTTCATTTCCTCCCGTTGGAATCACTTGGCTCAAACGGTTGACCAATGCCTCAATCTGCTCACTGCGCATGCGAAAACTGACCCGGTTGGCGATCAGGCGGGAAGAAATATCCATCATTTTTTCCAATTCGACGAGGCCGTTTTCTTTCAACGTCCTTCCCGTGGAGACGATATCGACGATGCGGTCGGCCAGGCCGACAATCGGTGCAAGCTCAATCGACCCGTTCAATTTGATCACTTCCACCTGCTGGCCTTTCTGGCGGAAATAAGTGGAAGCGACATGCGGAAATTTGGTGGCCACCCGGGGATACAGTGTCGGCTGCCAGTCGGGCAAGCCGGCGATGGCCATATGACACCGGCTGATCTGCAGGTCAAGCAACTCATACACGTCTCTGCCTTCTTCCAATAACACGTCTTTGCCGACAACACCGATGTCCGCCACCCCGTATTCGACATATGTGGGAACGTCGGCCGGTTTGGCGAGAATAAAAGACATGTGCGCTTCAGGAACGTCCAGGATTAACTTGCGTGACTGTTCAAACGCCGGTGGCAGAGGATAATCGGCCCGGCGAAATAACTCCACGGCTTCTTCAAAAATGCGTCCCTTGGGCATGGCTACTTTCAAATAGGCCTCGTTGTCCGTTAACTTCGGCATTCCTTGCATTGGCTTCCTGTCCGGTTTCATGAACGGTTGTTGACGATGAGTCGTCTTGAAAACTGTCATCGGTCTTCCCCTCGCTCCAGGCGAATCCATTGCTGAAAATCGTCCGCTTTGCGGGAAATATCCGTCACTTTCATTTGCGCCCCTTGAACGGCCATAAGGCGATGTAAAGTCACCTGACGGCCTTCGTCCCTTAAACGTCTGGCCAAAGCAAACGCCTCTTTTCGCTCCTGCTCGGTATACGTAAGGAGCACGTCTTTTTTGTCTGCAGCCGGCACTGAACTGGCTTCCAAAATGCGATCGACCTTCAAAGCAAAACCGGTGGCCGGAGCCGGTCTGCCAAATTGACCTAACAAATGATCATATCTCCCCCCGCTGCATATCGGAAATCCGAGCTTGTCCGCATACCCCTCAAAGAAAACCCCTGTATAATAGTCTCGGTGGCTCAGCAAACTCAAATCGAAGCGCACATGTGCACCAACACCTTGCAGTTCGATCACTTCCCACAATTCTTGCAAATCCCGCAGCGCCTGTTTCGTTTTGGCCCCCTCCAACTCGGCTTGAACCTGAGGCAAAATGTCGGCGCCGCCCCGCCAGCCTAACAAGGAAACGAGGCGTTTTTTCTGACCGGGCGTAAACTGTGCCTGTTCGACATACTGACGGTAACCGACGACGTTTTTTTCATTTAAGTATTCAAGGAGTGCTTTTTCGTCCGGCTCATGGCCGACGACTTCTTCAAAGAAGCGCTGCAGTAAACCGTGATGCCCCAAGATCAATTTAAAATGGCGCACACCGGCCGCTTTCAATGATTCCACGGCCAAGGTGATCACTTCCGCATCGGCATCGGGAGCCTCTTCACCGATCAGTTCGATGCCCACTTCGGGAAATTCGGCATTGCGGCCCGCTTCGTCTTCCTGCGCCCGAAACACATTGCCCTCATAATACAGGCGCACGGGAAACGGTTCCTCTTTCAAGAGGGAAGCGACAACCCGGGCAATCGGGGCGGTTAAATCCGGCCTTAAAACGAGCGAACGGCCGGAGCGATCCAACAGTTTAAACATGCGCCGCTCCATCGTTGAACTGACGCCGCCTACGGTATCGTAATACTCGAGCGTCGGGGTTTCAATCGGTTCATAGCCCCACTGGGCGATCACTTTCTCGATTTTATGTAAAACAGCCCGTTTTTTGTAGACCATATCGGGCAGGATATCTCGCATGCCAAGCGGTTTTTCAAAAGCTAACGGTTTAGACAACTTGCCATCACTCCAAAAACATTTGCTGACGGACATTCCCATACATCATAAATGATCACAAACATTGGATCGAACCAGCCGCGGTGGAAAACATGCGGCCGTGAACACTTTAGTATGCTACCAAACTAAAGGATTTGCCGTTTATGTGACGAGTCTATCATGAGCCTTGATGACGGTCAACACTTTTTCGCGCTTCCATTTCTTCCCGCGTATAGATCAGCCGCGCGGGATTGCCCCCGACGAATGTCCCTGCGGGCACATCCCGATGAACGACCGAACCGGCGGCCACGATCGCCCCGTCCCCGATCGTAATGCCCGGCAAGATCGTCGTATTTGCGCCGATCATCACATCCGAGCCAATATTTACTTCACCGATCCGATACTCGTCAACCAAATATTCATGGGCCAAAATCGTGCTGTTATAACCTATGATCGAATTGTTCCCGACCGTGATTTTTTCGGGGAAGAGCGTGTCCACCATGACCATCAATGCAAAGGCCGTCTGCTTCCCCACTTTCATGCCCAAAAACGAACGGTACATGGCGTTTTTCACGGACATGAACGGACAATATCGGGCCATCTGAATGACGGCAAAGTTTTTGACCACTTTCCAGAAGGGGACCGTTCGGTACAGCTGCCATAAAGAGTTGGCCCCCTGAACCGGATAGCGAGTCGTTTTTCTCATGCTTCCATCCCTCTTCTTCCGGGGTGAATGCCAACGATGGCATACAAATCCCGCATGTCTTTCAACATGTATGTCGGCTGTGCCGATCTCAGATGTGCTTCACCTTTTAAAGCCCAACTGACGCCGGCCGAATCAATGCCGGCTTGAGCGGCCGCTTCAATGTCGCACTGATTATCCCCCACCATCAATGTTGACGTGGCCTCCGCCCCAAGTTCAGACATCGCTTTAAAAATCGGCTCGGGGTGGGGCTTCGGATGGCGGACATCTTCCAACGTGATCACTGCACGCATATATCGTTCCAGCTCACACAAGCGCAGGCCCATTTCAGCAGTCGTCCGCTGTTTGGTGGTGACGATACCCATGTGCACACCTTGATCATACAGGGCGGGAATGACTTCGCTGACATAAGGAAAAGCTTGCACCATCTCATCATGGGTGCGCATATTATGTCCCCGGTAAACGTCCACCATGTCTTCAACCGTATTTTCAGCATCATCCGTCTGAAAATGGGCAAACATGTCTCTCAACGGCTTGCCAAGATGAGGAATCACATCGCGCCGGCTGAACGTCCGCTCCGGAAAAAACGTTCTCAGCGTATACAAAAACGAAGTGATGATCAGTTCATTCGTGTCGATTAACGTACCGTCCAGATCAAACAATACCGTTTTATATTTCATGTTGGACTCCTTTTTGTTCTTCATAGGACACATTTTTCTTCCTCTCCATCCGGTTCCAGATATAGGCGATAAGCATCGTCAGCATGATGGCCACGACAAGCCGGATCAACAACAGCGGCAAGACGGGAATGCCCAGCGGAATGAAAATTAACGTGTCTTCAATCACCGCGTGGCAGGCAACAAGGAAAATAAACAGCAAGTACATGTCTTTCTTGGAAATGTGTTCTTCTTTGAATTCCTGTAAAATCACTCCCGCTCCGAAAGCCAAACCGAAAATCAAGCCGGCGCCAAGACTGGTCGACGTATTCGGAGACAAACCAAGCAAGCGGGTGAAAGGCCTCATCAAGCGGTTAAAATAAGTCAAAAAGTGCATATCTTTCAGCCACTCGATGGCGATCATCAACGGAATAATAATGGCGGCCAATTGCAATACACCGATGACGGCCGTTTGTAGCCCATGGCCGATGATGGACAGCCAGCCGGAGAGTTCCTCTTCCGCACCGGAAGGGACAAGTCCGTATTGAGCGATTTCCCCGCCGCCCTGCCAGATCCAGTTGATGAACAAGGCGGAGACAAGCGCCAAAGCCAAGCGGACAAAAATGGCCACCCAGAGGCGAATGCCCACTTTGACGGCGATGGCGCTTTCTACGGCCAAACTGTGGGAAAATGAGATCATCACCGCCAGTATAAACACTTCTTTCACGGTTAACTCCAAAGTCAAGATGGCCCCGATGCCGGCGTAAGGATGCAAAAAATTGGCCAGCACGAACGGTATGGCCGCTTCGCCGGACAAACCAACCCATTTCATCACCGGCGTGCATAAAAACACGATCCAGTCAATCACCGGCGTATATTCCAAAACGGTAATGACCAAAATGACAGGAAGCATGATCTTCCCGAAGGTGATGGAAGTATCCAGACCGTTTTTCAGGCCTCTTTTAAACGTTTGTTTAAATCGCAATCAACACACCTTCCGTTTCTTCGATTTTCGGCTTACTTTTTCTTGCGGCTGTTTTTTTTCTTTTGATGTTTCCTGGACCGTTCCTTG
>CALBTX010000255.1 GCA_937967685.1 uncultured Bacillaceae bacterium | reverse complement strand
AATTTGGACGATAATAACCGAAGACCACATGACTAGCATGTACGAGATGGGACCCATCGGGCGCTCAGATTCAGAAATCGGATTCAAACCGTCAAGGTCGAGACCATGTTGACTCATCTTATACCCTCCTTGTTCTTAAAGTTAAACAATTCAGTCAATAATGCCTCATTTCCATGCCTAAAATGAGTTTAATCGTTGAAATTCGTTGTGTTCGCCAACTTTATTAAACTATGTGTTAAAACCTTGACCCCCTCTCCAATGTATTCCAAGTCGGTCCACTCCCGCTTGTCATGACTTATTCCATTTTTGCTGGGGACAAAAATCATGCCGAACGGCGCAATTTTGGCCATCATTAAGGCATCATGGTAAGCTCCGCTGGCCATCAATTTGTAATCAATCATTAATTCTGAACATGACTCTTCCAGTTTTTGCACAACAAACGGATGGGCTTGCATCGGTTTATCGTGTGCCTTCACCTTCAAATCATATTTGATCCCTCTCCTCGTACAAATATGCTCCACAGTCTTCCTCAGTTCACTTAAAAACAGTTCCTTGTTTTCCCAACTGACATCCCGACTATCTATCGTGATTTGAACGCTGTCGGCAATCACGTTACTTGAACCGGGCTGTACATCGATTCTGCCAACGGTAGCGACAGTATGTGCACTAGTGTTTTCTTTCGCCCACTTTTCCGCCGCCAAAATAACTTCTGCCGCTGCCGGAACCGGATCTTTGCGTAAATTCATAGGTGTTGCCCCGGCATGTTGTTGTTCACCTTCAAGGGTTAATGCGATGTCGGTTGGTGCGGCTATCGCATGAATCAGTCCGATACACTTTCTTTCCCTTTCAAGAACGATGCCCTGTTCTATATGCAGCTCAATAAAGGCACCGATTTCCCCCAGATGCATGACCACTTCTGGCAAATATTCCGGAGAGTAGCCTGACTGACGCATCACATCATAAAGGGACTGTCCACCTTGATCTTTGAGCGTTTTGAGATCTTTTTCTGTCAAATCTCCTATAAGTGCTCTGCTGCCAAGGCAACCAATGCCAAAACGCGTGGGCTCTTCTGAAGCAAATATGACAGCAACAAGATCTCTTTTCGGCCGCAAGCCGCTATCTTTGATCATTCGCAAAGCTTCGATGGCTCCCAAAACGCCGACAACACCGTCGAACTTACCTCCATTGGGAACGGCGTCCAAATGAGAGCCGCTCCATATGGGTGATAATGTTGGATCAGTTCCTTTAAATCTGCCGTAAATGTTTCCAATGGCATCTTCAGTGATTTCCAAACCGATGTCATTCATTAATTCCTTGACGTATGTCTTTGCCTGCTGATCTTCCTGCGTATAAACCACTCTCGTCACACCGTTACCGGGTGTAGAATTAAATTCAGCCAGATCATCAATCTGCTTTTGTATCCGTTCGGTTGAGTCCAGAAAATTGCGTTCCCCAAACTTGTTTTGCATAAGGATCCCTCCAAAACATCAAAGCATCATTCCTATATTATTCGTAATATTATAATTATTGAAAAAATACGGCGGTCCGTCTGGCGGAACCACCCGACGAATGAAAGAGTAGAAAATGAGGGGCACTCACCCCCCATTTTAACTATGAGATTCATGCTCATGGGAACCCCGTTTGCCACTGTGAAGCACGGGTATTTTGTCTCTGTCTCTTGACTTACACTCTGTCATTGACTTACGCTCTGTCACGGACATGGCGGGCAGTTTGGGAATCATTATGCGTATTTTCATAAATTAAACCGAACGGTTTTCCGGGCACAAAAGTGCCATCTCCTTGCTGCCCTATGAATTCACCATGCTCAACCATTAATTTTCCTCTAAGAAAAACTTTATCTACCCTTCCTTCCTGTACCATCCCTTCATAAATATTGAAATCGATGCCATGCAAACTGTTTTCATTGGTCATCACGGATTTCGGCTCAGGATCATAGATGACGATGTCTGCATCATAACCTACTCCTAGGTGACCTTTCCGGTGATCAATCCCGTTTATTCTAGCTGGTGTCGTGGCATATAAATCAACCAATCTCTGTCTGGAAATTTTCCCTCTGTTAACGCCATAAGTCCATAAGACGGCCAGACGGTCCTGTACCCCGGGGGAGCCGTTTGGGATATTCGTAAAATCATCTATGCCCATATGTTTCTGCTTTTCCCAATTAAATCCACAGTGATCTGAGCTCACCGCATTGAGCCAGCCTTTGTCTATCGCATCCCATAATGCCTCCCTGTCAGCCTCGGTTCTAAGAGCCGGTGAACAAACATATTTGGCCCCTTCAAAATTAGGCCTGGCCAAATCTTCTTTATCCAGTACGAGGTAATGGGTGCATGTTTCACCATACACCGGAATTCCTTGAATAAATGACGACCGGATAACCTCCATCACTTCTTTAGCCGTCACATGAACAATATAAACCGGAGCTTCGGCCATCGCCGCCAAATAGATGGCCCGTTGTGTGGCCTCAATTTCAACCATGGGTGGTCTTGATAGAGCATGATAATACGGGCTTGTTTTCCCTTCCCGAACATACTCTTTCTGTAAAATATCGATAACATCGGCGTTTTCAGCATGAAGCATAACAGTGACCCCTGCTTCTTTCGCTGCTTTTAATGCTTTAAAAATGGCTTCATCGTCGCTATGAAAAGGCAAACCTTTATAAGCCATAAACAGTTTTATTGTAGATATGCCTTTGTTTGGCAAAGAAGGAATTTCCGCAAATGTCTCATCTGACGGATCGCAGACCACACCGTGGAAGGAATAGTCTACCATCGCCAGCCTGGAAAACTCTTCCCTGTCATACTTTTCTATTGTCTCGGCAATCCCTTTACCTTGTTCCTGGTTTATAAATTCTATCACTGTCGTTGTTCCCCCGACAATCGCCGCATTGGAAGTTTCGAAACCACGAACTTTTTCTCCTTTGTAATCAAACGTATAATGAACATGTTGATCTACTCCTCCTGGCAACACATACTTTCCTGAGGCATCGACGACTTCGTCAGCCTGGTGAGACAGATTTTTCCCGATGGCAGCAATTTGACCTTCATCCACAAATATATCTCCGACAAATTCGTCTACTGCGGTCACTATAATGCCATTTTTAATAAGCAAACTCATTTCTCATCCTCCTTCTAAACAAACTAAAATATTAATATTTGTATTATATCATTGATTACAAATCATCATATTAAACACAATAGTTTGCTAATTTGAACTATCATGACTGCTTAACACCCGCAGACATTGGTTTATTATTTTATATGCAACGAAAA
>CALBTX010000254.1 GCA_937967685.1 uncultured Bacillaceae bacterium | reverse complement strand
ATCCATTTTTTGATGACATGAATCGCGCCGCTGACGGCAAAGGTGCTCAAATACATAGACATCTGCTCGTCTACAGGCTGCTCTTTCATCCAATGTTGGATCATGAAATGTTGGGCTATATCTTGCAGTCTTTTCTCAAATGCCGGGGCAGCATTTTGATTTAATAAAATGTGAAACGTTTGTTGATTATCCCCGATATAGTCCAGTAATTTTTCGACCATCTGAATGGATTCTTTTTCCAAATTAGACCGATAATGATCCAAATAAGCATATAAGTCCTCAATGATTTCTTCTTCGATTTTCTTCAGTAAATCAAATTGGTCTTTATAATGGGCGTAAAATGTAGAGCGATTAATGTCCGCATGCTGACAAATTTGTTTGACCGTCACTGTAGAAATCGGTTGATGTTCGAGTAACTTCAGCAAGCTTTCTTTGAGAACAAGACGAGTATATTTTTGTCTTCTGTCCAATTTTTTTGCCATACGTGACACCTCATTTTTGACAATTTTATTAACATCCTACACATGATCGGTTTGTGTTGGATATCTAACATGTTTTACAATACTGTCTGTTGAATAGACAACACCGTGTCCATATAATGATAAAGTGTGAAGAGTTTTTGGGCAAGAGAGGGTGTTTCACAATAGATCTGTCATCCAAAGTGATACACAACCGCAAAGCCATTGTCATCATCTTTATGCTTCTTGCCTTAGCTGGGGCAATCGTTCAATTTACCGTATCTGTTAACTACAATATGGTGGATTATTTACCGGCCGATGCCCCTTCAACTGTTGCTGTGGAGTTAATGGAGGCAGAATTTGATGATCCCGTTGCCAATGCGAGAGTCATGATTCAAGATGTTTCAATGACTGAAGCCATTGAATATAAAGAAAAATTGGAAGCCATTGATGGTGTCTCAGGAGTCACTTGGCTGGATGATGTGCTGGATATGAAGACACCCATTGAAATGGCAGATCAGGAAACGGTTGAAAATTATTACAAGGATGGTTCTGCTTTAATTTCACTCAAAGTGCGTGAAGGCGATGAAGCAGAAATCATGGATCAAATCTACGAATTGATCGGTGAACAAAATGCGGTCACGGGTGAAGCGGTCAATACGGCCGTTTCACAAAAAATGGCCGCCAAAGAAACCTTATTCGCTGCATCGTTACTAGTGCCGATCATCATTATTATTCTACTCCTGTCTACGAATTCTTGGCTGGAGCCGGTGTTTTTCCTAACGGCTATCGGTGTTTCCATTTTAATTAATTTAGGTACGAATGTCTTTACCGGTGAAATATCTTTTGTGACGCAGTCGGTTGCACCTATTTTGCAACTGGCTGTCTCCCTAGATTATGCGATATTCCTGCTGCATAGTTTTGCGGATTATCGCCGGAAGATTTCAGATCCGCATGAAGCGATGCGACTGGCGATGAAGGATTCATTCCCGGCCGTTGCTTCCAGTGCATCAACCACATTTTTCGGCTTCATGGCTTTATCATTAATGAAGTTTGAAATCGGGGCTGACCTTGGTATTAATCTGGTTAAAGGCATTGCTCTGAGCTTTATCAGCGTGATGATTTTTTTGCCGGCGTTAACGCTAATGTTTTACCACTGGATTGATCGCACAAAGCATCGTCCATTCGTACCGAACTTGACAAAGATCGGTCAGCGTGTCCTGAAGATCAGAATACCCGCTCTGATCATCGTTATGTTATGTATCGTCCCCGCATTTTTGGCCCAAAGTCAAACAACATTTCTTTATGGTGTGGGGGACCAACCGGAACATACGCGAGCCGGTGCGGATCAAATCGCCATTGAGGAGACTTTCGGCAAACATACACCGATTGTCTTGCTTGTTCCGCAAGGTGATGTCGCTAAGGAAGAGGCGCTGGTGCATTCCATCGAGGACTTGCCTCATGTCACGGGTGTTGATGCTTATGTCAAGGCGGTCAGTCCGGTCATCCCTCCGGATTATTTAGATGAACATTTAACAGAACAATTTTATTCCGATCAATTGGCGCGCATGATCGTTCATACTGAAGCCGCGTCAGAAGGAGATGTCGCTTTTTCATTAATAGAAAATATAGAGAAAACGGCAGAACTGTATTATGATCAGTTTTATTTGCTGGGAGAAAGTGTGTCCCTCTATGATATCAAACACACTGTGGAAAAGGATAATCAATTGGTGAATCTATTAACGGTCATTACGATTGCCATCGTCTTACTCATCACATTTCGTTCCCTGTCCATCCCTGTCGTTTTATTACTGACGATTCAAGCCTCTGTTTGGCTTAACTTAGCGGTCCCTTATTTCATGGACACCTCACTGGTTTATATCGGTTATTTGCTCATCAGCACGATTCAACTCGCGGCAACGGTAGATTACGGCATTTTATTCACGGAAACGTATCGCCGCTTTAGACAACAACTGCCGGCTTTAGCCGCCATTAAAAAGACGATTGACGAGAAAATTTTTGCGATATTCATTTCGGCCGCCATTCTATCCAGTGTCGGGTTTATTTTATGGTTAACATCGACAAACCCGATCGTTTCATCGATCGGTTTGTTGCTTGGACGCGGCGCGTTACTCGCTTTTGCTATGGTCGTTTTCGTCCTCCCGGCATTGTTGGTGATTTTTGATCGGGTGATTGAAAAAACAACGTTTAGAGCCCATTTTTTCAGGGGGAATGACGATGAGATTTAAACGCATTTTGGTT
>CALBTX010000253.1 GCA_937967685.1 uncultured Bacillaceae bacterium | reverse complement strand
GGATTTTCTTGCCAAAGTTATTCTAGCAAAGGTTGGAGTCCTTTTGTTAGTCAATTTATATTTCTAAATATTCTAATTAACGGCCTCCCGTAAACATTTTACTCATACCTATATTTCTGAGTATTCTAATGATGTTCTCCCGTAAACATTTTACTCATACGACAATATGTTGACTAGCTTTGGCAGGGACTATTTCACAATTTTGCAAACCGATTGATAATCACTTTTACTGTGCAATAATAATAGCAGTAACTACTTAGTATGGTGGGCGGTTGGCCATCTTCCTTAATTGTCTGACCGGCCACGGGTTGGCGGGGCCCAATACCTCCTCTTACAAAACTTTCAACTCCACCCTAATCACCCAAAATCCAAAAGCCGATTTGTAATTAGTCCATCGACGCCCATGTGTTTATATTTATTGACCCAGTTTGGATCATCAAGTGTATATACGTTAACTTTGATGCGCCGGTTGTGTGCTTGGGAAGTAATCAAACACATAGAGTCACTGGAAAATACAACGATTAATGAGCATCTCAAGCGGTATATAAAATGATGGAAACCCCGGTCAATCAGCTGGGGTTTTCTTTATCACGATAGCATCCCATTCCATCCACAAGATTCCAAATTTAATGATGCACAAACATCTTTTTCGCTACTTAAAATTTATAATTTTTGTTAATGTTGATGAATTTTTATTGAATAGTTCATCATATGCACTGGCGACGTCTTGTATATCCACTTCATCTTTGATAAATGGTTGAACATTAATTCGTTTCTCATTGACAAGGCGTAAATACTCGGCGACATTCCTTCCTTCTGTCCACCTGATATACCCGTATGGATAATCCGTTGCCTGTTTTTCATAAATCGGATCATATCTGCCCGGACCGCCCGCTCTTGAGATTAAGATTTTTGCCTCTTTGGAAAACATTAAATCCCGGGGGAAATCAGGTTCAATGTCGCCGACGATGACAACACATCCCTGATTACGAATCCAACTTAGACTTTGCTGTGTAAGCGGGGACTTTTTCCCTCCAGCACATAATAAAACTGAATCAACCCCTCTGCCATCTGTTGTTTTCTTTATATGTTTTTCAAGATCAGCCAGGTTTGAAAAAGATTTGATGTCTGTGTCCTCTGCCAACATGCGGACCCGCTCGTTGCTGAGATCATACCCAATCACATTGTAGGCGGCAGCATCAGCTATTTTGGCAATCAACTGACCAAACAAACCTAACCCGGCAATGACAACACTCTCCCCGAATTCAAGTTTGGCCACACGTAGTCCATGAATAGAAATTGCACCTATTCCGGCAAGAGCCGCTTCCTTCGGTTTGACACCTGGGGGTACTTTGGCACACAATGTCACCGGTACCAATAAATACTCGGAGTGTTCGACATAAGGCGCCCCATAACAAGTAACGACATCGCCTTCCTGATAGCCTTCAACACCTTCCCCGCATTTTTCAACAATTCCAACCGCACTATAACCCAAATTCACTTGTTTATCTTTACTGTTTTGAATCAAGCCATGTTCCGTACCCGGCGAAATGGCTGAGTGCAATGTTTTAATCAACAAATAATAAGGTTTAATGTTTGGTTTTTCCTTTTTAATGACTTCTACCTTTTGGTTGTTTGCCATGATTGATAGCATGATTTTTATACCTCACTTGGAAGATTTTCAAAAGGTTGATGTTATGATCCATGCCCCCAACAAACAGTTTCACAACTTAACAATTCATGCTTTTATCATAACAGACTCATCCAATAACGATCACAACCCGTGTGACCTTTTCCCACTGTACGCTTTAATGATCAAGTATTCCTTTTAACACTTGCGTCAGCCGATCCGCCATATGCATAAACCCTAAATCATTCGGGTGAGACCCATCCACTGTGCATTCCTCTCTGTGCGGATCGAATAAATCGGTCCCTTCATGAAAATGAATATGTCGATCCCCAGCCTTTCGCATTTGTTCAATCAATTCTTTTTGAAAATGCAGACGTTCCAACCGGTCATATAAAAATCTCTTTGCATAAGCCTCTCTCGCATAAGGGAGCTTGGACAATACAAGTATTGGTACATCGGGATGAACTGTTCGATAGATGTTAATAAATCTTGGTAATGTTTCCTTGTACAATTGTGTGCTTACACAATTGGCCTCATAATCCAACACTAAACAAGCCGGCCTTGCAATTTCACTAATCAAATGTGCCATGCCCGCTTCTCCCTTCCCGTTGCCGGAAAAGCCAAGATTGATGAATTCCATATTGAATCTGCGGCTCAAAATATTTGTGTACGCCATTCCCGGTCGCGATGCACAACCACCCTGAGTGATTGACGTGCCGTAGAAAATGACTCTTTTCGGTTGTTTATGGGTCGGGGGAGCGATGGTAGCCATTTTATCAACACCAACCCACACTTCATCCACCCCTTGATAAAGCGGAAAGTTTAGAGTGACGTCAATCAATTCATCTCCATCTCTTTCAAACAAAGTCACTTCATAATGCTGTAATATGTGATCATAATGAGATACCCCGGCAAACCGCTGTTTGTTTGGTTCACCTATATAGCAGTCAAAGCCGCATTGACCGGTTGCCGGCATATGGCCCATATTCGCTTTGTCAGAAAGCTTGACTTTGACCGCCAATCTTTGCGTGTCGGTTTTAAAATGGATTTGGCCCCCGGCGGTACAGTCTGCCAACCGGTCTACAGCCGGGGAAATGTCCACATCAGGAGCTTTCGGCAATCTCCGGTACCGTTGTTCCTCTTCCATCCATGGAAAACCAGTCAATTGAAACGGCTTATTTCGCGGATCAAGCCACATGTAATGATCATGTTTGGCTGTCTTTACTTCCATATTTTTATCGAGATGTGTCACTGTTGACCACTCCAGTTTGATCCTTGGCAGCACACTTTTGCAAATAAACGTCTATTGTGGCCAGGTGCATGTCATATTCAAAATATCTTCTTGTAAACGTCGTAACTTTTCCAATTGTCATATCCCAGTTTTTTATAAAAATCCACAAGCACAGTCCAGTCTATGACAATTTTTTTGATGCCGCGTTGCCGCAAATGGGCGATGCCCGCCTGGACAATCGCTAATCCATAACCTTGTTTCCGTTCTTTTTCATCAATCCCGAGTGGACCCAGGCCGCCGAGTGAATCCTCAAATAAAGGAGCCCAATAAACATTCTGGGCGATAAAAGGAGAGTCCGCGTCATTGATTCGACAAAATCCGATCATACGTCCGTTCTTTTTAAGGATGACAAATTCCCTTCCCGTACCACCTTTTTCAAAGTACATCATCGCTTCGTATTCCCATCTGCCGGGAAAACAGCGGTGCATAAAGTCAAGAAACTCATCTTTTTCAGATTCATCCAACAATCTGAATACGACGCCTTCCATGTCGGGTATTGTCATTGCTTCAGAACCAGTGTATTCGCATAAAAAATCATGTGCCGTGACGATATGCTTAAATCCCTTTTGTTCAACCCAATCTGCTGAATGGTTGTATTGAGATGGGACACCGGGAAAATAGTGCCACGGATCGGCTCCGAAGATCATTTCCTTGATCCCTGCAGCTTTTAACACCGTCTCAGCATGTTCAAAAAGACGTGACCCGATGCCGTGACGCCTGTATGCGTGATCAACGAGGAGCACTTGGATCCAACCGGTTTCTGCATTCATATCGACTTCATGAGTCTCTTGCCATCTTTTTGCAACTATAAAACCGACGACGTGATTGTCGGAATCAACAGCGATTCGAGAAGCTTCAAAACAGACATTACGATCTTGGAAACTGTTTTGTTCAAACAATGTTTTGCGCATCGGGAAATCTTCGCTCAATTCCCGGTTCCAGAGATCGACCAATTCATCCAATCGATCAATATTCCAAGAGACGAGCTTGATCATGTCGTCACCTTCCTTAACCTGTCCGATTTTTCTCTTACTCGTTTATCATGTGTCATGGGTCAGTCTCTTCAACACTTCCGCATCTTTATAAAATTGATCCACATCATTGTTTTTGACAAACTCCATCAGTAAATAGCGGATACCATCTTCTTTTTTCAATGCATTTAAATATCGGATCCAATCGGACGTCCCTTCAGAAAATGGGAGCCTGTCCGTATGTCGCCAATGAAACACATGGACGTATGATATCCACGGTTTGATTTTATCGATACTTGAAAGTCTTTGATCAACGGAAATACCGACAGCCGGTTGCCAGTAAGTATACACATTGGAATGATCGATATCTTTCAATAACCGCTCGGCGCTTTCTTCAGTATCCGTCAACGTGCCCCCGTGATATTCCAGATGAATCGAGATATTCTCACTTCCGGCCATATCAGCGATTCGTCTTGCATCTTCAACCACTTGCCGGCGATAATCAGCATCCGCTTCATCCGATCCATACTTACCCGCCCACACACGGATAAATGGCGCTTTCAATGCAGCAGCCGTTTTCATGATGTCATTGAAAGAATCGCCGTCATTTTCATGACCGACCCGGTAATAAGAACCGTAAGAGGTGACTTCCAAACCTGCATTTTCCGTCAATTCCGCTACTTTAGAAGCATTGTCGATGTGACCCGGGGGAACGTGTACATCGCCTCCCCATTCAATGCCCTCAAGTCCAGACTTTTTTGTCACAGTGATGATTTCCTCGACGGATAAATCTCTGAATGTCACTGAACATAAACCAATTTTAAACATCGTATCCCTCCAATCGAATCATTTTATGCCATTGATTCAAATTGCTGTTTGGTCACACGCCACTTCAATGTCTCACCCGCGAGAAAACGTTTGAATTCCTCAAGCATATACGTCCCGAGACGTCCACACTCTTTTCCTTCACTGCCGGCGATATGCGGTGTCAAGACGATATTCGGCAATGTATACAACATGGAATCTTCCGAGGGCGGTTCCGGATCGGTGACATCCAAAACGGCGGTGATATCACGTCTTCTCTTAAGCACATCGATCATTTCAGATTCTCTTACAATCGCGCCTCTAGCCGTATTGATGAAAGTAGCATTGGTTTTCATCGAAGCAAAATGAGAACCTTTAATCATCCCTCGTGTTTCTGGGAGTAACGGTGTGTGCAATGAAACAACATCAGAATACTCGAAGATTTCATCTATTGTACATTTTTTTACATTTAATTGTTCAGCCTCTTCGTCACTTATGGATGAAGATACTAATACATTAATATCAAATGGCTGTAACAACTCGTTTACTAATCTTCCTATAGTACTAAGTGAAATAATTCCAACTGTACTCCCAAATGCACCTTGTAAATGATAATAAGGCTTTTCAGGATATTTTTTTTGGTTTCTAACATCACGAATAAATGACCATCCATTTTTTAAAGAAAACAATATTTGTGACAAGGTATATTCTGCAACAGGTATTGCATTTGCATAATTGGCTGTTGTCATTACAATATTTCGTTTCCAGGAAGCTTCCGTGGCAATTGTTTTGATCGTACCCGCTGCATAAAACATTACTTTTAAATTGGGTGCAGCATCAAGGAATTCTTGATTTAATGTCGGTCCGCCCCATCCTGAAAATATGACTTCCACATCTTGTAAAATAGATTTATTTTGTTCCACTTCTTCTTTAGTCATGACAGGTGCATAAATGTCTGCCAGCTGCTCTATTTCTTTTTTGACATTCGCCGGATAAACTAAATCAAAAAAAGATTTACTCATAATAAATAGACCTTTTACCATTCTTTTCACCTCTTAATTAGTCGTAGAGAATTTTTCTATTAAACATGTTTTATATAACGATCTTTTATTAATGAAAGCACTTCATCTCCTGGTTGATCCCAGATTGCTTGATTAATAATTTCCACTTCTATCGGACCGTCATATCCCGCTTTTTCAACCGATTTCCTAATACTGCGGATGTCAATGAATCCATCACCCATCATACCGCGGGCTTTAAACATATCCGGAACGGGTACAATCCAATCGGATACGTGAAAACCAAGGATGCGGTTCTTGGCTCGTTCGATTTGCTGATGTAAATCAGGGTCCCACCACACGTGGAACACGTCCACGATGACGCCGACTTCATCCGCAGTATATTTTTCCGCCATCCGATTGGCTTGACCCAACGTCACGACGACGGAACGGTCTGCGGCATACATCGGATGAAGCGGTTCGATACCAAGCTTGACGCCGTGGGATCGAGCAAAAGGCACAAGTTGTTCAATACCTTCTTCAACCCATTGACGCGCCTGATCGATATTCTTATCAACCGGGGCACCGCACACGAGCACGAGTACATCCGTACCTAACTCCGCCGCTTCTTCTACGGCACGGCGGTTGTCATCAAGATTCTTTTGTCTCTCTTTTGCAGTTTTACCCGGAAACATGCCCCCGCGGCACAAACTCGACACTTTTAACCCGGCATCTTTGATCAGACGCTTGCTTTCCTTGAGGCCGATGTCTTCAATTTTATGTCGCCATACGGATATCCAAGGAATATCCGCTTTTACGCAACCATTGATTGCTTCCGGCAAACTCCAATTTTCGGTTGTAATTTGATTTAAACTGAGTTTATCCAATGACGGACGATCATGTCCCATTCACATATACCTCCCGAATGTATGCTTGATCTAATGGTACAATATTCAACGTTCAATGCCGGCCAGTGCGAGCACACTTTTCATCCTCTTGACGGCAAGCGCCGGATCCCTCAATAAACCTGCCTGATCTGCAAGAACGAACAATTCGGACAAATGAATGATTGGGCGTGATCCTTCCGCCCCGCCGATCATTCTGAAATGAGGTTGGTGCCCATTGAGATAAGCCATAAATACGACACCCGTTTTGTAGGCAAACGTCGGCGCTTGAAAAATATGGCGGGATAATGGGACCGTTTTTTCCAAGAGCGCATGGTAAGCCGTTAAATCATCTTTATCCAAAGCATGCAAAGCAGCTGAAGCCGCGGGTGCGATGGCATCAAAAATCCCCAAAAGCGCATGACTGTAACCTTGATCATCGCCTTCAATCAGTTCGGCATAGTTAAAATCATCACCCGTATACATCTTCACGCCTTCAGGAAGGCGGCGTCTCATGTCGATTTCACGGTTTTTATCAAGCAACGATATTTTAATCCCATCCACTTTATCTTTGTTTTCACGGATGACGCGCAGACATACTTCCATTGCCTTGTCGATATCTTCATGTCCCCAGTATCCTTTCAGTGCCGGGTCGAACATATCACCGAGCCAATGTATAATCACCGGACGCGATAGGTTTTTTAATATATGGCCGTAAACGTGTTCATAGTCCTCGGCACTCTTCGCACATGCCGCCAAGGCACGGCTTGCCATCAAAATGATTTGCCCGCCTTCGCCCTCGACAAATTCACATTGTTCTTCGTACGCGCTTTTCACTTGTTCCAATGTCAAATCACGACGTGGTTCAAGATGATCGGTGCCGGCACCACTGGCGATTCGTCCATTGACAGATTTTGCTTCTTTGATTGACCGGCTGATCAACTCTTTGGCACGATCCCAATTTAAGCCCATGCCACGCTGCGCCGTATCCATCGCCTCAGCAACGGATAGACCGTGTGCCCATAAATAATGCCGATACTTTAAAGTAAGCTCCCAGTCGATCTGACTGTTATGGATTGGATCAACATCGGCAAATGGATCTGCTACCACGTGTGCCGCTGAAAATGCAATCCGTTTTTCAAAACTTTTACCATTGGGTATGTCAAAGGATACCGCTTTTTGCGGTGTATAGGTGTACAATGTGCCGCCTTTTCTCGGCAGTGTTAATGATTCTACCAAGTTGTTCCCTCCTAAATGGTCAGCTCGGGTACATCTACCCAAGATCTCTTCTCCCATGATTCAAGTCCCAAATCGGCCAACTGGATTCCTTTGGCTCCTTCCAACAAATCGAGATCATATGGTTCATCCACGACGACGTGCTTCAAAAACATCTCCCATTGTACTTTGAAAGCATTATCAAATTCCTGATTGGCCGGAACTTCTTGCCATTGGGACATATAGTCATGCGGGTTCGGAATATCCGGGTTCCAAGTCGGTTTAGGTGTGTTGATGCGATGTTGCGCTTTGCAATTGCGTAAATCGGCGACGGCACTGCCCTCGGTTCCATCCACTTGAATTGTCAGCAAATCCTCGCGGTTGACACGAACAGCCCATGATGAATTGGCATGAACGATGACGCCATTTTCCAATTCGAATGTACCATATGCCGCATCGTCTGCCGTGCATTTGTACGTGTTTCCTTTTTCATCGACCCGTTCTTTGATATGGGTCGCTCCCAAACAAGATAATGATTTGATCCGGCCGAAAAGATGATGGATGACATAGCGCCAATGCGGGAACATGTCAACAATGATCCCGCCCCCGTCCTCTTTGCGATAATTCCATGATGGCCGCTGACCTTCCTGCCAATCCCCTTCAAACACCCAATAACCGAATTCCATTCTTACAGACAACATTTTGCCGAAAAATCCTGAATCGATGAGCCTTTTCAACTTCATCAAGCCGGGCAAGAATAATTTGACTTGGACGACACCGTTTTTCAACCCGGCTTCTTTGGCCAACTTGGCTAATTCCAACGCTTCCTCCGTGCTCGTCGCCGTCGGTTTTTCACAATAAATATGCTTGCCGGCTTTAATGGCTTTGCGAATGCTGTCTGCACGAACGTGGGTGATTTGCGAATCAAAATAGATTTGATTGTTATCATCAGCCAGTGCTTCATCGAGATTTGTCGTCCATCGTGATATATCGTAGGTTTCGGCCAATTCTTTTAACTTGTACTCCCTGCGGCCGACCAAAATCGGGTCAGGCATGATC
>CALBTX010000252.1 GCA_937967685.1 uncultured Bacillaceae bacterium | reverse complement strand
CACCCCTCATCATTCGAAACGCACGGTAAATTTGTTCCAGAAGGATCAGTTTCATCATCTGATGCGGAAATGTCATTTTGGAAAAAGACAACTTTACATCCGCCCTGTTTAGCACCCATTCCGCTAATCCGTTAGAGCCGCCAATGATAAAAACGATGTGACTTCTGCCGTCAATGCCTAACCGTTCCACTTCGGCTGCAAACTGTTCTGAAGACCAGTGAACCCCCTTCACGTCCAAAGCAATGACGTACTGTCCAGCTTGCACATGTTGTAAAATCCGTTCCCCCTCTTTTTCTTTCACCTGATTGATGAGTTCAATTCGATGTGATTCCGGATCCGGTTCAGCTTTAACTTCAATCAATTGCAATTGACAATAGGGCTTTAACCGTTTTTCAAATTCCGCTATCCCTTGTTTCAAATAGATCTCTTTCAGTTTGCCCACGCTGATGACGCTAATGTGCATGCCACCACACCTTTAATTGAACTTCATCCCATTTGACGATACCTTCATCTATATCTTTCTCATATACTCATATACATCTTTAAACGAGAGAGGTATACTTTCTGCCAATCAACGATGAGTGATGCTCATGATGTCTGATGAGTGATGCTGAGATATCTAACGAAAGAAAGTGAAATGCCGCACCGAGACATTTCACTTTCAATCCAATCTGAGTTGATCTTCAATCCAAAAAGAGGGTTTAAAGCTTATACTTGACCGTTGACCGCTGTCCTTGCCGCAAAGCGTTCTCGTGGCAAACCGTGCGCTTATTCTAAAGGCAGAGGCATCGGTTCGCTTAACTCGACGTTCTCGGTTAAAGGAAGTCCGTCACGGTAAAAAGTGACCTCGATCGTATCGCCGATATTTTTAGCGTATAACGCCTTGCGCAGATCCATACTGTTCGCAATCTCTTGCCCGTCAATTTTAACAAGGACGTCTAGAGCTTGTAAACCCGCTTTATCGGCCGGCCCTCCCGGCTGTACTTCGCGGATAATGACCCCTTGTTTAATATCGGCCGGCAAATTTAAGGTGCCTTGCCAATGCTGGCTGGGAATTTCCGTCAAATCTAGAAAGTAGATGCCCATTTGAGGTCTTTTCACTTCCCCGTTGGCGATCAAATCTTCAATCACCGGGATGGCATCATTCACCGGAATGGCAAAGCCCATGCCTTCGATCGAGCCCTGCACTGTCTGTGCAAATTTTAAGCTGGGTATACCGATCACTTTTCCATCGATATTGATCAATGCGCCTCCGCTGTTTCCCGGGTTAATCGCCGCATCCGTTTGAATGAGGTTGAGCTCCCATTCGCCCATCTCAGTCTCCACAGGAACGGAACGTTCGGTGGCGCTGATAATCCCCTGCGTCACGGTCCGCGAGAATTCCAGCCCCAGGGGATTGCCAATGGCAATGGCCGGTTCACCCGGACGCAAACTGTCTGAATCCCCGAATTCGGCAACGGCTTCTACATGTTCATCATCAATCGATAAAACGGCCAGATCGGTCAATGGATCGGCACCAATCAATTGGGCCTTGACCCGTTCACCGTTGGCTAAAGAGATCTCCACTTCTTTTGCGTTCTCAATGACGTGATAATTGGTGACGATTAAAGCTTTGCCATCCGTTTTATCAAAGATGACACCCGAACCCGTTCCCGCTTCGACATCTTCCACCGTTCGGTTAAAGAAATCGATTTGTCCTTCCTGAATGTTGACCACACCGACGATCGCCTTCGATACATTTTCGACGGCATCGATCACATCGGAAGATACTTCCACGGACGTTTGCCTAATCTCGGATGGAGGCCGCTCGGTGCCAGCGGCAGGCCGTTCTTCGGAAACAGCTTCCGAGTTTTGCGGAGCGATCTCGTAAGGAAATAGGCCGGTATGCGCTAAAGCGGGCAACAACATCATGACGATGAGCCCGCCGATGATTGCCGAAATGAAGGATGTGAACCACATGCTGCGTTGACGTTGGGCGTTAGATCGTGATGTCGGTCGATCTTGATCATAAAATCCCATTTCAACACCATCCTTTTTTGGGTATCAAAATGATATAAAAAGGAAATAGACCACTCAGTTTAATCGCCTTATCTTTTAAAAAGGCTACAGTTCTATTATAAATTTTTTTAGGCAAAACTCAATTAATCAATTATGAGCATTTATTTACAATTTGCGTTAAACGTCAGGAGGGTCACGGTCTTTTGCATTAAACGGCAACCAGTTTGGTCGGTTGATCGGGATATGTATCGTGCAGGGTCAGGTCCTCTCCGATGACCATCCCTTCGCGTTCCAGCGCCTGTTGGACGGTCATGCGAGCCAGATCGCGCATGTTGTTATCTTTGCTTAAATGGGCCAAGTACACTTTTTTAGTCTTCCCATTGAGGATGTCAATTAAAGCTTCGGCGCTGTCATCGTTCGATAAATGGCCTACATCGCTTAAAATGCGGCGTTTGACATTCCATGGGTAACGACACATGCGCAGCATTTCGGTATCATGGTTGGCTTCAAAAATAAGCACATCTGAATCCGCTAGCGTCTTTTTGATCTTTTCACTGACATACCCTAAATCGGTGGCCAAACCAAGTTTTTTTCCTTGATGGTGAAAACAGAAGGACATCGGTTCGGCGGCGTCATGAGAGATGCCGTAGGACTCAATGTCAATATCGCCAACGGAGAGCACTTCATCCCGCTCAAAGTGAAACTTTTGCTCCATGTCAATCGTTCCACACTGCTTATCCAATTGTTGCCAAGTTTTGGCGTTGGCATACACTGGCAGGCCATATCTGCGGGCCAGCACTCCCAGTCCTTTAATATGGTCACTATGTTCATGCGTCACGAGAATGCCCTGCAAATTTTTTGGACTTTCACCGATGCTGGCCAACAATTGTTCAAGTTTCTTGCCTGTCAAACCGGCGTCAATTAAAAGTTGTGTTTTTTCCGTCTTGATTAAAATGGCGTTTCCTGTACTGCCGCTGGCTAAAATTGAATAGTGCAAGGTCAACATGATCACCTCATGATTCGTCGGTAGGTCCGGATTCTATGGCCCCGGTAAACGCGTTAACATAGTACTCTTCGATGTCTCCCGAATGTTCGACAACGACACGCCAAGCCGGTGTCAACACTTGACTTTCCACTTCGTACAACTGTCCGTAATAGCCCAAAGTGACATCTTTCACCGTCGAGCCGGTGGGGATTATTTGATTTT
>CALBTX010000251.1 GCA_937967685.1 uncultured Bacillaceae bacterium | reverse complement strand
CCTCCCTATCGATCCGTGAACTTTCGTCCTTAAATTTTTGACGCTGATGTTGCGCGCGAATTAAGTGGTCGACTTTTCCTTTTTTGGCCAGATCGTATATGAAAATGACCAGATAAAATCAATGATAAGCACTTTGGTCCAAATATTGCTGATGCCGGCAAGGAGATTGTTATCGTCAAGCTTGACAAAAGCGAACAAGATGGCAAAACAAATGTGCACAACGACAAACAGGAGCAAATGTTTGTAAAAACCTTTCCGCTCTTCTCTGGCATGTTCCTTGCCATATAACTGCCTTGCAGGCTCTTCTCCGAAGTCGGGAATGGGCTCCCCCTTCATCCGAGCGACCTTTTTCTGAATCCAGCGGTCCAGTTTTTTAAAATCACTTTTTCCAAAAATTAGCGCATAAATAATAAAGATGACGATGATCATCTGAAACTGAGAGAAAGTCCCCACTTCGATATAATCCAGCACCCCGATGACCAGCACGGCCAATTCGTTCAAAATAACGATGATAAAGGCAGCAAGGCTCGCTTTTTTCAATCGAAACCAATACCGAAATAAAAGCGCCAAACTGACAAACACTAAAAAGATGACCTCCGAAGCCATTAAAAATATGACCTTGTTTTCCAGTAAAAATGAAATCATTGATCGTCCTCCAATCTTTTTGCATAAATATCCATGATATCGTCGATATATTGAATGACATCTTCGTTCAAAACGATCAAGGAAGATGCCTCGGGCGACCGTTTCTGAAGCTCCCAGTACTTCGTTATCAGCGCTTCATCTCCACGAAAAACATCGTTTAAAAAGTTGGCCAAGCGTTCAGCCAACTCTTGAGACTTCGAGGAGTACGGGTCTTCATCCTTTTGTTCATTCGCTGTTTTTAATAACTCCACTAACGTCATCGCTTCCTTTTCTCCAATATCTAATGCGGGGTGATTTAATATTTCCAGTTCCCTTTCGTCAAAGTATGTTTTGAGGAACTGTGTTTTTCGATCTTGATCCTCTCTTGTCTGTCGAATGTACCGAAAAATATTCTCCCAGCTCAAATCCTGTTCAACGATGGAAAGCTGCAGGCAAAGGCGAGATAACTTTTCCAGATAGCTCAGCCGTTCTCTTTCCTTGGCAATGAACGCCAAATGTTCCTCAAAAACATTTTTCCATTGATTTTGATCGAGAATCTCCTTAATTTGATTTAAGTTAAAGCCCAGTTCTTTCAATGCCAGAATTCTTTGCAATTTAAGGACATCTTTTTTCGAGTAGTAGCGATAGCCTGATTCGGCCACATAAGAAGGCTTCAACAGATTAATTTCATCGTAATATCTCAGCGTGCGCACCGTCAGATTCGTTTCTGCGGCGACTTTACCGATACCGAGCATCATACAATCCTCCAGAAAGCTTGCTATCTCCATTATAAATTCTCACGTAAACGTGAGAGTCAATAAACATATGACCAATTTCGCCAAAAGATTCTGTTTTTAAAATGATGAAGTTGACGGGTTTGTCTTTGTATTCTCATTCCCCTGCTCATTTTCATGAATTTCCTTCACGACAATGACCTGAGTCCGGCAAATGAGATCGTATAGCGCCTGTTTTCTTCTCGTAAAAATGGCTGTCAGAATATAAGTAAAAATGAGGGCATAGATCACGCCGCCAATGATGTTTAAATGTAGGGGAACACCTTCGCTGCCGAGATGCACGAGTCGGTACACAAGAAAATGGGACATTTCCCAGGGCGTAAACTTCAATATTGTTCTCATGCTTGAATGAAAGACGGACAATGATTCCCCCTCTTGATTCACGACTCGGATGCCCACTTTCTTTTTGCCAAACGTCTGTCCGACGAGCCTTGAATCACAAATGACAAAATAAAGCGATACAGGCAATGTCATCACAAAAAAACCCGTCAATTGGGCGACGACGACAGATCCTTGAAACAAGTTTTGCAAAGATGGAATCAGTAAGGTTCTGACTACAAAAAGGGCGACGGCATAGAGCATGATAAGTATATCATCGTACAAGAAAGCTTTCAGCCGAAACATGAAGGTGGCCTTCATCTTTAGCACATCCCATCCAACGCTTGAACGCATCTTCATTTTTGTTATCAGTTTTAATCGATGATGTTATTATAACAATAAAAATCATCTGATCCTTATATCATTTATCTTTTTGATCCTCGGGTCATCCCTTCTTTTAAAAAACTCCCAAATCCTCTGTATGAAAGGAATTGGGAGTTTATCAGTTCTTAAATCGTTTGTTTTACATGCAATGTTTGGAAACCTCAATTGCTTGATGTTATTGAACAGATTGGATTTTGATAAATTTTCGTTTGCCGACCTGAACAACCATGCCGCTTTCCACCCGAATCTCGCGCTGAATATCCTCGATTTTCCGGCCATCGATCCGCACCGCCCCCTGTTGAACCATACGCCGCGTTTCGCCTTTTGAGGGAAGCATGTCCAACCCGAAAACAAGTTCGACAACATTGACTGGATTGGGCCCTGTCCATACTTTTTCAGGGATATCCTCAGGAAGACTCCCCTTTTGAAAGACGGTTCGAAAATGTTCTTCAGCCTGTAAAGCGGCCTCTTCCCCGTGATACATGCCGACCAAAGTGCGGGCCAGTTTCATCTTGGCGTCACGTGGATGAACATCCCCTTTAGCCAGTCCGTTCCGCCATTGTGCCACTTCTTCCGGTGGCAAGTTCGTTGCCATTTCGAAATACTTCAACATTAACTCATCCGGCACAGACATCGTTTTGCCGTAAATTTGATTCGGTTCTTCATCAATACCGATGTAATTCCCCAGACTTTTGCTCATTTTTTGAACGCCGTCTAACCCTTCCAACAAAGGAGTGGTCATAGCCACTTGTGCTTCTTGACCGTATTCTTTTTGAATGTGCCGGCCCATCAGCAAATTAAATTTCTGATCCGTCCCCCCGAGTTCAATATCGCATTCCAGAGCAACCGAATCATAACCTTGCATCAATGGATAGAAAAATTCATGAATACTGATCGCTTGATTGGACCGATACCGTTTTTCAAAATCATCCCTCTCCAGCATGCGGGCCACCGTCATTTTGGAAGCCAATTCAAGCACATCTTCAAACCGGAGTGCAGACAACCATTCACTGTTATAGTAAACTTTCGTTTTGGACATATCCAAAATTTTGCCGTATTGTTCAAAATACGTCTGGGCGTTCCGCTTTACTTCCTCATCGCTCAACTGCTTCCGTGTTTCCGATTTTCCCGTCGGATCTCCGATTTTGGCCGTAAAATCTCCCAAAATCAGTTGGATTTGGTGGCCGAGGTTTTGAAATTGACGCAGTTTCTGGATGACGACCGTATGACCGATGTGAATATCCGGGGCTGTCGGATCAAGACCTAACTTTACTTTTAAAGGCGTATCCGTTGCAATCGCCCTGGCCAGTTTTTGTTTCAATCCGGCTTCGGGGACCACTTCGACAACACCCCTGGTCAGGATGTCCAGTTGCCTCTCAACTTCTAATGCCTGCTCTTTGGTCAAGTGAGCCAGAGAATCGTTATCTTGCACGATACATTCCACTCCTTTTAACACGCAACGATTGAATCAATATTTTAATACAATCATGAGCGGTAAAAAAAGTCAAATTCGATGATCAGCCGTCTATGAATGTTCATTTGATATGATATAATATGGTGCAATGGGAAGCGCTTCACCACCCATCCAATCGTCTTTTGAAAGCAATGATCGTTTGCTGCTATGTTCGGCGCTATCGAGCGCCCAGCCATTAAGGGGGATATACGAGTGTCGAACCAATCATCGAACTCAAACTCCGACATATCGAAAAAACTATTGCGCAGGAGAAAAATTTTAAAGGGTCTGCGCTCTGCTTGGCTTGTGTTTCAAGTTCTGCTCGTTTTAATGATCATGGGGGCCTTATTCGCTGGCGGAGTGGCCGCGGGTTATTTTGCTTCTCATGTCAAAGATGAACCTTTGCGAGATTACAAAGAATTGAATGAGAAAATACATAGCATTCATCAAACCGGAGAAGCTTATTTCAGGGACGGCCGATTAATCGGTGAAATCCGCGCGGAGAGCTATCTTTATCCCGTGGAGCTGGACGATGTCTCCTCTCATTTAATCGATGCCGTGCTGGCCACTGAAGACAATGAGTTTTTTGAACATGAAGGCATTGATTTACGAGGGCTGTCCCGTGCCGTTCTTCAAGAAATTACAACCCCGGGACAAGGCTCAGGTGGAAGTACATTGACCCAGCAGCTGGTCAAAATGAAAATCTTAACGCCTGAAAGAACGTTTGAACGGAAATTTCGCGAAATCGTTCTGGCCATGCGTTTGGAAAAAATGTTTAAAAAGCAAACGATTCTCGAGGCTTATTTGAACATGGTTTACTTTGGATTTAACGCCGATGGCAGCAACATAGAAGGGGTGCAAGCGGCTGCCGAAGGCATCTTTGATACGGATGTGGGAGATTTAAACATTGCTCAATCGGCCTACCTGGCAGGAATGATTCAATCACCGGGAAGATACACCCCGTTCACCCGCAAGGGAACAGTCAATGAAGAAAACCTTGAACGAGGGCAAAAGAGAGCTCAATATGTTTTGAAGCGAATGCTGGAAACGGGACGCATTTCCCAAGAGGAATACGAAGAAGCGCTTGCCTTCGATTATAAAGCCAGCTTGGCCAAACCAAAGCCGAGTATGGTCGAGAAATATCCTTATCTGACCTTCTCGATTGAAGAACGCGCGGCGGAAATCCTGGCGGATCAGATGCTCGAAGAAGAAGGCCGCAAGCGCGACGATTTAAGCGATGAGGAGTTGGAGTCACTGTTGGACAGCGCCCGCAGGGAACTTTCCATTGGCGGATACAAAGTGTACACGACCATTGATGAAGACTTGTATAACGCATTTCACGAAGTGGCGGCCAATTATGACTTCGGGCCGCGCAGCCGGAACAAAACGTATACGTATGAAGACCCTGAAACGGGTGAAACAAAAGAGATAGGCTATCTGGAGCAAGCCGCTGCCACGTTAATTGATCATGAAACTGGCGCTATTCTGGCCAAATTGGAAGGAAGAGATTTTGAGGAATCAGAGATTGACTTTACCACCAGGCCGTTCCAACCGGGTTCATCCATAAAACCTGTCCTGGATTACGCCACGGCTTTTGACATCGGTGCTTTGCAACCTGCTTCGGTGATTGATGACGTGCCCATTTTCAATTGGGATTCAACCAAGGAATATCCGACCAACTTCGATAATCGCTTCAGAGGCTTGATGACGGTCAGGGAGGCGCTCACCCGTTCTCAAAACATCCCGGCCATTAAAGCATTTAGAACTGCGAAGGCAAGTATCGGCGAAGAAGGGGTTTATGAGTATGTGCACAAATTGGGACTGAGCCATTTCACCCTGGAGGAAATGCAGCACGATGCCAATGCGATTGGCGGTGCCAGTTTCGGGTGGACCGTTGAAGAAGCAACCGCCGCCATGGCCACCTTCGCCAACAAGGGACAATATCATGAACCGTACATGATTGAAAAAATTGAAACGCTTGATGGCGACATCGTTTATGAACACAAAGCCGTTCCCGAGCAGGTGTTTTCTGAAGAAACCGCCTTTCTGATCACGGATATATTGCGCGACGTCGTCAATCAAAGTTACGGGACGGCTCACCGCATCCGGCAAGGCATGGGACAGGGTCTGGATATCGCCGGCAAAACGGGAACAACCGATGATCAAAATGATTACTGGTTTGTCGGCTACACCCCGCAGGTCTCCTTAGGATTGTGGATGGGATTTGAACAACGGGATCGCCTGGCCGAAGATTATCAATCCCGCAACCAATATCTGTGGGTTGAGCTGATGAAGAAAGTACAAGAATTGACCCCTGAATATGCGAACACAGATTTGACATTCGAGCAGCCGGAGAGTATCGTCCGCCGCACAGTCTGTTCCAAATCCGGAAAGCTGCCTTCCAAACTGTGTCAAGAAGCGGGTTATTTGGTGACCGATTATTTCAATCCGAATTTCGTGCCGACCGAAACAGACGATTCGGTTATTAGAGCCCGGGTGATCATTGTCGACGGCAAGCGGTATTTGGCTCATGACAGCACCCCCGATGACTTTATTGAAGAAGGAGACATTTTCGTCAAACGGGAACCGCTGAATATTCCCGCCCATTTGCAAAGCATACGGGCTCAGTTGCTGCCGGCTGATTGGGATGAATCAGCACCGCAAGAAAGGGATCCGAGAGAAGACAACGGTAAAGACCCCGATGTCCCGGGAAACGTTCGCGTAAACGGATCTGTCATTACATGGGATCCAGTCTCAGACAATGATATCGCCGGATACCGAATATACCGGGGCGATCGGGACGGCCATTTCACACATGTGGCCAGTATCGCTGATCATCAAGATAAACAGTATGAAGATCCTGAATCGGCGAATTATGTGTACGTTGTGACAGCAGTGGACATTGCCGGTAGGGAATCCGAACGATCCGAACTGGCTTACGCTGGTGAAGGAGACATTGAGTCATTCTTTGATCCGGAAGCACCTCTCCCTCCCCAAGGATTACAAGCAGAAGATACCGGGTCGGAAATACGTCTGAGTTGGCAGGGAAATGCTGATGAGGAGGCCGTGCAACATTACTTGATCTACGTTTCGACGGGTGAGGATTTTCAACAATTGGGACAAACGTCTTCCACCACATATACTTATCAACCAGATGGGGCTCAAACGATTGAGTTTTATGTGACGGCTGTCAATAATGGGGGTGAGTCCGAGCCGTCCGCAACGGTGAAGGTCAGCCGCAGTGCGGAAGAATCAGCGGAAAATGAAGGCAACGGTACACCCGATCCCGAAGAGGATGCCGAGAATAACAACGAGAATCAATCGTCAGAGGACAGCGAGTGATGCTGGCCGGCCTTCCTACAATATAGAAAACAGCGGGGAAGTCCACTGGGCTTCCCCGCTGTCATCTTTTTAGCGTCTTTCATCCTATGCCATGACTGATT
>CALBTX010000250.1 GCA_937967685.1 uncultured Bacillaceae bacterium | reverse complement strand
CTGAAAAAGAATGAGCAACCTTGATGGGAGGGGGGAGCAACATGGCCGAGATAAAGGTTGATCAAACCGTGGATGCCAAAGGATTGTCCTGTCCAATGCCGATTGTCAGAACGAAGAAAGCGATTGAACAATTGGAACCCGGTAAAGTCATTGAGGTCCAAGCGACAGATAAAGGTTCCAAACCCGATATCCAAGGATGGGCCAAAAGCACCGGACACCAATATCTAGGGACGATCGAAGAAGGGGATGTATTAAAGCATTACATTCGTAAGTCTGATCCTAAGGACATCCACCCTGAACAAAAATTTCCCCACGTGGTCAGCAACACGGAACTCAGACAAAAATTAGGAGATGATCAGGTCACTGTCGTTGATGTCCGGGAACCTGCCGAGTACGCTTTTGCCCATATACCGCAATCATTATCCATCCCTTATGGTGAATTGGCTGACCGACTGGACGAACTAAACAAAGATGATCATATCTATGTCATTTGCCGCACCGGCCGGCGCAGCGATTATTGCTGTCATCTTTTGGCAGAGAATGGGTTTAAAAAAGTGTACAATGTCATTCCGGGCATGTCGGAATGGAACGGGCCCATTGAAAAGTAGAGCGTCTTGATTCGAAGTGGTGGAGAGAAGCCAACGCAGAACGGAGGTAGAAGTGTGATGAAAGTAGAGAAAGTCGTCGATGCCAGAGGTTTGTCTTGTCCCATGCCGATCGTCAAAACGAAAAAGGCGATGGATGAATTGAAAAGCGGCCAGGTATTAGAAGTTCATGCGACAGATAAAGGATCCGTGAAAGACTTGAGCGCCTGGGCCGAGACAAGCGGCAACGAACTGTTAGAACACAAAGAGGACAATGGCGTCTATAAGTTTTTGATTAAAAAAGGTTAATATCGTTTAAAATTTACATTCGAGCTCATACCGATGATCCCGGGCTGTAAGTGATATAATGGATTTAATCAGAAGGAGGTAGAAAGTGATGAAATATGATCAACAAATGAAAAACCGTTTAAGAAGAATCGAAGGCCAAGTCCGGGGTTTGATCCGTATGATGGAAGAGGAGAAGGAGTGCAAGGAAGTCGTTGCTCAAATTTCCGCGGTGCGCAATGCTTTGGATAAGGCTGCGGCTTTAATCGTGGGCACGAATCTTGAACAGTGTGTTCGGGAACAGATTGAACAAGGTCTGGATACGGAAGAAACAATACAAGAAGCCGTCAATCTTCTCGTCAAGAGCAGATAGGCAGCGAGTCGGGGACTCGTATTTCACTTCATGCGCACAGTGCCCATATCCAATAGAAATGCGTTCGTCTCCGGGAGAAGGAGAATGACTGATGGATCTCATATTTTTTATCACCATCTTTCTGATTGGCTTCTTCGGTTCCTTCATTTCAGGAATGGTTGGTGTCGGTGGGACGATCATCAAATACCCCTTGTTGCTTTATGTGCCTCCCGCATTAGGGCTGGCCGCTTTCAGTGCCCATGAGGTGTCCGGCATCAGTGCCGTCCAAGTTTTCTTTGCCACCATTTCCGGTGTGTGGGCTTATCGCCAAGGCGGGTATTTAAACAAACAATTAATCATATATATGGGAGCGAGTATTTTACTCGGCAGTTTGATCGGGGGATATGGCTCCAATTTATTATCGGGTTCGGCAATTAATTTCACGTACGCCATTTTAGCCACTCTTGCTGCAGCGCTTATGTTTATGCCTAAAAAGCAGATCGACGACATTCCTTACGATCAAGTCACTTTTCATAAAGGTCTGGCCGCGGCGTTCGCTTTCATCATCGGGATGGCGGCAGGCATTGTCGGTGCGGCGGGGGCTTTTATTCTCGTGCCGGTCATGCTCGTCGTTTTGAAGATACCGACAAGAATGGCGATCGCAACTTCCCTGGCCATCACATTTATATCATCCATTGGCACGACCGCGGGTAAATTGGCTACCGGTCAAGTCTTGTTTTGGCCGGCTTTGATCATGATCGTGGCCAGTATATTGGGTTCTCCTACCGGTGCATATATCGGTAAGAAAACGAACACAAAAGTTTTACAATGGATTTTGGCAGTCCTGATTCTGGGCACCGCCGTTAAGATCTGGTTGGATATTCTTAATTAAGCCTATATTTAAGGAGGTTGTTTGACGTGTTTCATTATACGGTGGAAACCGACAAATCGATGGAAGAGGCCATTTCCGCTCTGGAGCAACATTTGCAGGAGGAAAAGTTCGGCGTATTGTGGCAATTGAATATTCAGGATAAGCTGCGGGAAAAAGGACTGGACTTTGACCGTCCCTTTTGTGTGTTGGAAGTATGCAACCCGCACGATGCTCAGGATATATTGAATCGGAATCTGATGGTCGGGTACTTGTTACCTTGCAAGATCGTCGTTTATGAGGATGAAGGAAAGACGAAAGTCGGACTGCCCAAACCGACGGCATTAATGAATCTGGTCGGTGATGAAGGCCTGCTTGAAAAAGCGAAAGATGTTGAACAAAGGCTCATTCAATGCCTCGATCAGCTGAAATAAATATGGTTACCTTATTGACTGTGGCCGGGGTAAAAGGAATTTTCCAATAAGTGAAGCGAATGCTTCCAAAATGAAGTGAATACTGCCAAAGTGAAGCGATACTTCCTACAAATGAAGCGAATATTTCAAACAAAGGAGGTAAACCCTAAATGTGACCCCTATAGATGGAGGCATAGTGATGAAGACGAAACATAAGATACGGCTGACTTCTGCAGAAATCGGTCATCTTTGGCAAAGTTATATGCTTGAGACGTTGGTTTATCATGTGTTTCTCGTTTTTTTAAATCATGTCGATGATTCGCAGATCAAATCGTATGTTGAGTATTGCCAAAGGTCCTCCCAAAGACATATCCAACAAGTGAAAGCGGTTTTTCAGGCAGAAAACTTTCCAATACCGCGCGGAATGACGTCTGAAGATATAAGTCTTAAGGCGCCGCGTTTGTTTTCGGATGTATTGTATGTCAACTACATCAAAAATATGGCCAAATATGCGCTGATCATGTATGCTACCGCTTATACCGAATGCTCCCGAGATGACATAAGAAAGCTATTCAGAGGCTTCCTTTCTACTCTGGAAGTCATTGATCAAAAAGGGACGGAAATCCTTCTTTCAAAAGGACTGCACACGCGTCGACCTTTCATCCCTACACCTACAGGCGTCGATTTTGTTGACAAACAAAACTTTCTAAACGGTTTTCTTGGAAAGAAAAGGCCTTTGTCAGTGATGGAAATGAGCCAGCTCTTTATGAATGCACAATCCAATGCGCTCGGTAAAGCAGTGCTCACGGGATTTAGCCAGGTGACAAGCTCAAAAGAACTTCGCCAATATTTTGAAAGAGGAAAGGATTTATCAAACAAATATTTTCAAGCGTTTACAGATCTGTTGGTTAAAGAAGACATCTCGGCTCCGCCTAGTTTTGACGGAGAAATTACCGACAGTACGGAATCCCCTTTTTCAGATAGACTGATGTTGTTTCACGTTAGTTTGCTTGTTTCTTCGGGAATGAGTAATTATGGCGTAGCTTTATCTGCCAGCCAAAGGCGTGATCTGGCCTTGATGTATGGGCGCGTGATCGCCGAAGTGGGGACGTATGCCGAAGCCGGAGCAAAGCTTTTAATCAAAAACGGGTGGATGGAGCAGCCGCCGCTTGCACCGGATCGGGAAGCTTTGGCCAAAGTGAAAATATAATCGTTGAAATTTGGGCCGCGCCCGTGCGGCCCGTCACTATGTCTGCCCCAAAATACACGGATCGGCTCATCATTCTCGCTAGGTCCACCGAAATACATTGTTTGGCCTCTTTTTGGTGATCAGTTCATGGATGGCATGAGCTATTTTTTGAACACCGCAACTGATCAGCTCTTCTTCCACTTGAGAAACACTCAGCCTAAGAACGGTCTCTTTTGCAAATTCGGGCAGAAACATTTTGGATGCATCGTCTACATACACATTTTCCGCCTCTAAATGTTCAATCAGCTGTTTGGCTTTGAGCGGGTCAGGCAATTCGATCGTGGAGTAAAATCCGGACAGCGATCCTGAAAAGGATACGCAAGCAGGCAAATGGTCCCTGTACGCTTTTTGTAACAGTGCGGCCTTACTGCTGTATATCCGTCTCATCTTGTGGATATGAGCAGCAAACATCCCGCTTTTCAAGTAAATTTCGAGCGCTCTTTGGGTGAGGACCGGGGTATGTAAATCTTGAGCGAGCTTAGCCCGCAGGAATCTCTCTCTGAGGGCTTCGGGAATGACGGCCAGTCCCAGACGCAAGCCGGGCAGCATGACCTTGGAGAAGCTTTTCGTATAGATGACTCTTCCGGAAGGATCATAGGCAAACATCGGGTCCTGCTTCAAATTCAAATCCAGATCACCCATATAATCGTCTTCAATAATGTAAACGTCGTATTTTTGAGCCAGTTCGACTATTTTTCTCTTCTGTGTATTCGTATAGCTGTATCCCGTCGGGTTATGGAACCGTGAAACGGTATAGAAAAACTTAATGTCATCATCCTTGAAAATTTCCTCCAGACGCTTTAAGTCGACGCCCTTACCCGTGATTTCAATGCCAATGGCAGCGGCATGATGGACTTTAATCGATTCGATAAAACTGGCATGGGTGGGCTGCTCCACACATATTTTATCTTTCCCGTTAGGAAACGGCAGGGAAACAAGTAGATTTAAAGCTTGCTGGGAACCGGAAACGACACATATTCGCTCGGGTGTCGTAAACACCTGGTTGTTGCGCAAATAACGGGCAAGCTGTTCCCGCAGTGAGTACAATCCTTGCGGCTCTGAGTAAACGAACATCTCATGTTTGTATGTTTCGATCGCCTGGTTGATGCAGTGTTGAAAATCGCGATAGGGCATGACGTGCTGATCCGGGCCGGCGGATAAAAAGTCAATCTTTTTGTGCTCAGGCGCATGGTGAAGACGAGAGCGATCGTTCTCTACAATGTAGTAGCCGCTTTTGGGCACCGCATAGATCACATGTTTTCTCTCCAGCTCCTGATAGGCCCTGATCACCGTATTTTTACTACAAGCAAACTCATTGGATAAAGCGCGAATGGAAGGCAATTTATGGCCGGGTTCTAAAAGCCCAGCTTCGATTTGTCGATGAATTTCATTCATAATTTTTACGTATTTCATGTCTTCCCTCCTCCCATCTGTACGGGTACAGAGCACAAAAAAGAACATTCCATTATGGTCTCAACATCAGTATACTTGATTTTACCTTCTGGAGAGAAAGGCGGTGAGGAAAAGTTTCAACCGTGCTTTGGGCACAAGTCATATTTGAGGAGGAGGAATCCGCAGGTGAATAAGCTGAAAAAATTAGCAATCGCTCTGTTTGCTCTGCTGCTCGTTGGAGCCATGATGGGCATCCTGACTGGAGCGAATACAGCCGATAAACAAATCAAGGAGCTGCAGGCTGATCATCTTTTTGCTGACACGCAAGGGACCATCGTGCTGAAAAACCTTAAAAATAATAAAATGTACGTCTACAATTTGAAGCGAAGCAAGGAAAGACTGACGCCGGAGTCTACATTCAAAGTGCCTCATGCGCTCATCGGCTTAGAGGAACAGGCCGTAGAGGATGAATATGATGTCAAACGTTGGGATGGAACCGTTCGCTCAATCGAAGAATGGAACAAAGATCATACCTTAGGTTCGGGAATGAGACATTCCGTGATATGGTATTATCAGGACATGGCTCGAGATATTGGCCCGAAGAAGATGCAATTCCACCTGAATCAAATGAAGTATGGCAATCGAGACATTTCGGGCGGCATCGATACGTTCTGGCTGGACAGCAGTTTGCGCATATCTGCTTTAGAACAGATTGCATTCATGGAGCAGCTAGTGAGAGAAACATTACCGTTTCATAAACAAACGATGAAAACCGTGAAAAGAATCATGATTGATGATGAGCAGGATACTTACACGATTCACGGCAAAACGGGCACCAGGCTATCCGATATGGGTCTCGGTTGGTATGTCGGATTTGTCAAGACGAAGAAAGACGTTTGGGTATTCGCCACAAACGTTGACGACAGCGGCTCCACAGCGAAAAATATTACACGGCAATGTTTAAATCAACTGCGCATCATCAAGAGTCACGAGGACTAAGCAACGAATTTCTATGATATAATCAATACCATCGACTCAATCATCAACACCATCGACTCTATCACCTAACCAATGCATGATCGTTCGAAATGAAAGGAGAGGTGGTCTTGACCGGACATCGTTTTAATCCCGACAAAGCAGAAAAATTGCTCGATCCGCAAAGAGCGCAAATGCTTCCTCCTGAAAAGGTCATCCATACCCTGGACCTGAAGGAAGGGGATGTCGTGGCCGACCTCGGCGCAGGCAACGGTTTTCTGACGATTCCCCTGGCCCGTCAAACGAAACGAACGGTGTATGCTGTCGATATTGAACCAAAAATGCTGGAACTGTTAAGAGAGCGGGCCGCACAACAGGAGATTGACAACATTGAATATGTACAAAGCGATCTGGAAAATATCCGTTTGGATGATCAGTGTGTCGATGTGGCCATCTCCGCTTTTGTTCTGCATGAAATCAGCGATTTGCCAAAAGCGTTCTCAGAAATGAGGCGCATCTTAAAGCCAGGGGGAAAAGCGTTGCTGATTGACTGGGAAGCCCAGGAGATGGACATGGGTCCGCCGCTCGATGAAAGAATTCCCGCTGAAGA
>CALBTX010000249.1 GCA_937967685.1 uncultured Bacillaceae bacterium | reverse complement strand
TCATAAAAAACGAGGTTAGTAAAAACGAGGTCCGTTGCTGGACCAAGTTAACGGTAACCGCTAACGGCGGGGCCAATCCCTGTCCAGCATGCTGTACAGGGCATGGTCCACGTAATGGTCATGCAGCCATTCGACTTCACGGACGATGCCCTCCATTTCAAATCCAAGCCGTTCAGGAATGGCTCTGCTTTTTCTGTTTTCCACCGCACAACGAATCTCCACCCGGTGAAGTTTCAAGTCATTCAGCGCATAATCGACCATGGCCTGGCACGCTTTAGTCATCAGGCCTTGACCGCTAAATTCTTCACCAAGCCAATATTCCAAACAAGTATTTTTGTTCATCCAGTCCATTTTGTAATGTCCGATCAATCCGGCCAATTTGCCGTCATACCAGATGCCGCATTTTAATCCTTCACGGTTGGCATACTGTTCCAGCGACAGGTTGATATATTTTCTGGAATGGTTGACTGATAACGTAAAATCAAGGGTAGGGAGCCATGTCTGCAAATAGGCACGGTTGCGCTGGCTCAAGAGGAACAGCTGTTCAGCGTGATACGCTTGCAGCAAACGGAGTTCCACATTTTGTTCGATTCGTCGCAAAAACACGGTCATCCCCCCTTTGTTTTTGTCCGCATAGCAAATCGTTTATTTTTCAGGCAAGCGGTACACCTCGGTGAATTTGTCCACCAAATAGTCTGTCAAATAGGCGGCATTTAACTCTTCTCCGGTCACTTTTTTTATCAATTCGGCCGGGGAGTACAGTTTGCCGTATTGATGAATCTCGTTTCGCAGCCATTCCCGGATCGGCCTGAAATTGCCCGATTCGATGTTCGCGTAAAAGTCAGGGATATCCTTTTTGATTTGATGTAAAAACTGGGCGGCGTATAAATTGCCTAAAGCATATGAAGGAAAGTAACCGAAGCTGCCCAAGGACCAATGCACGTCCTGCAAAACCCCTACGGCATCGTTTTCCGGGGTGACTCCTAAATATTTTTCCATTTTATCATGCCAAACATGCGGAAGATCACTGACATCTATGTCTCCGCCGATCAGCGCCTTTTCAATTTCATAACGGACGATGATATGCAAATGATAGGTTAATTCATCCGCTTCAACACGAATCAACGAAGGTTCTACGGCATTGACCGCTCGAAGGAAATCGTCCAATTCGACATGACCGAGCGCTTCGGGAAATGTGCGTTGTAATTCGGCATAGAAAAAAGTCCAGAATGCCTTGCTGCGTCCGATCATATTTTCCATCAACCGGGACTGGGACTCGTGAATACCCATGGAAGCGCCTTCACGCAGAATGGTTCCTTCAAAATCGGGATGGATTCCTTGTTCGTATAACGCATGTCCGCACTCGTGAATGGTTCCGAAAATGGCGCTGCGCATATCATTTTGGGCATAACGCGTCGTTATACGCACGTCTTGCGTATTCAGACCGGTGGCAAAAGGGTGGGCGCTTTCATCCAAACGTCCGGCCTCCAGATCGAAACCTAAATGGCGAAGGACGTATAAACTGAATGCCTTTTGTTTGTGGACATCAAATGGGTGATTGAAGATGTGCGCGCGCGGTTGATCTGCGGCACGTTGAATGCGTTTAAGCAAGTCGACCGTTTTGAGACGCAGTTCGGCAAAAAGCCCATCGAGTTTCTCAACTGTAAATCCGGGCTCATAATCATCGAGCAAGGCATCATATGGATGACCTTCGTAACCGTAATACTCAATGAATCTTTTCTGAAAGTCGACGATTTTCCTTAAGGCCGGCTCAAAATGGGAAAAATCTTGCTTCTGTTTGGCCTCCTCCCAAACGTCGTGTGCCTGAGCAGTGAGAATTGAAAATTGCTGATATTCATCGGGAGGAATTTTTTTGGATTTATCGTAATGCCGTTTGTGTTCTCTCACTTTGGCCCGTGTCACTTTATCCAATTGGGCGAATACATGCGGTTCAGATAAAATGTTTAAACATTTTCCCATGTCCTCAGACAAAGAAAGCTGGAACACTTCCTTGGCCAGTGTGCCCTGTGCTTGGGAACGGAGTGGCTTTCCTTTTCTCGGTGCTTTCGTCTGTAAATCCCAGTGAATGACCCCCAAAATTTCACTGAAGTGGGCGATTTTCCGATCAAGTTCATTGAAAGTTTGCAAGGCTCGCTCTACGGACGCCCCTTTTCGTTCGCTCATTTTCAACCCGCCTTTCATGGTCGCTCGTCATGGCTTTCTATATTTAGCAACTATTGATTTAATATATCAAATAGTGGAATGTTTGCTCAAGATAGTGTAAGCTTTATTTGTGAAGGTTTACACAAACTCATCCTTCGCACTTAAAGAAAACGTGGATGAAGGTGTAAAAAATGAATTTAACGATGTTGACGGATTTGTATCAGATTAATATGATGTACGCTCACTATTGCAATGGCAAAATGGATCAGGAAGTCGTTTTCGATTTGTTTTATCGCAAAAACCCGCGTAACAGCGGCTATGCCATTGCCGCGGGGCTGGCCCAGGTCATCGAATACATCGAAAATCTATCTTTTACGGAAGATGATATTAAATATTTAAAATCTGTTCATGATTATGAAGAAGGCTTCCTGGACGAGTTACGTTCATTCCGTTTTACAGGGGAAATTTACGCTGTGCCGGAAGGAACCGTCGTATTTCCCCAGGAACCTTTGCTGCGAATTAAAGCGCCCATATTCGAGGCTCAATTGATTGAAACCGCCCTGTTGACAATTGTCAACCACCAAACGCTGATCGCTTCCAAAGCGAGCCGGGTCGTAGAAGCGGCGGGAGACGGGTCTGTGATGGAATTTGGTTTGCGCAGGGCTCAAGGACCGGATGCCGGTTTGTATGGGGCCAGAGCTGCGTTTATCGGCGGTGTCGGTGCAACGTCCAACGTGCTTGCGGGAAAAAAATTCGGCATTCCCGTCAAAGGAACGCATGCCCATGCTTATGTGCAAAGCTATCCTTCCGAATACGAAGCTTTTTTGGCCTTTGCCCGTATTTTTCCGCAAAATGCCCTTTTATTGGTTGATACATACGATACGTTGGGCAGCGGCGTCCCCAATGCCATCCGCACATTTAAGCAGATGAAGCAAGAACTGGGAGACGAATTTAAAGGATACGGTATTCGCCTCGACAGCGGGGACCTGGCCTTTTTATCCAAAGAAGTGCGCAAAATGCTTGATGAAGCTGGTTTTCCTGAAGCCGTTATCGTTGCTTCCAGTGATTTGGACGAATATTTGATTCGTGAACTGAAAGGACAGGGGGCAAAAATAGACATTTGGGGCGTAGGGACGAACCTGATCACTTCCAAAGATTCCCCTTCTCTGGGCGGTGTGTACAAGCTTGTCGCCGAAGAGGAGGGTGGACAACTGAAACCAAAAATTAAAATCAGTGAAAATCCGCAAAAAATTACAACGCCGGCCTATAAAAAAATCGTTCGTTTTTACCATAAACATTCTGCCAAAGCGATCGTCGACCTGATCATGCTTGATGACGAAGAAATACCGTCGAAAGAATTTGTCGCTTTTGATCCGGTGAACACGTGGAAGAAGAAAAAGGTGCATAACTTTGTGGCCAGAGAACTGCTTGTGCCTGTTTTCCAGCAGGGAAAATTAGTATACGACATCCCTTCGTTAGCAGAAATACAGCAATATGCCCGCCAAGAGAAACAACGTTTCTCGGCTGAAGTCAGACGGCTGATTAACCCCCATATATACCACGTCGACTTATCTAAAAAATTATGGCATCTGAAAAATGAACTGTTAGAAAAAGCGAGAAAAAAGAACTGAAGTAAAAGAGAGTGAATCAGATGGGAACCATGGCTTTAAATTTTACATTAGGTTTCGTACGCCATAACGATCAATTTTTAATGTTGTTTCGCAATAAACCGCCCAATCAGTATAAATGGAACGGTGTGGGGGGAAAAATTGAGCATGGTGAATCTCCGCACGAGGCCATGGTGCGGGAAATTCGGGAAGAATCAGGCATCGTCGTTGATGACGTTCATTTTCGAGGGATCGTCACTTGGCAGAACAGGCGTCAAACATATGTCGGTGGGATGTACGTCTTTGTAGCCGATAGTCCGACAGATCGTTTTGTAGCCGGAGAAGAGGGGAAATTGCAATGGAAAACGCTGGACTGGATTATCAACAGCGGCAAGGCGGTCAGCAATATTCCGATTTTTTTGCCCCCGATGCTGGACGAGGATCAGCGGCCGCTACATTATTCTTTTCTGTATGATGATCGGGGGAACATCCAATCTTACGGCATCAAACCCGTGGCCGAATCCATTCTTACAAGTCAACAATCCGCTGATGAACGGGGGACCTTTCAGTCCCGTTGACAATCACCAGTACGTCAGCGCCTCAATGTTCGTTATTAAACGTTCACCCTTCATTTAAGTCGTTTCCGGGGACTCCCTGTCCGCTAGGACGGTGCCTGCCATATATTTGTGGAAAAACCACTCGCCGGCGGCTGTTAACAATCCGATTAAGAGGGCGATTGAAAAGGGAATGTCCGCTCCGACGATATACGGTCCGATCAACCATACGGTCAACAGGGACAGACCGAAATCGGCAACGGTGGCGACCGTATTGTTGCTCCAGGGCAACACGCCGATATCCCCCGCAAGATAGGCCAGACCCGTCACTAAAAGAGCGAGGACGATCGTCGGTCCCACAGGGTAATCATTAAGGACATTAAGAACGATAAACAGAATGGCAACCATAAGGACGGCTTTTATGATCAAAGCAATCACATGTTTCATCAATCATAAACCCCTTTCTTGTCTTGTTTTTTTATGTTTCCCGTTCTTGAAAAGGTTATACACTCGTTTGAGATGATCGCAGATCATGCTAAAATAATGATGCCGCTGATGGTGATCTCTGCTCATGATGTACAAGTTTTTGGATGCAGCTGCTGAATGAAAGGGCAAATGGCATACGCGGATATAAAATGCTGAAAGGATGTGGGCAGACAGTGTACATCGGAGGCATAGAAATCGGAGGGGTGCAGTACAGCTTGATGGTGCTCATGTTAATCATCTTCGCTTCCTGGATGATCGTCAGGGCGCTGCAAAAAAAGTCAAGACAGGTGGAAGAAGCGGAGAAGGAGCTTGAACAGACGAAACATGCGCCCAAAGCGTCTCATGAGCACAACGCGTCTCGTGCGCCCAATGTACACAAAGTGCTAAAAAACGGCAGTAGAAAAAACAGTCAATGAGGGTTCTAAATTTTGATGCCCTTTTCCTTCATCCACTGTAAGACAGGGGTAAAGGGTTGTTTTTCTTTCGCCCGAAAAAAAGCTTTAAAAGGACAGCTCTTTTCTTTTAGGCGATCCTTGATCGTTTCAAGCGGAAACTGAAGCGGGCTTAAATCGTAGTGGACCTCGTCCCAGAACAGTGGTGTGGCCACCAAGGCGTCTTCATTCCCGCGGACGGAATAAGGGGCGATCATCGTCTTGCCCCGGGCATGCTGGACGTAGTCAATATATAATTTTTGGCCCCGGTTCACTTTCAGACGTTCAATGGTAAACCATTTCGGCTGCTTTGAAACGAGAAATTCGGCGATAAATTTTGTGAACAGACGGGTATCTGCGTAACTAAATTGATTTTCAGGTAACGGAATGTATATTTGTAATCCTTTATTTCCCGACGTTTTGACGAAAGAAATCAAGTGCAGCTCATCAAAAATTTCTTTCATGATCAATGCCGCCTCGACGGCAAGCGTGAATTCGTCTCTTGAGGGCGGGTCCAGATCAAAGACAATTTCGGACGGTCCTTGTGAGCCGATCGTTTCGAACGGGATATGCAGTTCGAACGCCAACTGATTTCCCAACCAGATCAGTGTAGGTAAATCGGAACAGACGATATAGTCAATCTCGTTTTCCCGATAAGTTTGAATAAATTCGGGGGCGTAATTCGGACAGTTTTTCTGGTAAAAAGATTCTCCTTCGACGCCGTGCGGATAACGGATGACGGTCAGCGCCCGGTCCTTTAAAAAGGGGAGCAGATGAGGGGAAATATCGTGCAAATATTGCAGGTAATCAATTTTGAGGATCTTTTTTTTAGGCCATAACAATTTATCCGGACTGGTGAGGTCCACCTTTTCGTTCATCACTCGTATCGTTTCTCGTTCGTTGAATTGGCGTCCCATGCCGATCACGTCCTACTGGTTAAACGTACAATCCTTA
>CALBTX010000248.1 GCA_937967685.1 uncultured Bacillaceae bacterium | reverse complement strand
GATGATCGTCCGCGGATAGGCCATGTACGCCTTGAGTACGGCACGGTAAAAGTCTTTTCTGACGGAAGCGTCCATTCCTGTGGTGGGTTCATCGAAAATAGTCAGTGCACAACGGGCCGCCAGGCCTAAAATCATATTGAAAGTGCTTTTCATGCCTTTGGAAAGGTGGGGGTAATACTGGTCTGGATGAAAAGAAAAATAGGTAAAAAACCGCTCGGCCAGTTCAGTATCCCAGTTTGGATAAAAACGTCCCGCTTCTGCCAAAATTTGCGAAAGATTTAGTGCGTCGGGCAAATGCAAATCGTCATCAATAAAGATCGTGTTCGCCGAAACAAACAAATTGTTAAACGGCTTGGCGGAAAACACCTTGATTTCACCAGAGGATTCCCGCCAGTAACCGGCGATGATTTTTAACAATGTCGTTTTGCCGGCACCGTTCGGCCCAACCAGACCCGTGATCTTCTGTCCATCAATCCGCAAAGTAACGTCATGTAACGCTTTTCTCGAACCGTAAGTCTTCTTAAGCGCTTGACATTCAACCACATTCATCGTTCTCTCTCCCTTGCCTGAAACTCCGCTTGAATCATGCTTAACAACTCTTTTTCGCTGACGTCTAGACGTTTGGCCTCCAGCACCGTATCGAGAATTAAATGTTTCAAGGTTTTGTTTTTCCGCTTCATCCGGATCACTGCTTGCGCCCCGCTCTTGACGAACATGCCTAAGCCGCGCTTTTTATATAAAATGTTTTCTTCCACCAACATATTTAACCCTTTGGCCGCTGTAGCCGGATTAATATTAAACATATCCGCCAGTTGATACTGCGAATATACTTTCTGATCATCCCGGAAACGGCCGTGCAATATTTCGTTTTCCAACCACCCGGCGATCTGCACGTAAATCGGTTGTGCCTCATCCTTTATCAAAATGACACCAAACCTCCTCTCAGGATTAGTGCATTAGTGATGTAATGTAGTATAGTATAGTTGTGTCATTCAATCAATAAATAAAGTAGATAAACAACTTAAAAAATTTCAATTGTCAATTTTTCACCTGTTTTATTGACTTCTTGATTAGAAAATGATAATTTGAAATTAGTTATTTAGTAAATAACTAATTTAGTAATTAAATTTAGGGGGAAGAAACATGGAAATACCAACCACTTTAAAACATAAGCCAGTCATTGTATCTGATAATTATGAAAATGTTGACGGCCGCAAAGCTTATCATTCCGACGCCAAAGGCCTTTCGTTAGGATTAGCTCAATGGAATGAGCGGGGAAAAGTAGATATATCAGCTAAAGTATGGAGGCATACAGGTGAAAAATGGTCGAGACAGTCCGAGGAACTACCACTTCATCGTGTCATTGACCTGGCCATTTTAGTGAGTCGAACATTACTTTATTTTCGAGAAGCTTATCGTTACGAAAAACTGTATGATCCCGAAAACCCTTTGATCGACAGAGTCGGTTTACAAGGTGATGCCATGACGGTTTCCGTATGTACAAAAAATGAAAAAATCGATGAAGATATCCAATTGTTCAGCCAAGCTCTCAGTGACGATGATGAACTTATCGGTGAACGATTGCGCACCTTATCCAGAATTTTAAAAGAGATGGGGTATTAAGCGATTCAAGTTCTGAACTGGTTGGCCAGATGTAAAGCCAAGATGTATGGTTAGGGGAGCCTTGCGGCTCCCATCTAGCGCAACCTTTTTGCCAACGCTTTTCTCGTTTGTGGCCCGACGATACCATCCACAGCAATTTGGGCATCTCTTTGCAATTGTTTGATGGCCGTGATGGTTTCACTGCCTGCGATGCCGTCGGCACCGTAACGAGGAAGTTCATATCCGGCGCGAAGCAGTCGATTCTGCAAACCTCGAACGGCCGGGCCGCGGGATCCTTTTTTGATCAGCTCATAAGAATCATTTAACACGCTCAATGTTTGCGGGCCGACGAGACCGTCAACCTTGATGCCGCAGTCCGTTTGAAACCGGCGTACGGCTTTCTCCGTGTCATTTCCAAAAATACCGTCCACGCCATACCTTCCCAAATCATAGCCCAGGTCGTACAGTTGCTGTTGCAATTCCCTCACTCGATCGCCGCGATTACCTTTCCTCAATACGTTTGAATGAGGCGGGGATTTCGGGTCTTCTTCCAGCGTTTGCATCTGTTTTTCGGATTTCATTTTCAGGGCCAATCCTTCCGCCAGACCGTTAACATGACCTTGAGCGATAGCCTCAATCACTTGATCATTCGCTAACAATTCGGCATCCTCTTCAGTATCAATAAACAAATTTTCGCTCAGCGAAGCCGGCATGCGTGTTTCGCGCAACACGTGAAAGTTGGCCTGTTTCTTTCCTCTATCCCGCACACTATATGGGGATAATTCCTCGGTGACATTGGCATGCAATGCGTCCTGCAATTGTTTGGTCTTTCTGAAGACACCCCCGATATAAATGTAGTTCTCCCAGCCGCTTCCCCCTCCAGCATTAATGTGAAGCGACAAATAATAATCAGCACCCCAGTTGTTCGCCATGTCCGTGCGTTGTCTGAGAGAAAGTGCCTGATCCCGTGTCCTGCTCAACTTGACGCTCACACCCTGATATTCTTTTGTGAGCATGTCACGTATTTTAAGCGATATAGACAGTGTTAAATTTTTTTCCTCCAGTCCGTGACCACGAGCACCCGAGTCATGACCGCCATGCCCAGGGTCAATAAAAATTTTGGTCATATGATCCCCCCTCTTTTATCTGTATGAATAAATACAGGACGTAGATTGTGCTATAAAACAGATATGCTCAAGCAAAAAACCGGGTGACAAAGATAGGCCATATTAAAATTTGGACATAAAACATGCGGCAATCGGACATAAATAAAATGACATTCTCAAGTCAGGTTAAAGAAAGGGGTATCAGGATGACCTTTGTTCGTCATTTGATTCGTTTTATTATCGCTGCAGTGATGCTGTTGATCGTTTCCTGGCTGGTTCCGGGCTTTACAATTGTCGGATTTTGGACGGCTTTTTTAGCCGCTTTAATTATTGCCGCGATTGGCTGGGTGGTAGAAGCTTTGCTGGGCGAACGTATTTCACCCAACAGTCGTGGAGTTGTCGGTTTTCTAACCAGTGCTGTTGTGATTTACTTTGCTCAATTTTTCCTGGACGATTTTCGTTCCACAATTATCGGTGCGTTGTTAGCCGCCGCTGTGATCGGGATTATCGACCGCTTTGTGCCGGTTAAGCCCCAGTTAGGAACGGCCGATAAACAAGAAGGATAAGCGGAGTAAATAAGCTGAGTTCATGCTGAAGATGACCTCATGACCATTGGATTGAGCTTGAATCGCCATCGCTTTGCCTGAGCTGAACCGACATAGCGATGAATCATTCTCATCCGTCAAAAAAAGTAGCCGCTCGGCTACTTTTTAATTTAGATTAATTATTCTTTTCTATTTTTTAAATTGTTTTGGTTGGGCCTATCCTTCTTTGTTTTCCTCTATCCAACGCTTGAACTTTTCCATGATGCCATCGAGAAATTCGAGTGTCCCTTCATCCAGCAGACGTCCGGATGCGTCAAATTTTTGATCGGCAAAATTGACCAGCACCTCGTTTCCGCCGGGAGGCAACACTTTTGCTGAAACCCCGGGAGCCGATAAAATTTGCCGCAAATGGAGCTGGGCGCGCACGGTTCCTAAGGCAGTGGGAGAAGCGCCCGCGGTCATGACCGGCTTATCAATCAACACTTTATCCACGCGGGACAGCCAGTCCAAGGCATTTTTAAGCACGCCGGGAATGGACCAATTGTATTCAGGCGTGACGATGACAACACCATCAGCGTCAGCAATTTGTTTTTTAAAACGTCTCACAGGCTCTGGAGGGTTCAGTTCATCATCCTGGTTGTAATGAGGTAACCCGCCGATTTCGGCGATCTCTATGTCAAGCTGATTTTTGTATCGTTCCTGGATCGTATGCGCCAAAAACCGGTTGAATGAGTTTTTCCTCAGAGAGCCGACAAGCATGACGATTTTCATCCATATCACCATCCTCTAAAGTCCAATACTGGAACAGCCATTGGCATGACTTTTTTC
>CALBTX010000247.1 GCA_937967685.1 uncultured Bacillaceae bacterium | reverse complement strand
AAAGACGATGAATAAACGTCATACATAAAACAACATCCCCTTCATCCGGGAATCTCGAGATTTCCGTTGAAGGGGATTTGTTTTATGATTATTCATTCGTCTGCTGCGGACTCATATTGACGCCGATCATGCCCCCCATGACGGAGAGCAGCAGTAAAGCAGCGTATAGCCAGGCCGTTTTAAATTGAAAGGACAGATCGAATCCTAAATAAGAAATCAACCAGGTGAAGAGCAGAAAAACGATCCCGGTTAATCCCCCGTAGTACCACCCTTTCGTTCCCGATTGGTATCCTGCGATCGCCCCGCCGATAAACAGGGTCACGAGCGTAATCGGGAATAAAAACCAATGCAGTGAAGATTCCCTCAATGAAGTGAAGTGCAATAACAGCGACATGATCAGACTGACAGCGAACAAAATGATGACGACGGCCACAACCCCGGTCAGCACCGGTCGGAAAACGTGACGGTTTCCCATTTTCCCCCTCCTTTCATCGAACAGTCCAAGGGCTGCTTGGTACAAGATATTCACCTGTCCCACAATTTAGCACGGAAATTTTCTTGCTGGAGAGGAAAAATAAACACAGCAGCTCAACGGGAGGGCTTTTGCCGTGGATTTGGTCACTTTGGTTCTCCGAACGGTTTTCGTTTATTTTTTCATCCTGATCTTAATGCGCTTAATGGGCAAAAGGGAAATTGGCAAGCTGTCCATTTTCGACTTGGTCGTTTCGATCATGATTGCCGAACTGGGCGTTTTGACGCTTGAAAACATTCAAACGCCTTTGCTGATGGGCTTGATTCCCATCGTCATCCTCTTTTTCACGCAATTGGGCCTGTCATATTTAACGTTGAGATCGGAAAAAATACGTCTTTTGGTCGACGGCAAGCCATCGGTCTTGATTGAACACGGCCGGATTCGCGAAGACGAAATGAAGAAGCAGAGATATAATTTAGACGATTTGCTGATGCAATTAAGGGAAAATGACGTGCATTCATTAAGCCAGGTGGAATTTGCCATTTTGGAACCGTCAGGGAAATTGACCGTTTTTGAAAAAGAAAAAGAACGGGCGGTGACGAAAGAAGATTTGGGCCTATCCGTTCAACAGTTTGATATGCCTCTGATTTTAATCAAGGACGGAGATGTGCAGGAGACCAATCTGCATAAATTGGGACGGAACCGCTTCTGGTTGAAAAAAGAGCTCAAAAAAAGGATAGGCAGAAGCGGATTTAAAGATATTTCTTTTTGCAGTATCGATCCGAACGGGGAATGGTACATTGATGTTGTTGATCGGTCGAAAAACAAATGATTTCCTCTGCTTGTAAATCCCTCAGCTTATTTTCTGGTGAATGACTTCATCCTCAACTAATTCTTTGGAGAATAACTGATCCTCAGCTTATCTTCTGGGGAAGAGCGGGGCCACTTTGGTCCCGATCAGGGGAATGCGCTGGATGTCCTGGCTGCCGATCAGCTTCAGGGCGACGAGGGCGATGAAATAAAGCAAGCCGACCGCCGTCAAGGTGAGGACAAGCGTCCAGATCAAAGGCAGTTCGGTTTTTTGCAGTCCGTCCCAAATGACCGAGCCGCCCAGGCCCATGGCGGACATGGCTAGGCCGACTTTCATCAGATCCGAGAGACGGACGGAAAATCCTTTGGTCACTTTGATGACGGAAAAGAAATGTAATAAAGTGACCAAACAGACGTTGATGTTGATCGCCAGTGCGGCTCCGAAAATCCCCAGTTCCGGTCGGGAAGCGAGCAGATAAATCGCCCCGATTTTGATCACCGCACCAAACAGCGTATTCATCATCGCCGCCTTGGCCATATCCAGCCCTTGCAAGGTCGCCTGAAGAGGGCTCTGAAAGTAAAGCAGGAGGAAGAAAGGGGCGAGAATTTGCAGAAACGGTGCTGCTTCGGGGGCATCGTAAATGACGGTGACGATCGGCTCGGCAAATTGGTACATAATGATGGTGCTCGGGGCCCCGCAAATGAGGGCGATGCGAAAAGCTTGATATAAACGGCGGTGGATCAGGGCAGTGTCCTTTTTGGCCAGTGCTTCGCTGACGGCAGGAACGAGAGAAACTGACAGCGAAGTCGTAATAAACATCGGCAACATGACCAGGGGAATGGCATAGCCGGACAAAAGTCCGTATTGCGCCGTGGCGGTGGTTGTGGCGATGCCGGCCAAGGCCAAACTTTGAGCAACGATAATCGCTTCAAACGTCCAGGATAAGGAGCCGATTAAACCGCTGCCGGTCGTGGGCAGTCCGATGCGTAACAAATCGCGCATCGTCTGCTTTCCTTTTTGCAATTGTTGAAAAAAGTTTTTGCGCACACGAAAAGTTTTTCCTTTTCTGCTTTCGAAAGTGGTCCATAAGTAGAACAGAGCGGCAGCCTCACCGAGAACGGCGCTGATCATCGCCCCTGCTGCCGCATATTCCAGTCCGAGAGGCAAAAGCAACTGAGCGAGAAAGGCGACCAAACTGATGCGCACGACTTGCTCGATCACTTGGGAATAAGCGGAGGGACGCATGTTCTGCCTGCCCTGAAAATAGCCTTTGATGACGGATGAAACGGCGACAATGGGCACGACGGGCGTGATGGCCATTAACGGGTAGTAGGCTCGTACATCCGTCAAAAAAATAGAAGAAATCACTTTCGCGCCGAACATTGTCAAGACGGTAAAGACGAGGCTTAAAGTGCCGGTGATGCTTAAGGAAACGACGAGAATTCGTTTCACTTGCTGATCGTTTCCTTCCGCCTCCGCCTGGGCGACCAGTTTGGAAATGGCCACGGGCAGGCCCAATCGCGTCAAGGTGACCACGAGAACGAAGATCGGTACGGCCATGGCGTACAACCCCATGCCCTCCGGCCCCAAAATCCGGGCCATGACAATCTTATTGATGAAACCTAATATTTTCGTCACCAGTCCTGCTATAATGAGAATAATGGCGCCGTGGAGAAAGCTTTGTTTACTCATGCTCTGCCCTTCTTTCCGAGACATCTTGTCCGCTTTTAAAACTATCTATATGCTGGAAGGGGAGCGGGGCATGACACTTTGGGAGATCATTTTTAAGGAGGTTGACGGGAATGAACAGACAGGAACTGATGAAACAAAAAGTGGAAGAAGTGTTGGTCAGTAAGATGGAAGAATTCCATATGTTAGGTTATGATGCCGTGACGGTCGATGATATTTGGACATGTGTCAACGAAAAATATAAAAACGACTGGCCCAAGCTGCACACGATTGTCAACGATATTTATTCGCTAAGGCCGACGGAATTGATGAATTGGATGACGATGGGCGTTTATACCGGCAAAATTGACATGGAAAAAAACGGTCCCGTATAATAAGCGTATTGGACAGGAAGGGAGAACATTTTACATGAGATGGAGAACAATCATCCTCTTTCTTCTGATTGTGGGAGCCGGTTTTATTTTCATGGGGATGACAACAAATGAGATTGCCAATGAAATTACGCTCGGTCTGGATCTCCAGGGCGGGTTTGAAATTTTGTATGAAGTACATCCGGTCAATGAAGATCAGGAAGTTAACCGCGATTTGTTAAATCAGACGTATGCCGCTTTGGAAAGAAGGGTCAATGCCTTGGGGGTCAGCGAACCGGAATTGCGCATTGAAGGAGAGGACCGCATCCGAGTCCGCTTGGCCGGGGTAGAAGACCAGGACACGGCCAGATCCATTCTTTCCACGCAAGCCCACCTTTCTTTCCGCGACGTTGAAGACAATTTTATGATGGGCGGGGAGAACTTGAAAGAAGGTTCGGCCAAGGCGGTGATTGATGAATATAATCAGCCGATGGTCCAAATCGAATTCAAGGATGCGGATTTGGCCCGGCAGGTGACGACAGCGTTGCGAGGACAGCCAATGGTCATTTGGCTGGACTATGAGGAAGGAGATTCCTTTGAAGAAGAATTCTCCAAGGAAATGGCCGGCGGGGACCCGAAGTACATATCCGCTCCGGAAGTGAAAGAAGTTTTAAGTACCGAAGGCGTGATCACGGGACTGGAGAGTTTTGAAGAAGCTCAGGAGCTGGCCGCTCTCTTAAATGCCGGGGCACTGCCCGTAGAACTGGAAGAACTAACTGCCCGCAGCGTGGGGGCCAGCCTCGGTGAACAGGCGATGGATCTGACGGTCAGGGCAGGGGTGTTTGCGGGTCTTTTAATTGCCTTATACATGATGGTCTATTATCGTTTGCCCGGCGTCGTCGCCGCTGTTTCGCTCTCTTTCTACGTCTATCTCATTCTGCTTGTCTTCAACTGGATGGAAGCCGTGTTGACATTGCCAGGGATTGCCGCTCTCGTTCTCGGTGTGGGCATGGCGGTTGATGCCAATATCATTACGAACGAACGGATCAAGGAAGAAATTCGTTCTGGGAAGACCATCCGCTCCTCTTTCCGGGCCGGTTCGAAGCGTTCATTAGGCACGATTCTTGATGCGAATATTACGACGCTGATTGCCGCCGGTGTCCTGTTTTACTTTGGGGATTTCGCCATTCAAGGCTTTGGACTGATGCTGATCGTGACGATCATCCTCAGCTTTTTTACCGCTGTGCTCGGATCAAGGTTGTTATTGGCCTTGCTTGTGTCCAGCCGTGCCTTTGATCGCAAGCCGCGCTGGTTCGGTGTAAAGGAGAGTGACATTAGTGAACTTTAATTTCAAGGATAAGGCACTCGATGTCGTTGGACACCGCAAAGGATTTTTTGCTGCTTCCGCTATCTTTCTGTTGGTCGGTTTGGTTTTTCTTCTGCTCATGGGTTTAAATCTTTCGGTTGATTTTGAGGGCGGGACACAGTTGGAAATTTTCAGTCCCGAACCGTTATTTTCGGTTGATGAAGTGGCTGATGTCTTAACAGTGGAGGGAATGGAACCGGATGACATTCGTCTGGCGGGCAATGAAAATGAAATTGTGGAAGTGTTGTACATCGGAACCTTAACGAAAGAGGAGATCAATCAGGCGGAAAGTGTTTTAGCCGAGCAGTTCGGTGACGTGGAGGTCAGCGAATCGACGGTCACCCCGATGGTCGCCCGAGAGCTGGCTGTCAAAGCGATTTACACCACTCTGCTGGCATCTGTGGCGGTCATTGTCTATGTCAGCATCCGTTTTGAATATCGTTTTGCTGTCGCGGCCATTATCGCTTTATTTCATGACGTTTTATTTATGATCGGTGTATTCGCGATTGTCCGCTTGCAAGTGGATTTAACGTTTATTGCCGCCGTGCTGACAATCGTCGGTTATTCCATTAACGATACGATCATTATTTTTGACCGTATTCGGGAAAACATGAAGGTGGCCAAGTTGAAAACAACGCAGGATTTACAGCAGTTGGTCAATCAAAGTGTGAAGGAAACGTTGCCCCGAACGCTGAACACATCGATCACTGTCATTTTTGCTTCTTTATGTTTGTACTTGTTGGGCGGGGAAGGCATCCGCAACTTTTCTTTCGCTTTAACTGTTGGTTTGCTGTCCGGAACTTATTCTTCCATTTTCATCGCTTCTCAAATATGGTTTGTTTGGAAAGCACGAGAATTCAGAAAAAAGGCGGCTCATGCCTGACCTAAGCCCATTTGAATCATGGGGGAATGAACATGCGAAATAACCGGCGGCATAACGATCAGCGGCGGGATGATCAATGGCAGGACGATCAGCGGCGGGACCAGCATAATGTTCAGCCGGGCCAAAAACGGGATCAGCAACGGGATCAAAAGCAGCCAAAAGCGCATCAGGAACGGTCATCACATCGTTTTCGGCAGGCGGAATTCGCCGCTTGGGCGGGCATCGTCGCCAATCTGTTTCTGACCATGCTCAAAGCGGTCGTCGGTCTGGCGGGCAACAGCAGGGCCCTCGTGGCTGATGCTGTTCATTCCGCGTCCGATGTGGTCGGTTCCATCGCCGTCTTAATTGGTTTGAAAGCTTCCAAAATGCCCCCGGACAGAGACCATCCCTATGGCCACGGCAAAGCCGAATCGATTGCCGCCATCATCGTGGCCGTTATTTTATTTTTAGTTGGACTGCAAATTGGTTTCGGTTCATTCCGGGCCTTGTTTGAACCGATTGCCACCCCCAGTGTGATCGCCGTTTTTGCCGCTCTTTTTTCCATCATCACGAAAGAAGTGCTCTTTCAGTACAAATACAGGTTAGGCAATAAATTGCACAGTGATGCTCTCATTGTTAACGCTTGGGAACACCGATCAGATGCTTTTTCGTCGTTGGCCGCTTTGTTGGGGATCGGCGGGGCGCTCATCGGCGAGTACATGCACATCCCCTGGATGGTTTATCTCGATCCTGTGGCGGGTATGATCGTTTCCGGGTTTATTATGAAGGTGGCCTGGAGTCTCGGAGCGGAGTCGATTCATAATACGATGGATCACGTTTTGCATGAAGAAGATGCCGCCAAACTGCGTCGAACGGTCGAGAACGTTGCCGGCGTGATTCAGGTGGATGAGCTGCACGCCCGGGAGCACGGACATTATGTCATCGTCGATACGAAAATCGCCGTAGACCCGGAAATGTCAGTGGAGGAAGGGCACTCCATCGGCAAAATGGTCAAGGAGCGTTTAATGCAAGAACACGAACATGTGCATGACGTGCTTGTTCATGTCAATCCGTATTCCGGTAAAGAGAACGGTTGAACTGAATTTACATTGGCATTGAAGCGCAATAGCCATTGAACGCTATTGAATCCATTGACGCTAAGAGTACATTGAACGCTATGAACCCATTAACGCTAACAGTACATTGAACGCTATTGAATCCATTAACGCTAACAGTCCATTTAAAGCTAAGCGTCCATTAAACGTTATGAGTGCGTGCCGCTAAGCGATGACAAACTCCCAGACGAGTCGCATGATGTGTTGTAGCATGATGTGTTGAAGATGATTGCCACTCCTTTTCAACTTCCAGTATAATGGATGGGTATGTAAAGGAGTGATTTTTTTGTGCTAGACTCCAAAACGAGATGGCGTTACCGCGAGTATGCTCCTGAGGCAGTGCGCATCTTGGCCAAAGAGTTGGGGATTTCCGCACTCACCGCCAGGTTGTTGGCTGCCCGGGGTTGGGAACAGCCGGAAGAAGCGCGTACCATGCTGGATATCAATCACCAGTTCGTCTCAGACCCCTTCATGCTGGAGGGGATGAGCGAAGCTGTTCAGCGGATAAAGCAGGCCGTCACAAACAAAGAAAAAATCCTTGTTTATGGAGATTACGATTGTGACGGCGTCTGCAGTACGGGTTTGTTGATGCTGGCTCTGAGGGAAGCGGGCGCCCGGGCTGATTATTATATACCCGATCGGTTCGCTGAAGGTTACGGCTTGAATAAGCATGCTTTGGAGCGGGCCCAGAGGGACAGGGTGCATCTGGTCATCACCGTTGATACGGGCATATCCGCCAGGGAGGAAGTGGCTTACGGTAAATCTATGGGATTGGATTTGATTGTTACGGATCACCATGAGCCTCCGGAACAGTTGCCCGAATGTACGGCCGTGATCAATCCGAAAAAATCCACCTGTACATATCCGTTTAAAGAACTGGCTGGTGTGGGCGTCACCCTCAAGGTGGTCCAGGCTTTATTGGGAGACATCCCCGAAGAGTGGCTGGATATCGCTGCCATCGGCACGATTGCTGACCTTGTTCCCTTGATTGGAGAGAACCGCTGGATTGCACACAAGGGCCTTCAAGTACTCAATCAGACGAAGCACGCCGGCTTAAGAGCGTTGCTTGCCGTGTCCGGTTTAGAGGATGTACATATTGATGAGGAACATGTAGGCTTTGCTCTGGGCCCGCGTCTGAATGCGGCCGGGAGGCTTGCCTCGGCAGACATGGCCGTGCGCCTGTTGCTGACGGAAGATGTGCAGGAAGCGCGCGCATTGGCACAAGAGATGGATGACTTAAATCGGCAGAGACAAGCCCTCGTGCAACAGGCCAGTGAAGAAGCGATGCGCTGGGTGGAAGATCGCTACCAGGAGGTCCGGCCAAAAGCATTGGTGGTCGCCAATGAAGGATGGCACGAGGGGGTGCTTGGTATCGTCGCCTCACGTCTGGTGGAACGATACTACGTGCCGACGATCGTCCTCTCCATCGATCGTGATTCTAAAGAGGCCAAAGGATCGGCTCGCAGCATCGAAGGATTTGACATCTACCGGGCCTTGTCCCATTGTCAACAATGGCTGCTCCATTTCGGAGGGCACCGAATGGCGGCCGGGATGACCCTGCCTGAAGCACATATCGCCCCTTTACGTTCCGCTCTGGCGCAATTGGCCGAACAGTGGTTGACGGAAGCAGATTTGAAACCGCTGACCCGGGTTGATTTCAGCTGTACGCCCGCTGAACTGACGTTGGAGGCTGTGGAAGAGTTGCAAACACTTGCTCCATACGGCGTCGGTCACCCGAAACCGGTCATCGCTCTGGAAAAAGTGTCACTCGTTGATGTCAAACAAGTGGGGGCGGACGACCAGCATTTAAAGTGCCGGGTGGAAAGCGACGGCGTGGCGCTCGACGGCATTGGCTTCGGATGGGGAGAAGCCGTCCGCAAAATCAGCAGGCGGGCCAAAGTGGACCTGATTGGGGAACCGACAATCAATGAATGGAACGGGACAAAAAAACCCCAGTTGCTGCTGAAGGATCTTTGCATTGGCGAGCAGCAATTTTTTGATTGGCGAGGCTTGAAGACAAGTCGGAAGCAATGGGAAGCTGTTCATTATGAACAGGCGCTGTCGCTCTTCATTTTCCGTCCGTATGATTCAACGGGGGACATATCGGCCCACACGAAACAAGTGGTGCAAGAGATCAAGGCGATACACGGTGAGACCGTACAGCCGATGTATGTGGATTCATCCGGCACCTGCCCCATGTTGGCCGATGATTCACAAACCATTAAGGCCGATACGGTCATTTTGTATGATCTGCCCCAAACGCTGTATCAGTTTCAGCGCATTTGCCGTTTTTTAGCGCACGCTTCCCGCTTCTATCTCATTTTTGAACATCATGAGCAGCACTTTTTCTCAACCTTTCCAACCCGGGAACACTTTCGCTGGTATTACGCTTTCTTGCATCAACGCAGTCCGTTTGATCTGCAGCGAGACGGCCCCCGATTGGTCAAACGTAAAGGCTGGACGATGGACACCCTACAGTTTATGACCGAGGTGTTTTTGGAACTTGAGTTTGTTAAAATAGAAAATGCACAAGTATGCCTTGTAAAAAACCCGGTGAAAAAAGCGTTAAATCAATCAAAAGTCTATCAACAGAAACAGGAAGCCTACCATCTTGAACAGGCACTCATTTATTCCACTTATGAAGAGGTCGTTCGTTTCATTAAGAAAAGTTTCAATTCGAAGGAATTAACAGAGGAGGCGCGTGGACATGGACTTTAAGGAAAAAATCAGGGTGATTCCGGATTTTCCGAAACCGGGAGTCCGTTTTAAAGATATTACGACGCTTTTGAAAGATGGACAGGCGTACCAGGAAGCGATTAAACGATTGGCCGATTTTGCCCGAAGTAAAGAAGCAGAAGTGATCGTCGGGCCCGAAGCGAGAGGTTTCGTCATCGGAGCGCCCATTGCTTTTCAGTTAGGGAAAGGTTTCGTTCCGGTGCGCAAGGCGGGCAAACTACCTTGTGCGACCGTTGAATCTGAATATGATTTGGAATACGGCAAAGATGCGCTCGCCTTGCATAAAGACGCTCTTAAGCCCGGGCAAAAAGTGTTGATCACCGATGATCTGCTGGCTACAGGCGGGACGATTTCAACAACGATTGATCTCGTCCACCAACTCGGGGCTGAAATTGTCGGCTGCGCTTTTCTCATAGAATTGACCTATCTTGAAGGCAGGGAAAAAATCGGGGCCACATATGACATTTTTTCTTTGGTTCAATATTAATCTCTCTCTTACTTTACATTTTCAAGCGCATGAATGATAATAGAGAATTATACACAGTCATCGAAGAGCGTTAGTCTTCTGTCAAATGTACAGCACGAACTCTTCGACTAGCATCGGGAGCAGGGTGATTTCGATGACGATTGAGGAATTGATCAAACGAGTTTCCACATACATGTCCGAGGAGGATGTTTCCTTCATCGAACAGGCGTACGAATATGCCAAGGAAGCGCATGATGGGCAATACAGAAAATCCGGGGAAGAATATATCTCCCATCCGATCGAAGTGGCGGGCATTTTGCTGGAATTGCAGATGGATGTGGTCACGCTTGCGGCGGCCCTTCTGCACGATGTCGTCGAAGATACGGATGTGACCGTGGACGAATTGAAAGAAAAATTCGGGAATGAGGTGGCTCTCCTCGTCGAAGGGGTCACTAAATTGAAAAGAATTAAATATCAATCTCAGGAAGAACAGCAAGCTGAGAACCATCGCAAAATGTTCCTCGCCATGGCCAAGGACGTCCGTGTCATTTTAATCAAGCTGGCTGACCGCTTGCATAATATGCGCACTCTGAAGTATATGCCCAAAGAGAAACAGCTGCAAAAAGCGGAGGAAACGCTGGAAATCCTTGCTCCCCTGGCCCATCGTCTCGGCATTCAGACGTTGAAATGGGAATTGGAAGACATCGCTCTGCGCTATTTGAACCCACAGCAATATTATCGGATCGTCCATTTGATGAAACAGAAGCGGGCCGAGCGGGAAGAACATATTAACAATGTGATCGAATTAATTAAAGATAGATTGAACAGCATGGGTATTGAAGCGGACATTTACGGCAGGCCGAAACACATCTACAGCATTTACCGCAAAATGTACAAAAAGAAGAAAGCCTTCAATGAAATATATGACCTTTTGGCCGTGCGCATTATTGTCAATAATGTTAGAGAATGTTATGCCGTCTTAGGCATTGTGCATACGATGTGGAGACCGATACCGGGCCGGTTCAAAGATTATATCGCCATGCCCAAACCGAACATGTACCAATCTTTGCATACGACGGTGATCGGAGATAAAGGGCAGCCTCTGGAAGTGCAGATCCGGACGAAAGAGATGGAACGGACGGCCGAATACGGTATCGCCGCGCACTGGGCCTATAAAGAAGGCAAACGTGTTAACAAAGGCGCCAAGTCTGACATGGACGAAAAACTGACTTGGTTTCGAGAAGTGTTGGATTCTCAATCTGAGACAGTCAACGCCAAGGAATTTATGGAATCTTTGAAGATGGATTTGTTCTCAGATATGGTCTTTGTTTTCACGCCGAAAGGAGACATCATTGAGCTGCCGAAAGGTTCCGTTCCTTTGGATTTTGCCTACCGTATTCATACTGAAGTGGGCAATCAATGTGTCGGGGCGAAGGTGAACGGTCACATCGTCACGTTGGATCACCCGTTGGAAACCGGTGATATTGTTGAAATTCTCACTTCCAAACATAGTTACGGACCGAGCAGGGACTGGCTGAAAATTGCCAAATCTTCCGCGGCCAAAAACAAAATCAAACAGTTTTTTAAACGCCAAAAACGGGAAGAAAGCATGGCCAAAGGAAAAGAGTGGGTCGAACAGGAAGTCAAAAAGCAAGGGTTTGACCCGAAAGAAGTTTTGAGTGAAGAAAATGTAGAGCAGGTGGCCCGCAAATTTAATTTTAACAGTGAAGATGATATGTATGCCGCCGTCGGTTACGGAGGGATTACGGCCGCTCAGATCACTACGCGCCTCACCGATTCGTTCCGCAAGGATAAACCCGCGGTCCAAGTCGAGCTGCCAGAAACCGCGCCAACCCGCAAAAAAAGATTGGATCACGGGGTGAAGGTGAAAGGGATGGATAATTTACTCATCCGCTTGTCGCGTTGCTGTACCCCTGTGCCGGGTGATGAAATTATCGGCTTTATTACCCGCGGGCGCGGTGTATCCGTGCACCGGTCCGACTGCCCCAACATTCTGTCGGAAGACGCCAAGGAACGCTTGCTGCCTGTTGAGTGGGACGGCGCCCGCGATTCGATTTACAACGTCGAAATTGAAATTACTGGACTTGACAGACAGGGGCTGCTCAATGAAATCATGCAGGCGGTCAGTGAAACGAAGACGAATATTATCGCCGTTTCCGGACGTTCGGACCGCAACAAAATGGCCTTTATTTCCTTGACCATTTCCATTCGTAATTTGGATCATCTGCACAAAGTGGTCGAACGGATCAAACAACTGCGCGATATTTTTTCCGTTCAGAGAAATACGCAATAAAGGTTTGACAGATAAACTGATATTCATGAATAATGACCAGAGGTATGGTCTATGAGACGTGTTTTTCAACAAGCGGATTGATTAACAAGGGGATCATTGAGGAGTATTGCTGTTATGAGAGTTGTCGTTCAACGTTGCCGAGAGGCGAAAGTCACCGTGGAGGGGCACGTGGTCGGTGAAATAGAAGCCGGTTTCGTCGTTCTCGTCGGAGTCACGCATGAAGATACAGCGGATGATGCGCATTACTTGGCCGACAAAGTGGCCCATTTGCGCGTATTCGAAGATGAACAGGGCAAGATGAACCGTTCTCTCCTCGAGACAGGTGGACAAGTTCTTTCTGTGTCCCAGTTTACGCTGTACGGAGACTGCCGCAAAGGACGCCGCCCGAATTTTATGCAGGCGGCCAGGCCGGAGCAGGCCGAGAAACTGTACAAGCGCTTTAACGATGCCTTGCGGGAGAAAGGGGTCCGGGTTGAAACAGGACGGTTCGGGGCGATGATGGACGTGCACCTGATCAACGACGGTCCGGTTACTCTGATGATCGAAAGCACAGTTTAAGGAGGGGTTGAGTATGGCGTTTCACATCCCCAGAGGAACGGCCGACATATTGCCTGAAGAGGTGACGTTATGGCAATATGTGGAGGAAAAAGTGCGGGACATTTGCCGCAGATATGCTTATGCCGAAATCCGCACCCCTATTTTTGAACATACGGAACTTTTTCAACGAGGTGTGGGTGAAACGACGGACATCGTCGAGAAAGAGATGTATACGTTTACCGATAAGGGCGGGCGGAGCATCACTTTGCGCCCGGAAGGAACGGCCGCCGTCGTTCGCTCCTACGTGGAAAACAAAATGCACGCCAATCCCTGGCAGCCGACAAAACTTTTTTACATGGGGCCCATGTTTCGTTATGAGCGGCCCCAGGCGGGCAGATTGCGCCAATTCACACAGTTTGGTGTTGAGGCGATCGGCAGCGACAATCCGGCGATCGATGCGGAAGTGATCGCCATGGCCATGCAATTTTACGCAGAGCTGGGGCTAAAGGACTTGCGCCTGGAAATGAACAGTGTCGGTTGTGAACGATGCCGTCCGCAACATCGAGAAGCGCTGGTCGCTTTTTTAGAAAATGTTAAGGATCAGCTTGCTCCTGAAGACCGCCAGCGCTTGGCGCGCAACCCGTTGAGGGTGCTGGACAGTAAAGATCCTAAAACAAAGCAGTTAACGGAAGGGGCGCCCTCCATCCTGGATCATCTTTGTCCTGATTGCGCCGACCATTTTGAACAAGTCCAACACTATTTGCGTGAGTTGGGCGTGTCGTTTGTCGTCAATTCACGCCTGGTGCGCGGCTTGGATTATTACACCCAGACCGCCTTTGAAATTATGGAGGAAGGGATCGGCGCCGTGGGGACAATCTGCGGGGGCGGACGGTATAACGGGCTCGTCCGGGAGATCGGGGGCAAGGATCAGCCTGGCATCGGCTTTGCTTTAAGTATAGAGCGTTTGTTGTTAGCTTTGAAAACACAGAACGTGGACCTGCCCGTTCAAGACAAGCTCGACTGTTATTTGGTCGGCCTCGGTGAGGCGGCCCGGCGCAAAAACGCTGTCTTAGCCGCCCGTTTTCGATCCGCCGGAATCCGCGTCGACTTGGATTATTTGGGACGGGGGATGAAAGGTCAATTAAAAGCGGCCGATCGTTTGCAGGCGACCTATACGATCATCATCGGTGAAGACGAACTGAACAATAATACCGCCCTCATTAAGCATATGTCCAGCGGAACACAGGAAGAAGTTGCTCTCGATAAACTGCTGGAAACGATCAAGTCACGCATCGCAAAGGAGGACATGTGAGATGGCCATCGGACGCACACATCAATGCGGCACATTAACGAAAGAACATGAAGGCCAGAAGGTTGAACTACAAGGCTGGGTGGACAAACGCAGGGATTTGGGGGGCGTCATTTTCATCGATCTGCGCGATCGAACGGGCATCGTCCAAGTCGTCTTCGATCCCGATCAGCCTGAAGCATTGACTTTGGCTGACCAGGTACGCAGCGAGTACGTTTTGGCCGTCCGGGGAAAGGTTGAAATTCGCGATCCTGAGACGGTCAACCCGAAGATTAAAACTGGAGAAATCGAAGTGCGCGTTGAGGAGGCGGAATTGATCAATCCCGCCAAAAATCCGCCGTTTGCCATCGAAGACGGGATCGACGTGGATGAAAGCATTCGTCTGAAATATCGCTATTTGGACTTGAGACGGCCTGAAATGCAGCGCACTTTCCGACTGCGTCATCAGGCGGCCAAACTGATCCGTGATTTTCTGGATGAACGAGGCTTTTTGGAAATTGAAACGCCGATGTTAACGAAGAGCACGCCGGAAGGTGCAAGGGACTACCTCGTCCCCAGCCGGGTGCACGATGGGGAATTTTTTGCTCTGCCCCAGTCCCCGCAATTGTTTAAACAACTGTTAATGGTTTCTGGATTGGAACGCTATTTTCAGATCGTCCGCTGTTTTCGGGACGAAGATTTGCGGGCAGACCGGCAGCCGGAATTCACCCAGGTTGACATTGAGGCTTCTTTTTTGTCCAAGGAAGCATTGCAAGCAATGATGGAACAGTTAATGGCCCGTTTATTCAAAGCAACAATCGGGGTGGATGTCCCCCTGCCTTTTCAGCGTCTGACGTATGAAGAAGCCTTAAGTCGTTACGGTTCGGACAAGCCGGATTTGCGTTTTGGCATGGAACTGAAAGATATCTCTTCCATTGTCAAGGACAGCGCCTTCAAAGTGTTCCGCCAGGCCATCGCCGACGGGGGTGAAGTGCGCGGCATTAATGCCAAAGGGTGTGCCTACTTCAGCCGAAAAGATGTTGATGAACTGATGACTTATGTCAAGCCTTACGGTGCACAGGGATTGGCTTGGTTTGCTTTCAGGGACGGCGAGGTCAAGGGACCGATTACGAAATTTTTTGAGGAGAACATGCTGGAGCAAATCAAGCAGACGTTGGAAGCGGAAGAAGGCGATTTATTGCTTTTCGTTGCCGATGAAAAATCGGTGGTGCGCCAATCGCTGGGGGCGCTTAGGCTCAAGCTTGGTCAGGATCTCGGGCTGATCAATGAACACGAATATCGCTTTTGCTGGGTAACGGACTTTCCGTTGGTGGAATACGATCGGGAGGAAAAACGGTATGTCGCCTTGCACCATCCGTTTACAATGCCCGTTGAGGAAGATTTGCCTTTATTTGAAGACCATCCTGAGCAAATGCGGGCCCAGGCGTATGACATGGTGCTGAACGGGTATGAAATCGGCGGGGGAAGCATGCGTATTTATCAACGTGAAATACAGGAGAAAATGTTTCAATTGCTCGGTTTTTCTGCGGAAGAGGCACAGGAAAAATTCGGTTTTCTGCTGGAAGCTTTCGAATATGGCACGCCGCCTCACGGCGGCATAGCATTTGGCTTTGACCGGATCGTCATGCTTTTGGCCGGAAGAAACAATTTGCGCGAAGTGATCGCTTTTCCGAAAACAGCCAGTGCCACTTGTCTGATGACGGATGCTCCTTCTGCAGTGAGTGAGAAACAGCTGCAGGAATTGCACCTCCGTTTGGAAGATAAAATAAAAGTCTAAATTTACCTTTGTTTCCAACAACGATTTATTGCATCGCCGGCCAATGTGTGTTACTATGAAAACACGAAAGAGAGAGTCCTGAATTGTACGTGATTTACCGAGTTTTGAGCCAACACCAACATAAAAGGGAGTCCGGCGTCTTCTTGCGGAGTATAGGCCTTGAGAAAGGACATATGAAGCGGGAAGCAGGACACCCACCTGCGTGAGGCAGGGATCAAAACCAAGTAGTCACGGCAACGCCGGGGCTCTTTTTGTTTTGAAGCATAACTCAACTTGTTGAAGTATACCTTAACTTGCTCAAATTTTCAGTCTTAGTGTACAATGGGTTTTGAAAGATCCAAGACGGTTCATTCGATGACTGAGACGGTTCAATCTGATCAGCTTCAATCTGATCAGCTTCAATCTGATCACCATAGTCACTGAAGTTTCATAAAGAATGAAAAATTTTATTTTTTGGGGGGAAGAGGAGTGCAGATTTTACGAATCAATATGGCGTCGTTGACCTATGCGTATGAAACGGTGCCGGATGCCGAATTGTTGTTGGGGGGAAGAGCTTTTACATCGAAAATTGTTGCCGAGGAAGTCCCTCCGACAGCTCACCCGCTCGGACCGAACAACAAATTGGTCCTTTCAAACGGGGTGTTGACCGGCTCTCTCGCCTCCAGTGCCGAGCGCAGTTCCATGGGCGCCAAAAGCCCGTTAACCGGCGGGATTAAAGAAAGCAACGCCGGAGGTACGGCGGGCCTGCACATGGGTCGGCTCGGTTTAAGAGCGGTCATTTTTGAAGGAATTCGGGATGATTTTCAGATTGTACATATTCATAAGGATGGCGTTCGTTTCGAAGCGGCTGATGAATTGCTCGGAGAGCCGATCAGTGTCGCCAAAGAGAAGCTGTTTGAGACATACGGCGATCAAGTCAGTTTTTATGTGATCGGCACGGCCGGAGAAATGAAGATGCTTTCGGCGGCGATCGCCAATCTGGACAAAGACAAAAGCCCGACCCGTTTCTACGGACGCGGCGGTCTGGGAGCGGTTGCCGGATCGAAAGGCATCAAGGCGGTCGTTTTTGATGACCGGGGAGCGGCACGCCACAAACCGAAGGACCGTGACAGATTCAGGGCGGCGCTGAAAACATATTCAACCTGGCTGCGGGAAACACCGGGGACCGGGAAAACGATGCCTGAACTGGGGACGGCGGCGATGGTCAAAACGACGAATAAACTCGGGGCGTTGCCGACACGCAATTTCTCGACGGGCAGTTTTGAGGGACACGAATCGATCAGCGGCGAAGTATTGCGCGAAACCATTCTTGAACGCGGAGGGGAAGGCAATCCGACTCACGCTTGCATGCCCGGATGCATGATCCGTTGTTCCAACATTTATGCTGATCGCGACGGTAAAAAGATCACCTCACCGATTGAGTACGAAAATATCGGGCTGCTCGGTTCCAACTTGGGCATTGCCGATCTGGACCAGGTCGTTGAACTCAACAGGCTGTGCAATGAGTATGGTGTGGACACGATTGAAACCGGTGCGGCCATCGGCGTGGCCATGGAAGCCGGTGTGCTCTCGTTTGGTGATTTTGAAGGAGCGAAAGAGCTGTTAGAAGGCCTTGGGCAGGGAACGCCGCTGGGACGTATTATCGGCAGCGGCGCGGTGAACGTCGGCAAAATTTACGGGGTGCGCAAAGTCCCCGCCGTCAAAGGGCAGGCCATGTCCGCTTACGATCCGCGAGCGATCAAAGGCCTCGGCGTCACTTTCAGCACTTCGCCGCAAGGCGCGGATCATACGGCCGGACAAACGATTCGGGTCCAAATTGACCATCATCAGGCAGACGGTCAAGTAGAAACATCCAGACAGGCTCAAATTACAAACGCCGTCTTCGATATGCTGGGCATCTGTTATTTTGGCGCGCAAGCGGTTCAGGGCCGTTATGACCTGTTGGCCGATCTCGTTTCCGGATATGTCGGCGTGGAATTCACCGCTGACGATATCGTCAAGCTGGCCAAGCAAACGCTGCTCACGGAAGTCGACTTCAACCGCAGGGCCGGCTTCACCAAAGCGGATGACCGTTTGCCCGAACATATCCTCATGGAGGAAAATCCGGCCAGCAAGACAAAATTCGATATTCCCGAAGAAGAACTCGATTCATTCTGGGATGAATTAGTCGTATGAAACAGATGACCGTCAAGGTCACTTCCCACCTTTTCGAGCAGACGGATTTAAGCGGGGAATATGAACTGCCTTCCCCGCTTGGCATCGACGAGTTCATTGATCGATTGGGCCTTCGGTGGGACGTGGACGTTTTAGTTGTCGTCAATGATTCGATCGTCAAAAAAACTTATGTCCTTCAGCCCGGTGACCACGTTTATTTACTCACTCCCTTGACGGGCGGTTAAATGTGGCCGGGGTGTAAAAAAGAAGATCATTCACGTGGAATGCTTCCAATTTTGCATGCGCTCCTTAATCGTCCGTTCATAACCGTAATCCGTAGGATGGTAGAACGTTTTTCCTTGCAATTCGTCGGGTAAATATTGTTGCTGGACATAGCCGTTGGCATAGTTGTGCGGGTATTTGTAGCCGACGCCGTGCCCGAGCTGTTTGGCACCTTTGTAATGGCTGTCCCGCAAATGAAGGGGGACGCCTCCGCCCCTCTCTTTTTCTACCGTGGCCAGCGCCTGATCAATACCGGTGATGATCGCATTGCTTTTCGGTGCGGTCGCAATGTAAACCGTTGCTTGCGCTAAAGGAATCCTCGCTTCCGGCATGCCTAGGTAGTCGACGGCGTAAGCGGCGGCATGGGCCATTTGCAAGGCGCGCGGATCGGCCATCCCGACGTCTTCAGCGGCATGAACATAAAGCCTGCGGGCGATGAAGCGGGGATCTTCCCCGGCGTAAATCATGCGTGCCAACCAATACAGCGCCGCATCGGGATCTGAACCTCGCATGCTTTTGATAAAGGCGGAGATCACATCGTAATGTTGGTCGCCGTCTTTGTCGTATTGGACCACTCTTTTTTGAATGGACTGCTCGGCCACACCCAAATCAATGACGATCAGCCCATTGTCGTTCGGCGGGGTGGTCAAAGCAGCCAGTTCCAACGCATTCAAGGCGTTGCGGGCATCACCGTTTGCCACATTGACGATGTGTTCCAGCGCTTCTTCCGTCAATTCAATCTGCTGTTCCCCCAATCCCTTCGCTTTGTCCCGCAGTGCCTTGCGGAGGATGGCGCGGATATGTTCGTCATCCAACGGTTCCAGTTTGAAAATGCGGGCGCGGGAAAGCAGCGCGGAATTGATTTCAAACATGGGGCTTTCTGTCGTCGCCCCGATCAATATGATCGTTCCTTCTTCCACGGATGGAAGTAAAGCGTCTTGTTGCGATTTATTAAACCGATGAATTTCGTCAATAAATAAAACTGTTTTGACAGCATACATTTTCAACCGTTCTTTCGCCTCGGCGATCACTCGGCGTATGTCGGACACGCCGGAGGTGACGGCGTTCAGCTGTTCGAAATGGGATTGCGTCGTATTGGCAATCACTTTGGCCAACGTCGTCTTGCCCGTGCCTGGGGGTCCGTAGAAAATCATCGCGGTCAATTGGTCGGCTTCAATGGCTCGGCGTAGCAGTTTGCCCGGACCGATGATATGTTCCTGCCCGATCACTTCATCAAGCGTTTGCGGACGCATCCTGGCCGCCAGCGGTTCCGTTTTATTTCCTGTTTCGTTTTGTGGAATATCAAACAAATCCATAGCTGTTCCCTCCGACTGTTATTACTTGTATCGTATCAATTCCGTTCAGCGGGAGCAAGAACATGCAAGGATAAGCTTTTTCATGATATAATGACATAATCAGTAAGGGAAAAAATAAGAGACCAACAAGCGGAAAGAGAGAAGGGTTAATGCATGGGAGAAGAGAAAGAGCGGACGAAAAGCGGCGTCTATGCTTTGCGTTGGCTTATTTTTATTATCGGCAATGCGGTCATGGCTTTCGGCATCGTGCTCATGATTGTCGCCTCTTTAGGAAATGCGCCGTGGGACGTGTTGCACATCGGTCTGCAACTGCAATTCGGGTTAACCATCGGACTGTGGGCCATTATTGTCGGCACGGTGATCATTGCCGTGACCTGCCTGTTAACGAAAGCGTGGCCCAAGATCGGTTCCGTCGTCAACATGCTTCTGATCGGCATGCTCATTGATGTTTACATGCTCATTCCCTGGTTGACAACGCCGGAACATTGGTTTTGGAAACTCGTGATGTTATTGGCGGGCATCGTTGTCATGGGATACGGGATGGGCATTTATATTTCCGCTAGATTCGGGGCGGGTCCGCGCGACGGTCTCATGTTAGCGATCGTGCAGCTGACCGGTTGGAAAATTCAATGGGTTCGTTCAGTCATGGAAGTTTCCGTTTTGTTGATTGGCTGGCTGATGGGCGGCCCCGTGTTTATCGGCACATTGCTCTTTGCCCTGCTGATCGGACATGTGGTCGCTTTAGCCCTCTCCCAATGTGAACGATGGGTGGATCGATGGATCGGAGGTGTCTCGTTTGAAAATCTCAACAAAAGGCCAGTACGGGTTAACCATCATGATGGCGTTAGCCAATAATTACGGCCAAGGCCCTACATCTTTAAAAAGAATCGCCCAGGAAAATGATCTGTCTGAACATTATTTGGAACAATTGATTTCACCATTACGCAATGCGGGCCTGGTCAAAAGCATTCGCGGCGCGTACGGAGGTTACGTTCTGGCCAAAGAACCACAGCAAATTACCGCCGGCGACGTCATTCGCGTCTTGGAGGGGCCGATACGGCTGGTGGAGTTCGATCAAGAAGAAGATCCGGCAAAACGGGACTTGTGGATCAGGATCAGAAACAGCATTTCCCAAGTGTTGGACTCGACTACTTTGGAGGATTTGGTCAATTATAAAGATGAGCGTGAAGAAGGAAACTACATGTTCTATATATAAAATATAAATGCTCTGTATCCTTTAAATCTTGGATATGAGCGAGGAGCAATGAGTGATGAACAGGATTTATCTCGACCATGCGGCGACAACGCCCGTCCATGAACAGGTGGTCCAGGCCATGCTCCCATACATGGAACAACATTTCGGTAATCCGTCGAGCATCCATGCTTTCGGCCGCGAAGCGAAAGCGGCGCTCAATCGGGCCAGAAAGAGCATTGCCGAAAGATTGGGGATCAGTCCTCAGGAATTGATTTTCACCAGCGGCGGTACGGAAGCCGACAACCTGGCCGTCTTAGGGACGGCGCTGGCCAGACAGGACAGGGGCAAGCATATCATTACGTCGCAAGTGGAGCACCATGCGGTGCTTAATGCTTGTGAACGTCTGGAAGCACTCGGCTTTGAGGTCACTTATTTGCCGGTTGATCAGTATGGTGCGGTTCGCAGTGCAGATGTGCGGGAGGCTGTCCGTCCGGATACGATACTCGTTTCGCTGATGTATGGCAATAATGAAGTGGGCACGCTTCAGCCTGTGCAGGACATCGGCGAGTTTTTACGGGAAAAAGACATCGTCTTGCACACGGATGCGGTCCAAGCATTGGGCACCGTCCCCCTTGATTTTGGCCGACTCCCTGTTGACCTGGCTTCGATTTCTTCCCATAAAATTAACGGGCCGAAAGGCGTTGGCGCCCTGTATGTTTCGGCGGACGTTCCTCTCGAGCCTTTATTTTATGGCGGTGCCCAGGAACGCACGAAACGGCCTGGAACGGAAAACATCCCCGGTATAGTCGGTTTTGCCGAAGCGGTTCGCTTGGTCCATGAGCATCTTGAAGACAGGCGTTCGGTTTATTTAACCTATCGGCAGAACATGTTGGCTATTTTGAAGGAGGAAGGCATCGTTTACCGTTTAAACGGTCATCCTGAACAGTGTTTGCCGCACATATTAAATCTCAGTTTTGAAGGCGTTCAGGCGGACACGCTGTTAATGAATCTTGATCTGGAAGGGGTTGCCGCCTCAAGTGGATCCGCTTGTACGGCCGGGGCCTTACAGCCATCACACGTCATTCTGGCCATGCATGCTGACGAAAAACGGGCCGGGTCGGCGATCCGCTTCAGTTTTGGGTTAGGAAACACACGGGAACAAGTTGAAGAAGCGGCTCGAAAAGCGGCCCGGATTATCCGCCGCGTCCGACGATAAAATCGTGCGTTGACGCACTGGCAGAAGGTGATCCATTCGGCTCAAAGTGAGCTTGTGGAGATAGATACACCGTGTCGCATGACATTTTTCCGGCAAAAGGAGGGAACCATGGTGGCAGGTCAAAGTCAAGGGCTATCGACTGACATACATCCTTATGTACAAAAACGGTTGTCAAAAGCGCCCCGGGACACGCGGGTGGTTGTCGGCATGTCCGGAGGCGTTGATTCTTCTGTGACGGCGCTGCTTTTGAAGGAGCAAGGTTTCGACGTCGTCGGCATTTTCATGAAAAACTGGGATGATACGGATGAGAACGGTTTCTGTACGGCGACGGAAGATTTTAACGATGTGGTCGCTGTTGCCGAACAAATCGGCATCCCCTACTACTCCGTCAATTTTGAAAAAGAATATTGGGATAAAGTGTTCACTTACTTTCTCGAGGAATACAAGGCGGGGCGCACACCGAATCCTGATGTCGTCTGCAACAAGGAAATTAAATTTAAAGCCTTCCTTGACCATGCCCTGACTCTCGGAGCGGATTTCATTGCCACGGGTCATTACGCGCTGGTGGACCTTCGGGACGGTGTTCACCGTCTGCTGCGCGGGTCCGATGCAAATAAGGATCAATCGTATTTTTTACATCAGCTGAATCAGGAGCAGCTTTCCAAAGTGATTTTTCCCGTCGGGCATTTGACCAAAAAAGACCTGCGCCGCATGGCACTGGATGCCGGCCTGGCCACGGCGAAAAAGAAAGACAGCACGGGAATTTGCTTTATCGGTGAAAGGGACTTCAAACAATTTCTCCGTCAATATTTGCCCGCCCAACCCGGCGTGATGCAAACAAAGTCGGGAGAAGTGAAAGGTAAACATGAGGGCCTCATGTATTATACTTTGGGTCAACGACACGGGCTGGGTATCGGGGGAGCGGGTGAACCGTGGTTTGTCGTCGACAAAGATGTGCATAACAATATCCTATACGTCGAACAAGGGTACGAAAATCCGTACTTATATGCCGATGCCCTGCATGCCTCCAATCTGAATTGGATCAGCGGACGGGCACCCGGGGCCACATTTCGCTGTACGGCCAAATTCCGGTATCGTCAACCGGATCAGCCAGTGACGGTCCATCTGACCGGAACAGACGAGTGCGAAGTCGTTTTTGACGAGCCGCAACGAGCGGTGACCCCGGGGCAAGCGGTCGTTTTTTATGACGGCGTCGAATGTCTCGGCGGGGGGACGATTGACGTGACCGTGCAAAATGAAGAGCGATTGCCGCAGAAAACGACGGTTTAACATGGGCCACTGACGCGTCGGTGCCTTTTATCGGATCGACAAGTTTTACTGGTCGACAGATGATGATCGATCGAAAAAGGATTAAAGGAGAGCCGAGGATGGAGCCGA
>CALBTX010000246.1 GCA_937967685.1 uncultured Bacillaceae bacterium | reverse complement strand
TTTTTTGTTTACATGAAAATCAACCAAGAAACAAAAAAAGGAGCATCCAGTTTGATCTACCGTCTGAATGCTCCCATATATATAAATTCATTTTTTAGCGACTATTCCATTGAAAAAATCTCGCTGTAAATAGCCATTTCGACACTTTAACCATTAACTTTATCAAGCTTCTTTTGGGCTTTGCCTAATAAAAAATCGGCAAGAATAGCTATGGCGGCCGCAATCAATGCACCACTGTAAATTTGAACAGGATCGCGTAAGTTAATCCCAGAGTATATCGGTCTTCCTAATCCATCACCGCCGATAAACGGGGCAAGTGTCGCCACACCAATACTGATAATCATCGCAATCCGGACACCGGCCAATAAGAATGGTAAAGATAAAGGCAACTGTACTTTAAAAAGGAGTTGCACCGGACTCATCCCTACACCGGTTCCTGCCTGTGAAATACTTGAATCAACTTCTTTTAGTCCAACGTAAGTATTGCGAATGATCGGCAACAAGGAATAGAGAACCAGACCAATGACTACCGTATTAAATCCTAGACCAAAGATCAGCATCAACAATGTCAAGAGTGCAAGGCTTGGAAACACTTGGATCAGGTTGGCAATAGCTAAAATAAATGGAGCGAGTTTCTCATTTTTAAAGCAAATGATTCCAAGAAGAATCCCAATGACTAAAGCTATGCCCATACCGATGACAACCATCAACAGATGATCGTACGTTAAAGCAAGCAGTTCAGCCCAATTTCTTTCTATATATTGAAAGAATGTTGTGAGCCCGTCCATAGTTACCCCCCTATTCCAATAAGCCTTGTTCTTTCAAAAAGTTCTCCGCTGTTTCCTCTAGACTTTTTCCATGAATGTCTACCTCACCATTCAGTTTGCCCATCGTTTCCTCATCGATCAATCCGGCTAATGGTTCAAGAGCTTCAGCAATCTCAGGATGTTCATCAATAGATTCTTGTGTAAATACTGGGCTTGCATCATAAGGTGGGAAGAAGTTTTTGTCATCTTCTAACATCACCAGGTTATACTCTTGGATCCGGGCATCTGTTGAATAAGCAAGAACAATATCCATCTCTTCATTATATACAGCGTCATAAACGAGACTGATTTCCATTGGTCTTGTTTCACCAAATTCAAAACCATACATCTCTTTAAATGCTGGATAACCGTCTTCTTCGCGTTCAAGCCAAGCTGTATCAAAGCCTGCTCTCAAGTCACCTGCTACGTCTTCTAAATCTGATACTTTTTCAAGACCATATTCTTCGGCAACTTCTTCTCTAACCGTAAACACATACGTATTCGCAAATCCTAGCGAATCGAACCATTTGAAATTGAATTCATCACCGCCAAAATCATCTTTTGCCTGTTGTAATGTAGCTTCTGAATCTTGAGGGTTTTCAATTGTGAAAAACGAAGACAGTGAGGTTCCTGTATACTGTGTTGACCCTTGTAGGTCACCAGCCTTCATCGACTCGATAACTACCGGGCTTGTCGCAAGATCCTCTTTGATTTCAACCGTCAAATCCGTTTGATCCTCAATGAGTTGTTTATAGATATGTGCCATCACTTTCGTTTCTGTTGATGTAATCGTACCTACTGTAATCGAATCTCCACCACCGGAGCTACAACCGGTAAGTATGATGGTTAAAGCAGAAAATAGAATAAGAAATTTTTTCTTCATAATCAATTCATTCCTCCAATTAGATTTGTTGTTCTTGTTTAGCATGATTTCTTTTGAAAAATACTTTCTCCAATAAACCGAGAGAGAAATCAGCGATTAAAGCGAGAACCATAGATAATATAGCAGCTGCAAGGATGAGCGGTTTATCATAAACCCCTAAGCCACTGATGATCGGCTGTCCTAGTCCTCCGGCGCCGATTAATGTCGCGAGTGTTGCCCAGTTGATGATATAAACCGTTGTCAATCGAACACCAGACATAATATAAGGGATCGCGAGTGGCAATTCGATTCGGAATAAACGTTGTACCGGGCTATAGCCCATACCAATGGCAGATTGTACAACTCCTTCATCAATTGATTCAAATCCCGCATATGTATTACGTAACACGGGAAGGAGTGAGTATAGGAACAGTGCCGTAATCGCCGGAACAAGGCCCACACCGAGTAACGGCAATAGGATACCAAGCATCGCTAAGCTCGGAACGGTTTGAAAGATATTTGCAATCGTGAATGTCGTCGAACGAATCCACTGTATTTTAGTTCTCGTCAAATAAATTCCGAGTGGGATTGACACCAAACAACCAAGTAATACGGCTACGATGGTCATAAATACATGTTCGCCTAACGCAGTAATGAGTGTTGGCGCCCGATCCACAAAAACGGTTAGGTAGTTATAGTCCTTCACTTACATCACTCCGTTTCCGGACGGGTACATTTCTCCCAAGTAACCAACAATGCTTCCCCGGGTCATTAATCCAACGAGTGTGTTATTTTCTGTCACAACAGGGAGGTAACCAATCTTGCTTTCATTAAAGATGGCAATGGCTTCCGATAGCAATGTCTCAGGGTGAATCGTGTGTTCCATCGGCTGGTAGATATCCTTCACCTTTTTGTTCTCATCTTGATAGGCGTTCAGAACATCATAGATCGAAATATAGCCTTTTAATTGATTGTCTTCATCAATGACCACAAGTGTGTCCACTTGGTTGGTTTCCATCTGTCTCATCGCCTCGGCTAACCCTCTATGCAAGTAAGTCGAAACGGGCTTTTTGATCATGACTTCTTTGACAGATGGAACTTCCTGTATATTCTGCAAACGTTTTTGACCGATGAAGTTTTCGACAAAGTCATTCGCAGGATGCCTCAATAGTTCTTCTGGCTTACCTTGTTGAACGATTTCTCCGTCCTTCATCAATATAATTTTGTCTGCGATTTTCAAGGCTTCATCCATATCATGCGTTACGAAAACAATGGATTTTTTAATGTTTTTTTGCAGACGCACCAGTTCATCTTGTAATTGCTCCCGACTGATCGGGTCGAGCGCACTGAAAGGCTCGTCCATCAAGATGATTGAAGGTTCTGCAGCAAGAGCTCTGATCACCCCGATTCGCTGTTGCTGGCCACCACTCAGTTCAGATGGGTAGCGATCCTTATAAGTTTCCGGTTGAAGGCCGACAAGATCCAATAGTTCGTCTACTCTGTGATCGATCCGTTCTTTTTCCCATTTCAAGAGTTTCGGAACAACGCCCACATTGTTTGCGATTGTCATATGTGGGAATAGTCCGATGTGTTGGATCACGTAACCAATGCCTCTTCTTAATGTCACTGGATTGATTTCGGAAATATCCTTATCGTTGATGTAAACATGTCCACTCGTTGGATTGATGAGTCGGTTCAACAGCCTTAAGGTGGTCGTTTTTCCGCAACCACTCGGGCCGATCAATACAGTAATTTCGCCATCTTCACATGTCAGATTGATATCTTTCAATGCTTGAAACCCGTCATCGTATTGTTTATTAACATTCTCCAATCGAATCATTCAGTAGAACCACCTTTTTCTTTCATACATACCATTTATTCGCTCACTTCAGATTGTGTTTTCGCCGTTTAAATTACAGATAGCGTACAACAACCACTGTTTTTTATTCAAAGAGACAATTTTTTGATCTTCAGCAAATCAAATCACTTGTTTGCCTCAATCCGCTTCTTACCTCCTTGTCTTTTTTTGATTGGCTTACGTTCCAAAAAAGTGAACGAACAAACGAACGTTTTAAGTATAAGTTAAACTTTGTGCAATTTAAAGTTTACAAATTGTACAAATTGGATAATATTATTCTGTCTGCTGGATAGAATCAGTGATAATATCCAAATATCTTATTATTCCTCGGTTTTACACATGATTTCTATTTTTTCGTTTTCCAAATTCTTGTGATATAGTGACGTTGGTAGTTGACAATATGAAAGGGGTAGTGCCCGTGGAGCCAAAAAAACTTGATCAAATCGAACAGATTGAAGAACAGTTTATCGAAAAACTCGCTGATAATATGAGGACATTTGGTGTCTCTACGACAGTAGGACGCGTACTTGGGATCATTTATATGAATCGAGGGCCGATGACACTCGATCAACTATCGGAAAAAACTGGCATGAGTAAAACAAGAATGAGTCAAGTCATTCGCGAAATGCTCCATTTAAATATTGCTGAAAAAGTATTTCAAAAAGGCGTGCGTAAAGATTTATATAATGTGGAGAATGATTACTATCAAACGTTCATTTCACTATTCACCACGAACTGGCAAGATGCCATCAGTAAAAGCCGGATGTTTGAGAAAAGAATTCGCCGAGACTTAACCGATTTAGTCGAGGATACGTCATTAAATGAACAAGAAGAAGAAAAGTTGAACGAATTGCTTAAAGAAACGAAATTATGGTTGGAATACTATGATTGGCTAAGCCGTCTCGTAGAATTTCTTGAAAGTGGAGAGGTGTTTAAGCACGTTCCAATCCAAGAGAAAAACTTAACCATTAAGAAGGAGGAGTCACAATGAATCGTAAACCAATCGTAACAGCAGCAGTAACAGGCGCTGGAGATACGACAAAGAAAAGTGAACATGTTCCAGTTACACCGAAAGAAATTGCAGAGGCCGCAATCGAATCAGCGAAGGCTGGAGCGACCATCGCTCATATTCATGTGCGCGACCCACAAACTGGAGGAATCAGTCATGACCCAGCACTCTTCCGAGAAGTTGTTGAACGGATTCGTGAATCAGATACGGATGTCATCATCAATATAACAGCAGGTGGCGGCGGAGACTGGGTTCCTAGTAACGAGGATCCTACAAAAGGTGGAGCCGGAACAGATATTCAAACACCTGAAGAACGCCATGAACCTGTCGGGGAATTATTGCCCGAAATCTGTACATTAGATTGTGGTAGCTTGAATTTTGGCGACCAAATTTACATCAATCCGACTGATTGGTTGCGAAAACATGCGCGACTTGTCCAAGAAAGTGGCGTAAAACCTGAATTGGAAATCTTCGATACCGGACAACTGCGTTTTGCGAAGCAACTAATTGATGAAGGACTCATTGATGGAGATCCTCTTTTTCAGTTTTGCTTAGGAATTCCATGGGGAATGGAAGCAGATGCAGAAACCTTACTTTACGTCCGAGACAAACTTCCAAAGAATGCACATTGGGCCGCTTTTGGAATCGGGCGCCAACAAATACCGATGGCTATCCAATCCTTGCTTCTCGGTGGTCATATCCGCGTCGGATTGGAAGATAATTTATATTTGGAGAAAGGCGTACTTGGGACAAACGCTCAATTAGTCGATAAAATTGTTTCCACAATGCAGCCACTAGGCGCTGAACCAATGTCTCCTAAAGAAGCTAGACAACATCTAGGTTTAAACACCATATAAGGAAAGGCAGAATCAAATGACAAATCAACCAATAAAAAAGATTGCCGTTGTCGGTACTGGTGTAATCGGAAACGGATGGATCGCCCGTTTTCTTGCCCACGGATTTGATGTCGTTGCCACTGATCCGGCACCAGGTGCTGAGGAACGGATGCGAGAAGCTATCAACCAAGCGTGGACACAACTTGAGAAAAAAGGACTTGCTGACACCGCATCTCGAGATCGTCTGTATTTCGAGGAAGATCTCGAAAAAGCTGTGTCGGAGGCAGACTTAATTCAAGAAAATGTACCTGAAAGAGAAGATTTGAAGCGGAGTATATTGGCAACCATTGACCAATATGCCAAACCGGATGCAATCATTGCTTCAAGTACATCTGGATACAAACCAAGCACACTGCAAAAAGATTGTCTGAAAAACCCAGAACGAGTCATCGTCGCACATCCATTTAATCCGGTCTATCTCCTTCCGCTTGTTGAATTAGTCGGAGGAACTGAGACAACACCTGCGATTATGGAAAAAGCCAAAGTGGCATATCAGATGGTTGATATGAAACCACTAGTCATTAACCACGAAATCGAAGGGCATATCGCCGATCGGTTAATGGAAGCACTTTGGAGAGAAGCACTTCACCTTGTGAACGATGGAATTGCGACAACGGAGGAAGTTGACGCAGCTATTGTATACGGCGCAGGGATGCGTTGGGCGCTGATGGGGCCCTTCCTTACGTTCCATCTTGCAGGCGGTAGTCAAGGCATGCGCCATATGCTGTCGCAATTCGGTCCGGCCTTAAAACTCCCGTGGACTAAACTCATTGCGCCGGAGTTAACGGAAGAGCTGACTGAAAAAATCGTTACCGGCTGTGAAGTTCAAACAGAAGGACAATCGATGAAGGAACTGGAAAAACGCCGAGATGATTTTCTGGTCGATCTTGAAGAGCTGCTAGAAAAATATCGACCTACAGCCAATCTGAACGGCGAATTGTAAGCATGTAGATGAAGGAGATAACAACATGAGTGTGATTTATAAAGACAACGTCCACCCTGAGTGGGTAGACTATAATGAGCATATGACAGATGCATCTTATGCCCATGTGTTCAGCATTTCGGTTGATGCGTTTATGGATAAGATCGGGATTGATGAACAGTTTCGCGAAACTGAGAAATATTCCATCTATACGCTCGAAACACATCTTGTATATTTGAACGAGATGCTTGAAAACCAACCATTCTTTGTTCGTATGCAGTTGCTCGATTACAGCGATAAACTCATCCATATTTTCTTTACGATGGAAAATGAAGAAGGTGTACGTTTTGCAACAAGCGAACAAATGCTGATGGGTGTAGATATGACAAAAGGTAAGGGCGCACCCTTACCGGATAACATCAAACAAACGATTGAAGTGATGGCAGAGTCCGACTTGCAAAAGGAAAAACCGAAAGAAGCGGGACGCATCATTGGAATCAAGAAAAAGTAGCCAATTAGTTGAGGCTTGAACTAAACTGTTTTTACTCAGTTATAATCGAATATAGTGCATAAACACCGCTACGGAAATATACTTCGCTTTTACCCATAGGGCATAAGGCGACATCTGCGATAAATCGCAGTGTCTTCTATACAACGGGGAGCTGGTGAGCCTCTTCGTGCTAAAGCACTCCGGGGTCTCACCTATGCTCACCTTCCGAACACAGGACGTGTGAGTGTCGGCGTTGGTCACAGGACGTGACCGAACTTAGCCGACCCGTAGGAGTCTACGTATATTTCCTCCGCTCAATTATGTGCATGGTTCTTTTAACAGATGAGTGACTTAGTTATGTTCGAGCCTCATTTTTTTGTACAAAATATAAACCCCACTATGTGTGTAACTCATAGTGAACAATCTAAAAATGATTTCACTTACCCAACATTGATTCTTCTGACCATCTTTCTTAACGTGCCAAGGACACTGA
>CALBTX010000245.1 GCA_937967685.1 uncultured Bacillaceae bacterium | reverse complement strand
TCAGTGCACTATCGGTTTCATGTCACGGCTTCAGCGTGAGCATCGTAAACAACGCGGCCGTTGATGATGGTCATATCCACGTTCAACGCTTGAATGCGATGGATATCCGTATCCAAAATGGGACCATCCAGCACGACGAGATCCGCCAATTTGCCAACTTCCAGGCTTCCTTTCATATTCTCTTCGAAACTGGCATAGGCGCCGTTCCAAGTATAAGCTTTAATGGCTTCTTGCACTGATATGGTTTGTTCGGCACCGATTCCTTGTCCCGTTTGACTGAATCTGGTCACCGCTGTTTGTATGCCTATGAGCGGATCGAATGTTGTGATCGGGCTGTCCGAACCGACGGCCGGCGTCAATCCGGCATTCAAGAGTGAACGCATCGGGAACATAGAGTGAACCCGTTCGCCGTAATCCCTCACATAACCGTCCCCAAATTCCCAAATGAATGCGGGATTCGGAACCGGCACAACCTTTAAAGCTTGCGCCCTTTCGGCAAGATCCGGCGGGGTCATGGCAGCATGTTCAATGCGGTGCCGGTGATCTTCACGCGGACATTTTTGCAAAGCATTTTCAATACAGTTGAGCATCATTTCCACGGCTTGATCCCCGATGGCATGAGCCGTTAACTGCCATCCCAAAGCATGCGCCTCTCCCAAAATGTCGTTGAGTTCTTCCTGGGTTAAATACAAAATCCCCGAATCATTGGCATTGCTCGTGTAAGGATGTCGTGTGGCGGCCGTCGGACCGCTGCTGCTGCCATCGATAAACACTTTGGCCGGTCCAATGCGGAAGTACTCATCCCCGACGCCTGTCAGCATGCCGGCTTCCATCGCTTTGGCCAATACCGCGGGCGAATCATGCAGGGCACCGATCATCGCATACACCCTTTGTTTGACTTTTCCGGTTTGAACGGCCTTGGCCAAAAAACGAAAGTGAGCATTATCGTATCCACCTGCATCGTGAACACTGGTGATGCCTTTCTGCAAATAGTGTTTGGACGCGAGTTGCAGACCTTCCATGATCTCCTGCTCGGTATACTGAGCCAATTTGAACATATGCATATGGGCCGCTTCCAACAAGACACCGTTGGGGATCCCGTTTTCCCGGACGATTTTTCCTCCGGACGGATCAGGGGTTTCTGTGTCAATGCCGGCAAATTCGAGCGCTTTACTGTTGACGGCAGAAATATGGCTGCAAGTCCGGACAATCATGATCGGATGATCTTTGGAAACTTGATCAAGGTCCCGACGGGTCGGGTGCCTGCCCTCACTGAGCGCATTCTGATTGTATCCCCAGCCTCGAATCCATTCTCCCAGAGGAGTCATCTTGGCGGCCAGACGCAATTTGGCCATCATTTCTTCAATGCTGTGCACATCTTTGCAATTGACACCGAGTTGATTCGTCCCATACAAGACGAGGTGAGCATGAGCATCAATAAAACCGGGTAATAAACTGCGGCCTGCCAAGTCGACGACCGTTGTCGACGGTCCTTGAAAAGCATCGATCTCCGCGTTGCTGCCACAACAAACAATTTTATTGTGGCGGACGGCGAGCGCCTCGCAAACGGTCCAATGTTCATCCACGGTCACGACCTGCCCATTCCTAAAAATGAGGTCTGCCTCCATCGGCTTTCACCCCCTTGCATTTGTGACATAC
>CALBTX010000244.1 GCA_937967685.1 uncultured Bacillaceae bacterium | reverse complement strand
CGACAGATCATCTTTAATTTGTAACTCGATTCACTACATTTTGCGGAAACTCAAATGATAAAGCAGCTTGAAATTGAAGATTTGGTAGGTGAGGATAAGATTGGCTAAGTTGAAAAGGTTGGCTACAAGGGATGTTTTTTTGAAGGAATACCTTGCATTATTAGGTATTATATTTTATAGTATGGTTAGGAGGCGGTGTATTTGGAAATAAACAAAGAGGTTTTAAAAGGTCATATTGATACTATCATTCTCTCCTTGTTAAGGGATGAGGATATGTACGGATATGAAATTGCCAAGTTTGTTCGAGAAAAGAGCGAAGAACATTTCGAATTGAAAGAAGGAACACTTTATTTATCATTAAAGCGCCTAGAGAAAAACATGTGGATAGAGTCCTATTGGGGAGATGAACAAGGACCAGGAGGAAGGCGGAAATATTATCGATTAACTCCATCGGGTGAAGAAGGATTTGAACAAAAGCGCAAAGAATGGGAATTTGTTAAAAATATGATTGATTCGTTTCTTGAAGGGGGAGAAAATAATTGAAAAAAGTTGAAGAGTACGTTAACAAGGTTTATCGGAATGCGAAAGGCAACAAAGATGAAATCCAAGATTTAAAAAGTGAAATGAAAAGTCATTTACTCGAATCTGTTCACGAATTAATATCCGAGGGAAAAACTGAAGAGGAAGCTGTTGAAATCGCCATTGAACGATTTGGTAAAGAGAATGAACTCCGATCACTGATAAATCAGATATTTCAAACACAAAAAACATTTGGAAAAAGACTATTAAATGCTGGATTAGGTATTTTTGTTCTTTCATTAATCATCTTTATTATTACAATAATCCCCACCAACGATATTCACAAAGAACAAACTGCTATTGTTAATGATATTTTTGAAATTATTCCGACTGATGGGAAGTTGTCAAAAGCGAATAAAATTGAGATAGAAGAAATTTTGGAGGGTGCGAAATTTTCTGTTGGGACGGCGGTAGTTAAAAACTACTCAAATGGAGATGAGGTCATATATGAATACACAACGTACGATAACCCTCTTATGAGTAAATTATACAGTGCATATTACTTTGGTTCGGGATCGCATGGTGTATTTATTGAATCAAAGGATTATTCATTTTTAGGATTATTGGTGTTGTTAGTCGGTGGAACAACCTTTGCACTGTTTGCTATGTTATGGGCAATAATTAAAGCATACAATAAACAAAAAACTAAGCTACTTAACTAAACACGTTAAATAGGGATTTTAATATATCATCAAAAACGCTCAGATTTTGAACTGCACCCCAATTGTTGGATACAAACAATTGGAGTGCAGTTTTTATATGGCTAAGTTTACTAAAGAAGATAAAATAAATGCAGTTCAAAGCTATTTGGAAGGAAAGTTGAATACCTTAGTTCAAAACAAGGAAAAATAACCAAACAGGACAAAGCGAAAGTAATCCATGAACTAAGGAATGATTTCTCGGTGAAAACACTAGCGTATATCAGAAAATGATGAGTTAATTATCCACTCGGATCAGGGATGGCATTACCAAATGAAGCAGTATCGCCACGCCTTAAAAGAACATGGAATAACACAAAGTATGTCACGTAAAGGAAACTGTTATGACAACGCAGTAATAGAAAATTTCTTTGGAATAATGAAATCAGAATTTCTTTATCTCAATGAATTTGAAAGTATTGATCATTTTATGCAAGAACTTGAAGAATATATGTATTACTATAACAACAAACGTATTAAGGCAAAATTAAAAGGCAAGAGTCCAATACAATACCGAACTCTTGCCGAACAAGCTGCTTAATATAAATTTGTCTAACTTTTAGCATTTTTCTCCTCACCAACCGAACCCGTTAGTCTCTGGACCACAGCCTTTCGTATGGCTATTTTTTTTGGCATGAACAATCAATAGGCGTCTGCCACCAATAGGCACCTGCCACAAACTGGCCTTCCGTCAGGTTCGCCGGTTAAATCGTATAAGGTATTTTTGAATAGGCAACACCTTTGTACAGCCCTTTCGTGAACAAGTACAGGTGCATATAATACTGAACATTTTCTTTGAAAATGTCATTCAAGGTTTGATTCGGAAATTGATAAATCAATACAGACTGGTGCATATAGTTGAGTTGGCTGGGCAAGCCGAGATTGAGGTAATCCAATAAGTGAGTCTCGTTATAGATGAGGCCTTTGCCGTACAATATTTGCATGCCTGTATGGAAGGTTTGGGCAAAGGTGGCGGCGTGTCTGACCCATTGATAGTCATAACTTGTATTGCCGTAGAAGTTGGCGTTCACAGCGGCAAGATCAAAGCCCATCTTGCGCCAATTAATGACACCGTATGAACCGAAATTAGGCAGCCACATAGATAAGACCTGTTTTGTTTTTAAAAGGCGGTTTGTCTCTTTCACCAGTGGTTCGTCATGGGGATCAATCGCTTCCCGCTGCCATAAAAAGCCTTTGAAATTCAGTTTGTTTAAATGCTTTTTTTCCTTGTCCCACCGTTTTAAAAATTGGAGAATCCACCAGCGCACGGCTTCAAATCGATCGGCTTCAGTTTGAAAGTTTAACGTCCGGCCGCGGACCTTTCCGAAAGACGTTTGGAAGGGATGGGGGTAGGGAATGGATACCCACACATCGACATTCGCTCTCTGATGCGCTCGGACCGTCTCGTGCAAAGCGGATAAATTGGTGTCCTTCCTAAACAGCTGCTCGATCCAGATGGACCAATCTTTTTTTGTGGAGGGTTTGCCGAAGCCGACGTACAGAGGATAAATGTAATAGTCATCACGGGTGCAAATGCCGTTGAATATAAAACCGCCGAACAATTGATCCGTCTTTTTGCCCTGTGAAATATACGACACGTAAACGTCCAGATCGGATGCAGACCACAGCCGTTGCTGTTTGGGCGACAAGCCACCGCAAGGGAGCATACAGATATGATTATTCACTCCCAAATCGCTGGCGGAAAGATATCTTAAACCCGGTTCTGTCATGTTAGCCCCACCTTTCTAAGACCATTCTGCACCTTACTTGTACAGCATATGAACGTGAGAGCGGCTCTGATCGTTAACAATCACCTATTTTCACCAAAGCGTATAACCGTTTGCGATGCATCCGAATAAAACATAATAGGGTGTCCGACAAGGAGGTTTGGCTGTTGCGAGTCGTTCATGTGCCAACGGAGATTGCAGGGCAAATGGGCATTCTTTGTCACGGTTTGCGTCAAGCGGGCATTGAAACGAACGGATATAACTGGTTTCATTCTTATTTGAACTATAAAGAACATGTGATCAGCACCGATGCTTATGAGTTGAAAAAGATGGTCGATCCCTTGGTGCAATATTGCGATGTCTTTCATTTTCACAACGGGAATACGATGTTGCTGAAAAAAGTCGATCTGCCCCTTATTGTCGGCAGCGGACGTAAAGCGGTCATGCAGCATTGGGGGAACGATGTGCGCACCGTGAGCAAGGAGCGGAAAATCAATCCTTACCCGATTCCGCCGAGCTACTTGTCCGATCAACAAATTCACCGCTCGTTGACGTTTCTGTCGACGTACATTGCCGATTGCATCGTTCAGGACTACGAACTTTTTCCGCACGTGCAAGATTACTATGAGAAGGTGCACGTCTTGCCTCTCGCCTGCGATACTAAAAAATTTATCCCCGCGTATCCCGACAAGCAAGTGAAGGAACCATTGATCATTCATGCACCGACCAACCGGGCCTTTAAAGGTTCCGATGACATTGACAAAGCGATCGCCGGCTTAAAAGGAAAAGTCCCTTTTCAATATTTGATCATTGAAAAAATGAAGCATGCTCAGGCATTGCAAGCTTATCAGGCCGGGGATATTATCATCGATCAAATTCGTTGCGGCACGTATGGCATGTTAAGTGTGGAAGCGATGGCCATGGGTAAAGTCGTCGTTGCTTTTATCAGGGACGATGTCCGCCGGCATTTGCCGGAAGATTTGCCGATTGTCAATGCCAATCGGGATACTCTGGCCGAAAAATTGGAAACATTGATACGCAACCCCGAGTTGAGGCATCAGCTGGGAAAGAAAAGCAGACAGTTCGTTGAAAAGTACCATCGGGTAGACCGGGTCGTCCAGCAATTGATTCAAATTTATCAACAGCTTTAAAATCAACGGACCTCTCTAAAGGAGGAACGATTGTGCATGAGCCGAATAAAACGAAGAGTGATTCACGCTCCGTTGGAAATCGCCGGACAGGTGGGGCTGATTTGTGAAAGCTTGCGCCGCCGCGGTTTTGAGGCCACGGGCTACAATTATTACGATACGTATCTAAATTATGAGAAAGTGATTCAAACGGATGCCTTTGAACTGGCCAAAATATTGGAACCGGCCATTGAGTTTTATGACCTGTTTCATTTTCATAACGGCTACACGTTTATTGATGATTTGCGTGACATTGACATGATTGATGCTGCGGGGAAGCCGATGATCATGCATCATAGAGGGAATGACGTCCGTTCTTTCGAACGGGCCAGAAAAGGAAAAGGATACGAAAACCCGTATGTCAATACCGACAGCTCTCTGCCGGATGAAGAGATTGAGCGTCGCTTGCAGTTGTTTTCAACAAAGATGTCGGCAGCCATTGTCCAAGATTATGAACTGTATCATTACGTCGCCGATTATTATTATGCCCGCCGGAAGAAAGTGTACGTGCTGCCGCGGCTGATTAACACGAAGCAAATTCAGCCGCACTATCCCACCGTCTCCCGGACGCCTCTCATTGTCCATGCACCGACAAACCCCGAATTCAAAGGGTCCGTCTATATTGAAAAAGCGTTGGATCATTTACGGCGCAAATATGCTTTTCACTATAAACGGATTGAAAACATGAGCCACAGAGAGGCACTGACGTATTATAAGCAGGCTGATCTGATTATCGATCAAATTTTGTGCGGGGCTTACGGCAATCTCAGTGTCGAAGGAATGGCTTTGGGCAAACCTGTCGTCTGTTATATCCGTCCTGATCTGGTCTCCACTTTCCCCAAAGATCTGCCGATTATTAGTGCCAATCCGGATAACATCGAGCAGGTGTTGGCCGATCTGTTGAAACAACCGGAAACATGGCCGGAAAAAGGATGGAGGGGCAGACAGTATGTGGAAAAACATCATGAAGCAGAACGGGTCATTCAGAAATTGATCAACATTTATCAGCAAGTGCTGGCCGAAGCATAGCGCTTTGGATCACTCTCATTTGTGGAGGTTGAACGCCGTGCGTTTTTCGGAAGTAACTTTCGGTAACAATGTCACTGTCGGAACAGGGGTCATGATCGAACCAAATGTAAGCATTGGAGATGGCGTGCAGATCGGCCACTATGCGCTCATTAAATCCGGGACAATCATCGGTGAGCAGACGGTTATCGGGGATTTTGCCGTGTTGGGAAAAACACCGGGGTCCAACAAAAAAATGGCCCGAAAACCTGAACGTGATCTCGAACCGTTGCGTATCGGACGTCAGGTGACCATCGGTGCTCATTGTGTCCTTTACCGGGGAGTCAACGTCGCCGATCATGTATTCATCGGAGATGCAACCGGGATCCGGGAGCAGATCCAAATCGGGCAGAACACTGTTGTCGGCAGAGGTGTGACGGTTGAACCGAATACGTTCATCGGTGAAAATGTGACCATTCAGACAGGATGTTATATCACAGCGGACATGATTATCGAGGATGACGTTTTTATCGGACCGCGTTGTTCAACGTCCAATGACAAATATATGGGGCAGGGTCATGCGAAGCATCAGGGGCCGATGATTTGTCGTGGGGCACGGATTGGCAATAACGCTTCACTTTTGCCCGGCATTACCATCGGGGATCAGGCCGTAGTTGGCGCCGGAGCGGTGGTGACCCGGGACGTCGAACCGCAGACAACAGTCGTCGGGAATCCGGCCAAGCTGCTGAAAAAATAACGGTCGCAAAGCTAGCGTTGAGCAGGATGATTGTGTTCGTTCCCATTCTAAGAAGCGCTCTGGTGAGGTGTGCGTCATGAAAATTATCCATGCTCCGATTGAGATCGCCGGTCAAATGGGCATCTTGTGTGATGCCCTCTTAGAGCAGGGGCATCAGGCCATCGGATACAACTATTTTCGAACGTATCTCGGTTACGATGAGCATATTGTCCACTCCGATCTTTTTGAAATCGGACAGCTCAGCAATGAAATCATCCCCTACTTCGATTTGTTTCATTTTCATTATGCGTCCACATTATTGCCCGACTATAAGGATTTGGAATTGATTAAGCAAACCGCCAAACCGGCCGTCATGCACCATTGGGGGAATGATGTGCGTACAGAGGCAATGGCCGGTCGGCACAATCCTTATGTTTATACCGGAGATTCGCCGCCTTCCGAGACGATCGATGCCCGCCTGCGGCAGATCAGTCTATATATTTCCACGGCGATTGTCCAAGATTTTGAAGTCTATCCGTATGTCAAGCCTTATTACGATCATGTTCACGTCCTGCCTCTAGCCATCAAACTGGCCGACTATCAGCCGTCTTACCCGAACCCGTCGAACAAACGGCCGCTCGTCGTTCATGCGCCGACAAACCCCGAATTTAAAGGCACGCAAGTAATTGAAGAACAAGTGCGTCTCTTGCAAAAAGAAATCCCTTTTGATTACCAAAGGGTCGAATGGACCGATCATCGTGCGGCCGTACAGCGTTATCGACAGGCGGACATCGTCATCGATCAAATTTTGTGCGGTTCATTCGGACAACTGAGCGTGGAATCGATGGCCTTGGGCAAGCCGGTTCTCGTGTATATCCGGCCGGACTTGAAACACGTCGCTGAAAAGCCGCCGGTTTGTAACGCGCATCCGGATAATTTTTATGTCCAATTGAAGGACTTGTTGCTTTCCGGTGAGCTGCGCTACGAAAGGGGAAGACAGGGCCGGCAGTATGTGGAACGCGTTCATGATCACCGTAAAGTGGGGCAGCGGCTTCTGAAAATATATGCTCAATTGACAGGATAGGGGAACATTTTTGGCAAACATGAATAGCTGACCATGTCCTATGTGCGCACTCCGGCATATTTATGAAAAAGGTCAACATTCTAAAGACAAAGGAGAATGAGAGTGGCAGAGAACAAAGCAGGAATGATGTCTGTTGCCATTGTCGGTTTAGGTTATGTCGGGTTGCCCTTAGCCATGTTATTTGAAAAACATGGCTTTCATGTTGTTGGAGTGGACATCGATCAGCACAAGATTGACCTTTTAAATCAACATAAAAGCTATTTGTCAGATCTAACTGACGAACAGATTGCCATTTTGATGAAACACCATCGCTTTCAACCGACCACTGATTTCTCACGCATTCGTCAAACAAGTGCATGTATTTTATGTGTGCCGACGCCGTTGCGGCACGAACGTTATCCGGATTTAAGCCATTTACAATCCGCAGTAATGAGCATGATTCCTCATTTGGCGCCACAGCAATTAATCGTCTTGGAAAGTTCCACTTTTCCGGGCACCACGGAAGAAGTCATTAAACCGCTGTTAGAGAAAGAGGGGTTTCAGATCGGCAAACATATTTTTTTGGGATATTCACCGGAAAGAATTGATCCCGGCAATATGACCTATCTCTTGGAGGACGTTCCCAAGGTGATCAGCGGCGTGACCAAAGCGTGTGTCGAGCGGGTCAAGCGGCTGTATGGGCAAGTGTTTCGCCATCTGGTGCCTGTGAGCAAGACGAGACATGCGGAAATGACAAAGCTGTTGGAGAACAGCCAGCGTTTGGTGAACATATCGTTCATGAACGAGATCATGATGCTTTGTCACAAAATGGATATTAATATATGGGAAGTGATTGAAGCCGCCAAAACGAAACCATACGGATTTACGGCTTATTATCCCGGACCCGGTGCCGGAGGACACTGCATACCGGTGGACCCGATGTATTTAAATTGGAAAGCGGAAGAATACGACTTTACACCTCAATTTATTCATTTGGCCAAAAAAATCAACGATCTCATCCCTCATTATATCGTTGAACGGATGCTTGACATCCTCCCTGAAAAAAAAGCACGGGAGACCCGCATCTTATTGATTGGCCTGACCTATAAAAAAGACGTGAACGATGTGCGTGAATCTCCCGCGATCACAATTTTGAATGAATTGATTCAGCTTGGCTTACAGGTGGATTACCACGATCCTTTCGTGCCACAGATGATCGTTTCAGAGCAGACTTTTTCGAGCGTCAACCTCTCACCGCAAACTTTAAAAACATATGACGGCATCGTTATTTTGACGGATCATTCACACATCGATTATTCTCTGATCGTTAAGCACGCGCCGCTCGTCTTTGATACGCGCCATGTGCTTGACGGTCAATCGGACAACGTGCACCATCTTTAAAACCGCTTCTCTTAAGTGAACCATGCATTGCCTTAACAGGGCGCAAGTTGAGTGTCGCACCATCTTTTTGGTGACTGAATGATCGAAATGGGGGAAGCATCCATGACGCATTCGCTGCCTGAATTCACACCGCGGTTGGCTAAAATTAGTCGGGATTATTACCACATTGGATTTTTAGAAGATGGTTATCCCGGGAAGGTGATCAATGGTCAAATCGTACCTCATCCGATTTATGGCATTTACGTTTTGAATGACTATTTGTTTCAATATCAAAAAAATCGTCATCCTCGATTGCAGCAAGCGATCATCGTTGTTGCCGATGCGGTCATCAGCCGCATGCAGCCCTATTTAAATACACTCGTCTTTTGGTACGATGCGGAGAGTCCTTTCAACAGTTCGGGACGAAAATATTATTCCGGTCTGACACAAGGGTATTATGCAAAGGTGCTGGCCAAGGTCTATGAGTTGACTGGTCTGGCGCGCTTTAAGCAAGCCGCTGAAAAAGTGTTTCAAAGTTTGACGGTACCTGTGGATAAAGGCGGTGTTTCCCATGACTCTGTCAAAGGCCCGAGTCTTCAGGAATATCCGATGGGTCCCAACGGATATGTTTTAAACGGATGGCTGTCCATTATTTTATCTCTCAGGGAGTATGCCCACATTTTAAAAGACGGGCAAGCAGAAGCATTATGGAGAGCGAACGCCAAGACAGTGAGTGAGCTGTTGCCGCTGTATGACGTGCCGGCATATTGCAACAGCCGTTATACGTTAAATGGTCACCGCAGGCTGAGATTGACCGTGTCCACGCCACAGGTGCACATTCAGAAGGTGAGCATACACGTTCCGTCTGAAGGCACATACCCGTTTGTCATCAAGGAAAAAAGCAACAAATGGGAAAATCACCTGGTCGCCGAGTCCGTTGAAGCAAAAGCGGGAAACATTTGCTTGAAAAATCAAGAAGCCGTCTTAAACGTCCTGTTCAGCCGCTTTTCTTTCCCGCGTGAAAACATCTTGTTACTTGACCTGCACGCTCCAGCGGAAACGACCCTGCAAGTGGATATCTCAGGCGGGGTGTTCGATCCGAAACGAGCCAGTTTGCTTCAGCGCAACTGGATCAGAATTGATCAACGTTCATTGCGGAGAGGTGCAAACAACATCCGTCTGAAAATCCCCTGGACGCATTTGGAACTCGTCGGTCATCCGACGACTTTCAAAAAGATAGGGGGCCGTTACTACAATGTCTATCATTTCATTCATATCGAGCGGCTGAAAACGTTGTATGCCTGGACCGGTCAGCAACGCTTTCTGGATTATGTCCGCAAATGGGAGGCATACGTCAAATCATGGCCTGACATCGCAGTTTATCAAGGGCTGGAAACACAACCTTATCGTTAAATGAGCATGAACACCATAAATAGGCCTGAACACCATAATAAAGGTTGGGGGAGAGCTTGCATGAAAGTTTGCATGTTGGCCAAACACCATTCTTTTTTGGATGCGCGCATTTTTCAAAAAGAGGCCAAAAGTTTGCTCAAAAAAGGGTATGACGTGACCTTGATTGTGCCCAAAAAGAACGGTTTTTTATACGACATAGATGGCACGCCGTTTACGGATGGACGGTTTAACCTGCCGTCATTTACGTACCAAGGGGTGAAAGTCGTCCCTTATGATGATCGTCGGGAACGTCTGGAGCAGATGCTGGGCAACGTCCAGAACAAACATGAAGCGGCATTTCAAGATCCTTTGGTTGAGGCGGGGATTCAAGAAGATGCCGATGTCTATCATGCCCATGAGTTTCTGTCCCTTTATTCGGGCGTGGGCATCAAGCGGGCGCTGAAGGCATCAAAAGGCAAACACGTCAAGCTCATTTATGACAGCCATGAGCTGACGCCGGACCCGCTGGAGCGTAAAAAAAGAGAACGAATCAAACTCATCCAACAAATATTAAACTATTGTCTTCGAGAAGTGGATCATATCATTACCGTCTCCCCGTCGATTAAAGCATGGTATGCCCGCTTGAATCCTTCCGTCCCGACTGAATTGATTTATAACTCCCCCTATTTATACCGGGGTTTTGAACCGAAAGCTTACGCTGAGCAGGGCTTGACCGTTTGTTATGAGGGTTTGGTTCATGAAACGAAAGGGAGTGCAGACCAAGTCCTGGCCATAACGGAAGCCTGCCGGCAAAAAATGGATTTCAAGTTCATGATCATCGGCGGTGAACGCAACGGCCAGCTGATTGAAGCGCCGCCGCATCTCAGAGAACATTTACTGCAGAAAGGGTGGGTTGCGCATCATACCATTCCGGAGCATATGCAGGAAGCTGATCTCGGTTGGCTGGATTTCGAGATTCGCTATTCATTGAATCGGACGTATGCCTTACCGAACAAATTTTTCAGTTATTTAAATAACGGACTGCCGGTGATCGTCAATCAATGCAATGATATGACCGATTTCATCCGGACTCACGGATGCGGCTTGGTCATCCCCAAACAAACGCCTACAGCGAAAGATTACGCGGACGCCATTCTCTATTTGCATCACAGAAGAGAACTGTTAACCCAAATGAGCCAAAGGGCCAGAAAGGTGATGGAAACCCTGTATAGCTGGGAGCGAATGGAACAGCGTTTGTACAACGTCTATGACCGCTTGTTATCCACACGCACTCGGTATTTGTTTTAATGTTCAGGAAACGATACGGAGTTGAAATGAAATGACTGCAAAAGTGCCTCCGACGTTAATGGTTGAAGGTCTTTACGATGCGCGTCTGGATCGCATGATTCATTGGCAGCGGGAGCAACTGGAACCATTGCTGATTTACAGGTCCGAAACTCATTATTTTGTTCCGTTTTTCTCGAGTTTTATCTTAAAACCTTTGCAGACGTCATCGGCTCATTTTCTGTGCGGCTTACAGAGCGCATTCAAAGCGGGAACGAAAGACGATTGGCTGGAATGGCTGAAGCATCTGTTCGGCTATGGGAAATGGCTGGATGCGCTCAGTTATGTCGCCGCAAAGTATCAAAGAGCGGACATCGAGGTGTGGATCATGCTGCCCTACCCATATCCACACCAACAACCGTTTGGCGACATCAAGGGGATGAGCGGACATTTCAGAAACGAAAATCACCGTTTGCGCGCTTTAAAGTGGTGGATGGAAGCCTTTCAGGAAGAATGGATGCAGCACGCCTGTTCGGAAAACATCCGTTTGAGAGGATTTGTCTGGGGGAGAGAAGGGCTCCCCCCTTTTGACAGGGAACTGGTGAAGCGCTGGAATCATCAGGTGCACGAATACCATCTGGAGAGTCTGTGGCTGCCGAATTACAAAGCGGCTTTTGTGGAGCATTGGCCAGATCTGGGGTTCGACCATGTCGCTTTGTATCCGCAGTATACCGGCGCAACGGAAAATGATGCCGAATGGCTGGACAATACGACGAAGTTTGCCCTTGTTCATCAAGCCGGCATACAAATGATTTGCGGCCAGGGATGGAAATACAGCGAGGACCATTTTCGAAAGTATCACCGGCAAAAAGTGTTTTACCGGCAGCTGGGAGGAAAGGGACCCTTTGTGTATCGTTTTCCTAACCATTCCTTATATCGGGTTTTCATAGAGGATCGCCAGCGTTATGACGACGTGTTTTTTTCTTTGTAAACGTTCAAGTGAAAAGGATGAGGCAAAGTGAAAGTGTTGCATTTACCACTGGAAGTGGCCGGTCAGGTCGCCGAAATTTGCACCCAATTGCACAAAAAAGGCATTGAGGCGGTTGGTTATAATTGGCGTCACAATTACTTGGGGGTCGACCATCGCCTGGCCAACAGCGATGCTTATGAGATGGCCAATACATGGGAAGACGCCCTGCGCTATTTTGATATTTTTCACTATCATACCGGTTATACGCTGTACAAAGACAAAAAAGATATGATGATGGCTTTGGAAGCCGGCAAGAAGGTGATCATGCACCATCGGGGAAATGACGTGCGCATCCCCAGTCAAGCGGTCAAAGGGAATGATTATTACAATCCTTACGTTTACGTCGGAGATTCCCAGCCCGAGGAGCAAATGATCAGAAACTTGAAGTTCTTTTCAAAGTATTTGTCCACCGCGATTGTCCAGGATGAAGAACTGTATGCCTATGTCAAAGACTATTATCGCCATGTGCATATTTTGCCCCGCTTAATTGACACGGCGCAGATCAAACCTCGCTATGTTTCCATGGAAAAAGACGTGCCGCTCATCGTTCACGCCCCAACGAGCAGGGCGTTTAAAGGGACGGATACGATTTTGAAGGTGATCGCCAAGATGAAGAAAGAATTTCCGATCCACTTCCAACTCGTCGAAAAAATGTCCAAGCCAAAAGCCTTGGCCGTGATGGCCAAGGCTGACATTGTCATTGACCAGATTCTATGCGGTTTTTACGGCAATGTTAGCGTCGAGGCCATGGCTTTGGGCAAGCCTGTTTTGGCCTATATACGTCCCGACATTCAGCAACGACTGGCCGACGACTGTCCGGTGATTTCCGCCAATCCCGATACGTTATATGACCGCCTGAAAAGTTTGCTTCAGTGCCCTGAACAGCGCCGACAAATCGGCATGAAAGGCAGGGAGTATGTGCAGAACCATCACAGCGCGGAGCAAGTGATCAACCAACTCGTTCAAATCTACCGCTCGTTATGACACCTATTTTCATCCATTCCATACGCAATCATAAGTCATGGTTCACCTTTGTTCTGCCGGTTATTTGAGAAAACGGAAGATGATATCGGCAATTTTTTGCGCTGTTTTTCCATCTCCAAAGAGAGGGGGTGCTTTATCTGGTGTTTTGATGTGCCGAGCGGTTTGGATGATCCGCTCTTTATCCGCGCCGACAAGATGATTCCACCCGGCCTCCACAGTTTCGATCCATTCGGTTTCATCGCGCATGGTGATACACGGGGTTTGAAGCATGTACGCCTCTTTTTGCATGCCTCCGGAATCGGTCAAAATCATTTTGGCTTCGCTTTGCAAAACGAGCATGTCAAAATAATGAACCGGTTCGATTACTGTGATGTTTGGTGAACGCAAACAGTGTTTCAGTTGCCATTCATTCAGACGCTGTTTCGTCCTCGGATGCAGGGGCAGGAGGACGGGATCGTCCAGTTCGCTCAATGCTTGGAGGATGTTCGCCAGCCGTCCGGGGTCATCCGTATTTTCCGCCCGGTGAACGGTCGCCAAAATATATTTTTGGGGACTTAAACGCCATTTGGACAGGGGACTTTGCTGTCTGGCCAGCTCTCTGTGTTCCAGCACGGCATCATACATAATATCGCCGACTAAATGGAGATGATCGACCATTCCCTCACGGACAAGGTTTTTGACCGCGTTCAGTGTCGGACAGAACAGCAAGGTCGCTAAATGGTCAGTCATGATCCGGTTGATTTCTTCGGGCATTGTTTTGTTGTAGCTTCTTAAACCGGCTTCCACATGGGCCACGGGAATATGCAGCTTAGCTGCGGCCAAACTGCCGGCCAATGTCGAGTTTGTATCTCCGTAGACAAGCACCATATCCGGTTTTTCGGATAATAAGATCCGTTCAAGGTGAATGATCATTCGTGCGGTTTGTTCTCCCTGATGTTTGGCCTTGATGCCCAGATGGTAATCCGGCTCAGGGATGCGCAGTTGATCAAAAAAATAACCGGACATGTTTTTGTCGTAATGTTGTCCCGTATGCACAAGTATTTCTGTACACCGCGAACGGATGACTCGACTGAACATGGCTGCTTTTATAAATTGGGGTCTGGCCCCGACAACGGTTAAGAGTTTCATAAATTCCCTCCGCCAATCCTGTTTGATCTTATGCTATGTTCTTTGGCCGGCATATGAAACCGTCACTTGTGATGAGGAAAGGGAACATATTTTAGCGAAAAGGAATGATCCGGGGACTATTTTCCAGCCCTGGTGATTTTATCCTGATCTCATCGAGATAAGCGCCGTGTCCGCTTTGTGACCCTGTCATATATTGATGGAGAAGAACTCATTTGGCTAAGGGTGAACGACATGGAAAACAAGGGAACAATGCCTCAACAAGGAGCAGGCAACAGTCAACCAGTGCACATTCAAAAGCTGAATACGACGGAAAACAGGTGCGTCCTGTCGGAGGAGGTGTTTAACCGTTTAGCCCTCTCTCTCGGTGATTATCACCTTCATGTTGGTCAGATGAGTACGAAAGTCCGTATGTTTGCCTCAGGTGCTGAAACCGGACAATTGCGCATTCCCGAGCACATCTCTCAGAAGATTCATTTGTATCCGGGCTGGAAGCTGAATATTTGGAGGCGAGATGCCCATATTTATGTCGGTCCCGTTGTCGGGGTCTTGGTGAACGCCAAATATGTGGCTCGGATTCGCCAAGGGTATCCTCCGTTGAGCGCCAGGAAGCACATGCAAGCCAACGATAAAGCTCACTGCCTCACATATTTTTTTGCGCCGGAAGATGTTCATGCGCTATGGCCCCAAACGAAAGGATATTATTTTGACCCCGAGCTAAAACAATGGAAAAGGTCCTGGTTTCCTTTACCGACGACCGTGTACGATCGGGGATTAGGTTTTACCGATGACGAGGCGTCCATGGTGAACGCTGTCCGCCAGCGACTGGCCAAACAGAACCGGGTTCGGTTTATTAACAGCGGGAGTTTGGGGAAATGGGATTTGTACGCACGATTAAGCACGCATGATCATCTGCACGCTCACTTGCCGAAAACGGAGCTTTTGACCGGATTTGCCGATGTGAAGCATATGTTGGAGACGTACGGATACATCTTTTTAAAATCGTTCTATGGCTATCATGCCAGAGAAGTCATGTCCATCGAAAAGAGAAACCGCAAATATATTGTCCACCTGATCTACAAAGGCTTGAAAAAATTGAGATTGGCTACTGAACACGAATTAAGACGCTGTATCGATCATTTTGTGCAAAATAAACCGTTCGTCGTCCAACGCGGGATTCGCGTGTTGCGCTATAATGAGCTGAACATGGACCTGCGGCTGCTTCTTGTCAAAGACGGATCCCCAAACTGGCAGGTCATCTATAACCGCGCCCGTTTGGCCGAAAAATCGTTCCCGATCATCAACAGTTCACTGGCTAAGGATATTGTCGCTTACGATGACATTTATGAGTTCTCGGTCCGTTCGATGGGCACCGATTCACTTCCGAGCAGCGAGCAAATCAACAGGTTAACAATCGACATCGCCTTGACCATAGAAAAAGAATTTGGCCCGTTCGGGGAAATGGGAGTGGATATGGCCATTGATCAGCACGGACATCTGTGGTTCATTGAGGCTAATTCCAAACCGAACAAAAACCCGAAGCCTGAACTAGAAGATATCAAAGGGATTTCTCCCCAATTTTTATCCGTATTAGAATATGCAAAATGCCTAGAAGGGGTGAATCATAGTTGAGTAAAAACAACGGGTTTGTTACGATCAAAGATTCCAAGGAAGTGCAAATAGGGGATGAAGCAGCGGAGCATACCCAAGGAGGTGAATCTCACAAACCGATCATTTCCATTCCCAAGCAAATGACCGACCGATTGGAGGCTGAACAAGCGGGGGAGCGTCGGCTGTATTTGCAGGTTGGCACAATGGAAGAAGAGGCGGTCTGGATTGAAAATGAAACGGAAGACGAAATCGGCATGCCCTGCGCTTTGCGGAAGAACTTAGGTTTGATCGACGGATTGACATGCACCTTTAAACTGGAAAAAAACAGCTTGCGTTTTGGTCCCGTCATCGGTGTCTTTGTCGGGCCCACGTATATCCGCCGCCTGTTCAATGATCAAAATCCAAAAAAACGGACGATAGAACTGCTCAAGGCGAATGAAGAGGCACACACCATTCTCTATTTTTTTACGACCGAAAATGTGAACTGTAAACGGCAAAAAATTAAGGGCACGTATTTTCATCCGCATGAACAGAGATGGAAGCAAAAAACGTTCCCTTTTCCAGACGTGCTCTACGACCGGGGAAGCGGGCGTCAGCGGAAAATTCCGAAGTATCGTTATATACGTTCATTTTTCAACAAACACACCCCGATGAAAAAAATCAACTCCGAACATTATTTCGATAAATGGGAACTGTATCAAAACTTATCCAAGCACGGAGAGATGCAGCCTTATTTACCGGAAACGAAACTGTATAAGAAGGTCAGTGACTTCAACGCATTCACCAAAGACCGCAAGGTGTATATCAAACGTTGTGTGTCCAGCAACGGCCGCAAAGTGATGCGTGTCGTCAAATTGCCGAAAAGAGGTTATGAATACAGCTATTACGCCGACCGCGTCGTTGCCGGGAGAGTGAGGAAGATCAATGATGTCGTCAAAGAGATGAACAAGTTTTTTCACGGAAAAAAAGTCATTCTCCAGAAAGCCATTGATTTGCAGAAAGTCGATCAAAGTATTGTCGACATGCGGGCCAATGTGCAAAGAAACGGACGGGGAGAATTGGAAATCACCGCGATTTCCGCCCGCATCGGGCATAAAAATTCACCGGTGACAAGCACGCGAACCGGATCAACGTGTTATCAGTTTGAGGAATTTTACAAAGACATGCTTGGGATGTCCGCCAATGAAGTGCAAAAACTTAAAAAGAAAATCGAGCAATTTTTAATCACGGCCTACACTTGTATAGAAAAATCATACGGCACGTTCGGCGAGATCGGCATTGATTTTGCCTTGGATACGGACGGGAAAATCTGGTTTATTGAAGCGAATGCCAAACCGGCAAAGGACGCTTTGTATCAGGCTTATGATCGGGAGACGATCCGCAAAGCATTTCAGTATCCTTTGGAATACGCCAAATATATCAGCGGATTTTAAGCGGAAGCCGGAGGAAGACAAAAACAGCAAGATATAAGGGGAGTAGGCCATGATCGGGTTAATATTTACAAAGAAAAAGTTAAAAAAAATCGTGGCCGGAAAGAAGACATTTTACGACGATCTCGATTTTTACGCCAAACTAGCCAGGAAGTATCAGATCGACCTGTGCATGTATTCTGTAAACAAGATCACGGATCAATCGAACATGGTCAAAGGGTACGTTTTTGCACACAAAGATGACACACTGACCAAAAAAAAGGTGCCCATTCCGCAAGTGAACTTGTTCCGCACGGGTGCCTATCTCAGAAAAACAAGCACGATACGCCTGTTGCGAAATTTGGCTGCGGAATCCGGGATTATATTTATAAATATGGTCACACAGAAAGAACGGAATAAATACCACATTTATCGTTATTTAAACAAAATACAGGAAATCAGAGGGCATATTCCCGAGACAGCAGAGCTTTCCTATGCCAATTTGAAACATTTCCTGCAAACATACGATCAAGTGATCATTAAACCGGTTCGCGGGTCCTTAGGCAAAAACATCACGACCATTGACAAACGTTCAAATGATTATGTCGTTCACCGTACACGATCGAAGAAGACCAGGCGAAAAATCGTCCCGAAAGAAGTCTTTCAAGAATTTTACGCCAAAATGTACAAAAAACCACAGCGGTATTTAGTTCAGCCTTGTTTGCCTTTGAAAGAATATAAAGGAAAAAAATTTGACATTCGGGTGTCAACACAGAAAAACAAAAATAGGCAATGGCAGGTGACGGGGATGGTAATGCGCCTGGCCAAAAGCAAAGGCATTGTCACAAATCTGGCCCAGGGAGGCGTACCCGTTGCCTTCAACGATGTTTTTCCCGGGAATAAAAAAATAAAAAAAGAGATTCGCCGCTTAAGTCTGGAAATCGCTTCCGCTCTGGTGGAGTTGTATCCAACAATTGCCGATATGGGTTTGGACATTGCTGTAGACAAGGATGGTCAACTGTGGTTTCTGGAAGCAAATTTCTGCGCCTTGAAAAAATCATACCGGCGTCTTAAAGACCGAAAAACGCGCGCTGCTTTGTACCGCATTCCATTCGAGTATGCTTATGCGGTCTATGCCAAGGAGAAGGGAGGGAATGACCGTGATCGGATTCCTGTTTAACGATAAAATTTTAAAGCGAATGATTCGGGGAACAGAAAAGAAGGAAAATCTGTCCTTTTATTTGGATTTGGCCCGCGAGAAAAAAGTGGATCTGTGCCTGTATTCCCTCCGTCACATCCGGAAGAAAAAAGGCCGGGTCAACGGCTATGTTTTTGATTCCACCCAGAATTCATTGACTCAAAAAAAAGTTCCTCTTCCTAAGGTGAACTTTTGCCGGACGATCCTGCACAAGAAAAACAGTGTCAGCAAATTAAAGCGCATCGAAAAAAATAGGGGCGTTGTTTTTTTGAATATCGTCTCCAACCGCCAGCGCGATAAATATGCCACGGTTCAATATTTAAAATCACGGGTGGACATCAAACCGCATATTCCCGAGGCGGCGCAGCTGTCCTATGCCAACCTCATTCATTTTTTGCAACAGTTTGGCCAAATCATCATTAAACCGAAAATCGGTTCATTGGGGGAAGGGCTTTACAAACTGGAAGAGGATGCCCGCGGGGTGAACATATGCCGAATCCAGCGCAACAGGCAAAAGCAGATGAGGGTGTCCAAACAACAACTGAAACCATTTTATCAAGAACAATTTCCCCGCCCCTCTCTCTTTTTCATCCAGCAATGGATTGAATCGATCACCTATAAAGGCAAAAAAATGGACTTCCGCACGTCTGTGCAAAAAAACGCCCGGAAAAAGTGGACTTTCACCGGGATTGTGCCCCGTGTAGCGGGACGCAAGAAAATCGCTACGAATGTTGCTCAAGGCGGAAGGGCTGTTTCTTACAAAAAAGTCAAACCGCATTTGCCCAAAGGAACGAAAAAACGCATTCGTCGGCTCAGTTTGCAAATCGCTAAAGCCTTGGAAAAAAAGCATCCTTCCACTGCGGATCTCGGTCTCGATATTGTCGTCGATCAGAACGGTGACTTATGGTTTTTGGAAGCTAACTACCGCGATCAGCGCATCAGCTACCGGGACGCCGGAGAGATGCGCATGTGGAAAGCGACATACCGCGCGCCCTTCGAATACACTTGCGCCCATGATCGGTCGGTATAAAAACGGCCTGTAACGGGCAAGCTGAATCAAAAAAGAGACGGGGTGAGCCAATGTCTTTCCAGGAATGGGTAAAGTTTTTGACCACTGAATTTGTTCGCTTTGTCAATACGCCGCAAAGTGAACGACGCCAGCAGAAACAGGTGAGAAAAGTGCAAAGAGGCGGATGGAGCCAACATTGGTTTGGCGTCGTTCCCACCGCTCTGATGATGATGATGAAATCGGCTAGGATTAGGCGAAGGGGTGTGTTTGAAGATAAAGCAGACCAATATTAATCGGCTTGACTTCAATTTGCGGACGGTACAAGTCGACTTCTGCCAACCGTGTTCTTAATGTGGCATCTTCTTTTTCGGTTGATTCAAAAAAAGAACGTATCAGCCGGGTTTCCTCATCAAGCCGGGCATTGGCTTCTTTGGCCCAGGTTTGATCTTCTTTCTCAAGCATCTGGCGAATGTATGCTTCAAGACGCTCTGATGCCGAACGCAAAGAAAAAATGGGGCTCAACGTAAAATGGTAATCCGGGATCTTCGGGGTTAACGGCAGTCGGTCAACAAACCGATCAAACTGTCCGATCATTTCTCCGTTGATTAAATTGAATCCGAGCGGCAGGTGCACATCTTTTTTTTGATCACACAAATAGGAAATGGTGTAATTTAAATACAACCACGGCGTCAAACCTTGCCCGGTGGCAGTGAGCGGGACCTCCTCGTACAGTCGGACGTATTTGCCCCGTTTCTGGGCTGATTCAAAAATTTGGTGCAGTCTGCGGCTGCCAAATTCCAAACGCTCCCCTTTGATTGATTCATCAACCTGGTCAGGATCGAAAATAAATGTCAGTTGCATCGGCTGCGGTTCGGCGCCGGTTCGTTCGACAAACATCCAGTAATACGGCCTGTCGGCGATATCTTTGTCGGCTTCAACCGACAATTCGGTGCTTAAGTAGGCCGGATGCTGTTTAAAAATCGTGCATTCCATCACCTCTAAGTATTGCTGTACATAGGCATATATTTCCGCTTGATTCACGTTCCTGCCCTCCTTTTATCGTTGTCGCTGCTTAGTGTGCCAGCGTCTTTTTTCAGCCCCTGGCGGATACCCCGCATATAGGCGGAGATGTTTTCTAGTTTGATCTCAATCTCCTTTGTTGACGAGGATCCCAAGAAAATGTCGGTCAAATAATCTTCCAATTCTGTCTTCAGTTTCATCCTGTCCAAAATGTCGTTCAGTTCACCGACAACCATTTCAAACAGGTTAATTTTTTCATACAGGAGGTGGAGGACGTATTCTTCAATCGTGCCCCGGGTGTACAGATTGTAAATGTATACGTCTTTTTCTTGCCCGAGTCGGTGGATGCGGCCGATGCGCTGTTCCAAGCGCATCGGGTTCCAGGGAAGGTCATAGTTGATCACATGGTTGCAAAATTGCAGGTTAATGCCTTCCCCTCCCGCTTCAGTGGCAATGAGCACTTGTGCTTTTTTCTGGAACAGTTCGCGCATCCAGTCCTTTTTGTTGCGGTTAAACCCGCCGCGAAACGGAACGGACGTGATGCCTCGTTCATGCAATACGTGTTGCAGGTAGTCTTGTGTGGCCCGGTATTCCGTGAAAACGATCACTTTTTCACCGATGCCTTCAATTAATTCGATCATTTTATTCGCTTTTGTATGCACGCGAATTTGTTTGATGAGCCGGATTAAATCTTCAATTTCCCGACTCATGCGCGAATCGACGGCACATTTTTGCAGCATGTTGTACAATGTGAGGAAGGTCGCTTCCCGGCTTGAACAGACTTCCCGCTGCAACGTAATTAAGGAGAAAGCGGTGCTCTGTCCGGTTTGTTGCTGGTAAATGTCGCGGACGAAACGCGTGATCGCATCGTACAGTTGTTGTTCTTCAGCCGATAAGTCCAGCTCGATGTGCTGCACATGGCGCTTCGTAAAATGGATCATGCCGTCTTTACGCATATTGCGGATCATGACGCTGCGCAGCAAATTTTGCAGTTGTGCGGCGTTTTTGGTTTTGCGTTTGCCATCGACATATTGGCGCACGAACGATTGGGGATCGCCGAGCAAACCCGGTTTTAACAGGGAGACGAGATTAAACAGTTCGGAGATTTCGTTTTGAACAGGGGTGGCGGTTAATAACAGACAGTATTTCTTCTTCAATTGCGTCATAAATATGTAGTTTTTCGATTTGCGGTTTTTCAGTTTGTGCGCTTCGTCGACGATGACCATATCATATGCTTGCTCTAAAACATGTTCGCGATGCGGGGAGCGCTTGGCGGTATCGATAGAGGCGACGAGGATGTCCGTTTGTTTCCACATGTATTCTTTTTTCTGGGCCACGGCCGGGATGGCAAACTTCTGATTCAATTCGTTCGTCCATTGCATCACCAGCGAGGAAGGCACCAATATTAACGCTTTTTTAACGAGACCCCGCACCATATATTCTTTTAAAATCAAACCGGCTTCTATCGTTTTCCCCAAACCGACTTCGTCAGCCAGAATCGCTTTTCCGTGCATTTCGGTTAACACTTTTTTGGCGGTTTCCACCTGATGGGGGTGCGGTGTGAGATGGGGTAAATGGCGTAAACAGGCCAGGGAATGAAAATCGGATATCATCCGGCTTTTTTCAGCCCTGAGCGCCAGCTGAAACATTTCCGGTTTGTCCCACGGGCCGTCTTCTTGCATTTTTTTGTTTAACTCCTCAAGCCAACTGTGATCGAAATGAATGGGAATATTCATCGGCAGCACTTCCCTTTGCTGAAATGACTGGAAAAGATGGCCTAGACATGATAGGATGGAATATAGAATTCACGTGTGAGCATTAGTATGAACGACGAGAACGAAAAGCATACAGGCGAATGACTGCAAGAGGAGAGACTACCGTCGTGTAGCGCCGAAGGAGCAAGCCGTGTGGGTGAATCTCTCAGGCAAAAAGACTCTTGCAGGACGCGTCTCTGGAGAGAGCCTGCGATCGGCGGGCCACCAAAGGGGAAAGCCCTTCATTCTGTCGGAAAATATCCAATTTTGTATCCGACAGGATGAACGAATCTGGTATGTTTCACCGATACCGGATGGTAGGGAAAACTCTCAGGTTGACGGACAGAGGATACCTTTTTCCCGAACTCATGCACAGTGTGCCGAGAGAGTCGTTTAGTCTTCTAGAGAGACAGAAGACCGCTAGGGCGGCTAAACGCATGCTGAAGCATGTATCGTTTGGGGAATGAAGGTATCACTGTCCGTCTTTTTATGTTCACGTTTGTCAAAGATATGAAAAACAGGAGGTGGCTGTTTGTGAGTTCATTGCGCAAAACCCCGTTATATCCGATCTATGAACGCTACGGGGCGAAAACGATTGATTTTGGCGGTTGGGAATTGCCCGTTCAATATTCGAGTATTAAGGAAGAACATCACGTTGTGCGGACGAAGGCGGGTCTTTTTGACGTATCCCATATGGGAGAGCTCTCGGTGAGGGGAGCGGATGCTGAAACATATTTGCAAAAATTGGTGACGAACGATGTCACTAAATTAACGGCCGGTCGGGCGCTGTATACCCCAATGTGTTATCCGGACGGAGGAACGGTCGATGACGTGATCATTTACAAGAAAGCAGATGAGGACTATTTGGTGGTGGTCAATGCGGCCAACATTGACAAAGACTTGGCATGGATGAGCAATCATATCGCGGATGAACAGGTGACAGTGGATGATATGTCCGCCCAGACGGCTTTGCTCGCCTTGCAAGGCCCTTTGGCCGAGAGCGTTTTACAAAGATTGACCGCCGAGGATCTTAGACACATCAAGTTCTTTCGATTTAAGGACAACGTTGATTTAGACGGGATACAGGCGCTCGTTTCCCGAACGGGATACACCGGTGAAGACGGTTTTGAAATTTATCTCCGCGCGACGGAAGCCATTCCTTTGTGGGAAAAAATTTTAGAGGCGGGGAAAGCGGAAGGAGTGCAACCTTGCGGCCTGGGTGCACGGGATACCCTTCGCTTTGAGGCTGGTTTGCCTTTATACGGTCAAGAACTATCGCCGCAGATTACTCCCGTGGAAGCCGGATTAGGTTTTGCCGTCAAACCCGATAAGGGGGTGGATTTTATCGGCAGGGACATCCTGCGCCAACAGAAGGAAGCAGGGCCTCCGCGAAAACTGGTCGGCATTGAAATGATCGAGCGGGGGATTCCGCGCAGCGGCTATGCCGTATATGTCGGGGATCAGCAAGTGGGCCAGGTGACGAGCGGCACCCACGCACCGACTTTGAACAAGAACGTGGGCATGGCCCTGATCGAGACCCGTTTTGCCCATACCGGTCAGGAAGTTCACGTTCACATCCGTAAAAAAAGGGTCAAAGGAAAAGTGGTTCCGATTCCTTTTTACAAACGTGCCTAAAACGAATGACGGGCTCGTTAAGTCCAAATGTCAGTCGTGTCTATTTATCAATGCAAGCCTTGTCTTGTCATGCGTGTCTAGTCAGGCATGTCTTCCATTTCAGGCTTGTCCATAGTTTCTATTGAAGGAGGGGTTAACAGGTGAAGAGCCGTTATTTGCCTATGACGGAGAGAGACAAGCAGCAAATGTGTGCTGCCATCGGCATCCGTTCCACGGATGAGTTGTTTGCCGACATACCTGAAGAAGTGAGGTTTCGGGGTGAGCTGCATCTTCCCCGTCCTTTGGACGAACTCGCTTTAACGAAACATATGGCTCAGCTGGCGGAGAAAAATGCGCATGCGGCAACACACGTCTCTTTTTTGGGGGCAGGGACGTATGAACATTACATCCCGAGTGTTGTCAACCATATGATTTCCAGATCGGAGTTTTATACCGCTTATACGCCTTATCAGCCGGAAATCAGCCAGGGAGAACTGCAGGCCATCTTTGAATTTCAGACGATGATTTGCGAATTGACAGCGATGGATGTCGCCAATTCTTCCATGTATGACGGTCCGACGGCTTTGGCTGAAGCGGCGGCGATGGCTTTTGGCCTGGGGAAAGCGGACAAAATCATCGTCTCCAGAGCGGTGCATCCGGAATCCCGCGCCATTTTGCATACGTATGCGCAAGGGCTGGGGATGGACATCGTTGAAATCGGCCTCGAAGACGGTGTCACGAAGCTGGAAGATTTGGAGCAGGCCGTTGATGACCGGACTGCGGCCGTCATCGTTCAATATCCGAATTTTTTGGGACATTTGGAAGACTTAGCGGCGGTGGAACAAATCACACACGCCGCTAAAAACGGGTTGATGATCGTCAGTGCCAATCCTTTGGCATTGGGTATTTTGCAGCCTCCCGGTGCGTTTGGGGCCGATGTCGTCGTCGGTGATGTCCAACCGTTTGGCATCCCCGCTTCATTTGGAGGACCGCATTGCGGTTATTTTGCCGCTCGGCAAAAGTTTATGCGCAAAATTCCCGGCCGTCTTGTCGGGCAGACGACAGATGAAAATGGCCGTCGCGGTTTTGTGCTCACTTTGCAGGCCCGGGAGCAGCATATTCGCAGGGAAAAAGCGACTTCCAACATTTGTTCCAACCAGGCGCTGAATGCCATTGCCGCCTCGGTGGCCATGTCCGCTTTGGGAAAAAGCGGCGTCCAGAAAATGGCCATGCTCAACGTGCAAAAAGCTCAATATGCCAAGCGGCAGTTGAGCAGGGCAAAGGGAATACAGGTCGCACATGAACAGCCTTTTTTCAACGAATTTGCCATAAAGATGAATCAACCGGTGAAAGCTGTGAACGCCAGACTGCTGGACAAAGGTTTTCTGGGGGGTTATGATCTCGGCCGTGACTATTCGGAGTATGACGGGCATATGCTTGTGGCTGTAACGGAGACCCGGACCAAAGAAGAAATTGACCGTTTTGTGCACGCATTGGAGGTGATCAGCAATGAATAGGCGCGAGGACAGCCCTTTGATTTTCGAAAGGAGCAAGCCCGGGCGGATGGCACATGGGTTACCGGAAAACGATGTGCCGGAGGTGGATGTCACGGAAGTGATCCCGCCTCGGTTTCTGCGCGAACAACCGGCTGAGTTACCCGAAGTTTCCGAACTGCAGCTGGTCCGTCATTACACCCAGTTGTCCACGCGTAATCACGGTGTGGACTCCGGTTTCTACCCGCTCGGTTCCTGCACGATGAAATACAATCCGAAAATTCACGAAGACGTGGTCCGTGATCCCGGTTTCGCCCGAATCCATCCGTATCAGCCGGAAGAAAGTGTGCAAGGGGCTTTGCAATTGATGTTTGAGCTGCAAGAATATTTGAAGGAAATTACGGGCATGGATGCGGTCACGTTACAACCGGCTGCAGGCGCCCAGGGGGAATGGACGGGTTTGATGATGATCCGCGCTTATCACCATGCCAGAGGGGAAGGGGAGCAGCGCACGAAGGTGATTGTCCCCGATTCAGCGCACGGAACGAATCCGGCCAGTGCCAAGATGGCCGGTTTTGAAACGATCACCGTGTCCTCCACCGAGCAGGGATTGGTTGCCGTCGAAGATTTGAAACGAGTCGTCGGTCCGGATACGGCGGCACTGATGTTGACCAATCCGAACACGTTAGGCCTGTTTGAAGAAGATATCGTGGAGATGGCCCGGATTGTTCATGAAGCAGGAGGCCTGCTTTATTATGACGGGGCGAACGCCAACGCCATCCTGGGCTATACACGGCCGGGGGATATGGGCTTTGACGTCGTTCATCTCAATTTGCACAAAACGTTCACCACGCCTCACGGCGGAGGAGGACCGGGTTCCGGACCCGTCGGGGTGAAGAAAGCGCTCATGCCCTATTTACCCCGCCCGCTGATCAGTCGGGAAGGTGATCGATATACATTGAATGATGATCGGCCGGATTCAATCGGTCGGGTTAAAGCGTACTACGGCCATTTTGGCATCAACGTGCGCGCCTATGCCTACATTCGGACGATGGGGGCGGAGGGGTTGCGCCAAGTGTCGGAATATGCGGTCTTAAATGCGAATTATATGATGCGCAAACTGGCCCCTTACTACGATCTGCCGTATGACAGGCATTGCAAGCATGAATTCGTCCTCTCCGGCAAGCGGCAGAAGAAACTGGGCGTGCGCACGCTGGACATCGCCAAACGGTTGCTCGATTTCGGTTACCACCCGCCGACCATTTACTTCCCGCTCATCGTTGAAGAATGTTTGATGATCGAACCGACGGAAACGGAGTCCAAAGAAACGCTGGATGAGTTTATCGAAGTGATGATCCAAATTGCCAAGGAAGTGGAGGAGAATCCGGAAACTGTTCAAGAAGCCCCGCACAACACTGTCGTCAGCCGCCTGGACGAGGTGACGGCCGCGCGCAAACCGGTGTTAAGGTGGAAGGAGGGCTGAAAGCCATCGGCACGGTCGGCGCGCTCATCCAAATAGCTTAGAACAAAGAGAGGAGGATCATTCCGCCGGCAACCAAAACGAGTGAACCGAGGGCAATAAGGATTGTTTTTGCCAACAGTTCGTTTTCTGCGGAGGGGATGCCGCACACAGAGGCTCCCAATAAAATGCGTGAAGGGGAAGCCATCGTCAGATGCGCGGAACTGACATTGTTGGCATAGGCAAACAGCTCAGCCGAGATGTCCAGCTGCTGTGCCGTCTGCATCTGCAAATGGATAAACATTGCGTTGGCCGCGGTGTTCGTCCCGGTCAGGAAGCCACCCATTCCGCCCAACAACGGGGATAGGAACATAAAAGCCGTACCGAACGCTGCCGCTGTGGCCTGGGCAAGGGTGCTCGTCATGCCGGAGACGAACATCACTTCAGACGTGGCCACAAAAAAGATCGTTGTCAGGACAACGGGTACCCATTGTTTTAAAGTATGACGACATGCTGTACGTATGGTCGGTAATCGCGTTTGAAAAATGAGGATGGTAAATAAACAGGCAAGCAGCAGAATGAATCCGGGGGAATACAACACCGGAAGCGTAAACGAGTATGCGGGTAAATCGATCACCCATTGCGATCGCAAAAAATGTTCGACAAAGGGAACCAGTCTGGACAAAAGCAGAAGCAGCGTCAGAAATAAATACGGACTTAAAGCGAGGACGATGTTTTGAACGTGATGCTTTGGCTGCATGTTTTTTTCCGTTGCCTCTGCGACGGAGATTTCAGACTGAGCTTCCCCGGATAAAAGGGCTTTATTTTGTTTGAGCTTTTGCCCGCAGGTTTGGCCGTGTGACAGACGAATGAAAAGCAATTGGATGCCGATCGCAACCAGGGCAGCAAACACGCCGGCCAACTCTACGCTGACATACGTGCTAAAGAGCCAGACGGAAACGGATAAAGAGGCGGCCACTGCTATCACTTCCGCCCACCGTGCTTTGATGCCCTGCCAGCCGTTGGCGAGATAAACAGCTACAAAGGCAAAATAAAAGAAGGTGGGGACACTTAACAGCGCACTGCCGGAGCCCATGTCATGCAGGGGGATACCGCTGATGGTGGCCCCGATGACGGTGCCCGTTGCCAAAGCCCCCCACGGCACGGCGCTTAAACTGACCAAAGCGAGCATCGTCGCTTTGAACGGGCTGAAGCCCAAGGCGACCATGATCGGAGCGACGACGATAATCGCGATGCCAAAGCCACTGGCTGATTCAACCAGCGGAGAGAAAGCGACAACGAGCAAAAGCACCTGTCTGACCGGGTCTTGCGTGGCGTTGGAGACGAAGGTGGCAATGGCCTCGATGGCCCCCGCTTCTTTCATCAGGTGAAACAGTAATATACCGAATAAGAGCACGTAGGCGACGATAGAGGAAATGAGGATACCTTGTATTGTGGAAGTCAAAATGTCTGCTGTGCTCACAGTGAATGAGGGTGCGACAAAGGTCAACAGGACTGTAAAAACATAAGCGCCCAATCCAGCCCGGACCACCGTTTGTTTCAACAAAAACAAGAGGATAAAAATGATGATTAAAGGCGCTAACGACACTCCGACCTCCCACATACATAAGCCCCTCCTCTTCATAAAACACTGAAATATCCTTTTCTTTATTTCAAGAAGTATCCTTGTCTTTATCCCAAGCAGTATCGTTTTCATTATCCCAACTTGACGTGCTGCCACTTTCCCTATACGATGAAAACGAAAATGCACGTGTTCTGTCATGTTTCAATATTTCAATTATAACGCAACCATCTGTTAAGGTTAAATCACGATCATGATCCATTTTTGACAACGGGGGAATCGAAGTGACGAGGACGGCATGGCGGTTTATCGATTCAGGTTTGAATGATCCGGCTGTGAATATGGCCATTGATGAGGCGATGCTCATTTTACACAGTCAAGGTCAAGTGCCACCGACAGTCCGTTTTTACGGTTGGGATCCTCCGACGCTTTCCATCGGCTATTTTCAAAAAGTGGACAAAGAAATTAACATGGAGGGGGTTGAGAGACACGGCTTGGGTTTTGTCCGCCGAATGACCGGGGGAAGAGCTGTTTTGCATGATCAAGAATTAACGTACAGCGTCGTTGTCAGTGAGGACTACCCGGGCATGCCTTCCTCCGTGACCGAGGCATACCGGGTCATTAGCTTAGGTTTGCTTTACGGTTTTCGAAACATCGGTTTGGATGCTTATTTCTCCACGCCTGAAACTGAAGAACAGAAAGCAGTGTTGACCAATCCACGATCGGCCGTCTGTTTCGATGCTTCATCCTGGTATGAACTTGTCGTCGAGGGGAGAAAGGTGGCTGGCAGTGCTCAAACGAGACAAAAAGGCGTCATTTTACAGCACGGCGCTATTTTAATGGATGTAGACGAGGAGATGCTCTTCGATGTTATTCAGTTTCCAAGCGAGCGTGTCAGACAGCGCCTGAGAGAAAATTTTTCCAAAAAAGCGGTGGCCATCAACCAGCTTCTGTCCACCCCCGTGAGCATAGACGAAGTCAAGCAGGCTTTTTATGCCGGTTTTGAGCAGGGTTTTAACATACAATTGGCAGAAGACGACTTAACCGAAGAAGAAAAAAAATTGATCGCTGAGTTAGTCCGCACCAAGTACGGGCATGACGATTGGAATTTTCGAAAGTAAACGCAAGTCAGTAAACGTACTTATTTTAAAAGTAACACAGTCATTTTAGAAGAAAGGTTGACCCGAAAAATCCCACCTCTAGGCGTTAGCGTTAGTGACGGGCGTATGCCACCCTGTCGATGTCTTCCTGAAATGCTTCCTGCAGTTTGATTGTGAAAGGTCCCGCAATGCCGGGGCCTATCTCTTTTTCGTTAATACGAATGACCGGCATGATTTCGTTCGTCGTGCTCGTGATAAACACTTCATCAGCGCGGAGTAGTTCAGCGACGGTAAACGGTTGTTCGCGAATGTCGAGTTTGAGTTTGCGACATAAAGCGATCACTTTCTGCCTTGTTATTCCGTTTAAAATGAGATGTGTGGCCGGATGGGTGTACAGCACACCGTCCTGAACGATAAACACATTCGTCGAACTTCCTTCAGTGACCGTGTGTTCACGATGCAGAATCGCTTCATATGCATTTTGTTTGGCCGCTTCCTCTTTGGCTAATACGTTGCCGAGCAGGTTGATCGTTTTAATGTCACAGCGTAACCAGCGAATATCTGGCGTGAGGATGGCCCGCACCCCATTCTGCTGCAGTTCAACGGGCCGCTGTGCATCTTTTGTGTAGGCGACAAGCTGCGGGGGCGTAAGCTTTTGAGGAAAATGGTGCATTCTCGGGGCCGAACCTCGAGTGATTTGCACATAAATAAAACCTTCTTTCAAGCCGTTGCGGCTGATCAGTTCTTCCAGATGACCGATCAACCGCGCTCTCGGGTAAGGGAGGGTCAAGCCGATTTCCCGAGCACTGCGCTCCAAACGATGCACATGTTCACTAGCCATAAACATTTTTCCGTCGTACACGCGAATGACTTCATAAATCCCATCTCCAAATTGATAACCGCGATCTTCGATATCAACGAAGGCTTGATCTCTCGGTTTCCATTCGTCATTCATCAGAACAACCTGGTCTTTCGGGTGCATGCCAAACGCCTCCTTTTGATGATATGTTCATTGTATCAAAAATGGGTTTCTTCAAGAAATAATTTGGGGTAATTGGGGACGCAAAATTTGTCAGAAAAGGCAACCTCTGAAAAAAGTAGATAAAAAGACGTTGGACAAGTTTCCGGGAGTTAATCGGAGCAAACGTGTTAAAGAGGAAAATTTCAAATTTGACGAAACGCTGTGTTTCTGTTCCATACTCAATATATGGTATATGTCTGAAAAAATTAATACTATATGTTGTTGTTTTTTCGTTTCTACTATGATATGGTAAATATACCATCTTGAACAAGGGAACGACTATAAATCAGTCATGCTCTCCATCGTGAAGCCCCCTTGTTGTCAAATGACAATATCGATGTCCAAGCTGGATTGGAATGTCCTTGGAATGTCAGAGCAGTATGTCGAAGTATGTCGAAAGGAAGGTTTCCATGAGTACAACATTTATGACTGAAAACGTTCAAAATGATCAGGCTGCATTCAAAGAAATGTCCTTGCGAACACAGATAGACATCGAAAGACTGAATGAAGACATAAAAAAATTTCCTCAGGTGCACCCGATAACGCCGGATATGCACCGAACCTTGAGCGGTGTTTCCAGATTGGTGATGCTTGATCGCTATGCTTTCAAAGATATCGAAAAAACGACTTTAAAGCAGGGAGACTTTGTCGTCCTGACCGTCAAGGAAGATCCGAAGTTTCCGGCCAGAGGATACGGCATTGTGATCGGTTTTGACCGAGGGACCAACATGGCCCGAGTGCGAGTGGACGAGTCCTTCCGGGGCGTGTTGGAAGATCCTGAACAAATCGAAACAGGTATTATCGAAGTGAATTTAGATGTCGTTGAAAAACCTTTGGAAATCTTCTACGAGCAGATTGCCAAACGCGTGGCCACGGGTCTGGCGGCAGTTGAAACGAATGAAGAACAGCGCCAGAAAGCGTTCCGGGACTTTTATCATGAGCTGGTGCACATGCATTTTGTTCCGGCCGGCAGGGTGCTGTACGGCGCCGGCGCAGGCACTGATGTCACTTATTTCAATTGTTACGTCATGCCCTTCCCGAAAGATTCCAGGGGCGGTATTGCCGAACATCGGAAAAAAGTGATGGAGATTATGAGCCGGGGCGGGGGTGTCGGCACGAACGGTTCCACTTTGCGCCCCCGGGGAGCATTGTGTAAAGGGGTCAATGGGAAATCCAGCGGTTCCGTCTCCTGGCTGGATGACATCGCCAAGCTGACACATCTCGTCGAACAGGGCGGGTCACGCAGAGGGGCCCAAATGATCATGCTGGCCTGCTGGCATCCCGATATTATCGAATTTATTATTTCCAAAATGCAAAATCCGAGAGTGCTGCGTTTTATTATCGAAAAAGCGGAAGATCCGAAAATTAAAAAACTGGCACAGGAAAAGCTGAAATTCACCCCGCTCAAACCGACTGAAATCGACATGTACGAAAACATTTTAAAACTGAGTCGGGAGATGGAAGACGCGCCTTTCAGCGCGGAAATCATTAAGGAAGCGGAAGAGAAGCTGGCAGATGGCGGGACGTATGAAGTGCACAATCCGGAGTTTTTAACAGGTGCCAACATTTCTGTCTGTTTAACAAAAGATTTTATGGACGCCGTGGAAAATGACGAGTATTATGAACTGCGTTTTCCAGATGTGGAAAATTACACGGAAGAGGAAATGAAAGTTTATAACGAAGAATGGCACAAATATGGAGACGTCCGGGAGTGGGAAGCAAAAGGGTATCAAACGCGGGTCTATCAAAAAATTAAGGCGAAGGAATTGTGGAAGCTCATCAATATTTGCGCCACGTATTCCGCGGAGCCGGGCATTTTCTTCATTGACAATGCGAACGAGATGACGAACGCCAAAGCGTATGGACAAAAAGTGGTCGCAACCAACCCGTGTGGTGAACAACCTCTGGCGCCTTACTCCGTTTGTAATCTTGCCGCAGTGAATCTGGCGGAAATGGTGGATAAAGACAAAAAGCGGTTTGACTTCGACAAATTAAAACAAACCGTTCGCGTTGGTGTGCGCATGCAGGACAACGTGATCGATGCCACCCCTTATTTCCTGGAGGAAAACACGCGTCAGGCCAAAGGCGAACGACGCATTGGTTTGGGTGTGATGGGTCTTCATGACGCATTGATTTATGAAGAAAAAGTGTACGGTTCGGCAGAAGGGAACCAACTCGTCGATCAAATATTTAAAACGATGGCTGTCACCGCATATGAAACGTCCGTGGAATTAGCTAAGGAAAAAGGCAGCTTCCCCTTTCTCGTCGGTGCAACGGAGGAAGAAACCCACAGGCTGCGTGAAGCGTTCATCAACACCGGTTATATGCGCAGGATGCCTGAGAAACTGCGCCAAGATATTTTGAAATACGGCATACGCAATTCGCACTTATTAACGGTGGCGCCAACCGGTTCCACGGGAACGATGGTCGGTGTCTCGACCGGGTTGGAACCTTACTTTTCATTTACTTATTACCGTTCGGGGCGTTTGGGCAAGTTTATTGAAGTGAAAGCGGACATCGTTCAGGAATATCTGGACCGCCATCCCGATGCCGATCCGGACAATCTTCCCGAATGGTTTGTCTCGGCCATGGATCTGACACCTGAACAGCATGCCGATACGCAGTGTATTATTCAACGCTGGGTGGACAGTTCCTTAAGCAAAACCGTGAATGCTCCCAAAGGCTACACGGTGAGTCAGGTTCAGGCGGTTTATGAACGGTTGCATCGCGGAGGGGCCAAAGGAGGAACGGTTTACGTCGACGGTTCCCGGGATACCCAGGTGCTTTCCCTCACGCCGGAAGATCAGGAGCAGCCGGAGAGTCTGTTCGAAGAGTGGGAAGTGGAGGAAAAACCGAAGCAGTATGTGTTGGAGACGATTCCTGACTTGAAGTCAACGAAAGTCACTTATGGTACGGAAGTGGGTGAAACGTGCCCCATCTGCAGACAGGGAACGGTCGAGGAGATCGGAGGCTGTAACACGTGCAACAATTGTAACGCTCAACTGAAGTGCGGTCTCTAGCGGCGTGTGAAGAAATATGTCAATCCGGTGAATGAAGTTGTGTACACCCGTTCTTTCTAATACAATGAGCTTAAAGGACTGAAATCTGGACAATGCTAAAACGGCTGTTCCCTTCATTGAGGTGATCTTCTTGGACAACGTCGCAGATATATCTATTTGGGTTGCACTTTGGGCCGGATTGATCTCATTTATTTCACCGTGTACACTGCCTTTATATCCCGCCTATTTATCTTATATTACCGGCATTTCGGTGCAAAACATACAGGAAGGTAAAAGCCATCAAGTGCGTTGGAAGCTGCTGTCTCATTCCGTCTTTTTCCTGCTGGGTGTCTCCATCATTTACGTGGCCCTCGGTTTGAGCGCCAGTTTCATCGGGCAATTATTTAACGAGCACAGGATGCTGATTCAACAAATCGGAGGTATTTTAATTGTTGTCATGGGACTGTTTTTGCTCGGTGTCTTTCGCATGGACTGGCTGATGAAAGAGAGAAGATTCCAGTTTACGACCAAGCCGGCTGGATACGTCGGCTCGACGTTAATCGGGATCGGCTTTGCCGCCGGGTGGATGCCCTGTATCGGGCCGATCTTAACGTTGATCATCACTTTGGCAGCGGCAAACCCGTCCTACGGCATGACTTATATGGGGGCTTACATTGTCGGATTTGCCCTTCCCTTTTTAGGTCTTTCCTTTTTCATCGGTTCCACGCGTTGGATTATGAAATACTCCGATCTGATCATGAAAATCGGCGCCGTGATCATGATTGTGATGGGCGTCCTGCTCTATACGGATATGCTCTTCTATATATCCGCTTATATCAACCAGCTCATTGAAGGAACTTGGCTGCAACGAATCGGCTAGATCATTTTTAGCTTTTGCCTCAATGAGCTTGTTTTTCCAGCGGATAATGTGTATCATCAGATATGCACCATTTATTTTTGGAGGAGAACGTCATGCCGACACCCAGTATGGAAGATTACTTGGAACAAATTTATTCATTGATCGAAGGCAAAGGATATGCCAGAGTTTCTGATATCGCCGAGGCATTGAACGTTCACCCTTCATCGGTGACAAAGATGGTTCAGAAACTGGACGAAAACAAATATTTGGTTTATGAAAAGTACCGTGGTCTGATTCTCACGGCGAAAGGGAAAAAAATCGGCAAACGGTTGGTAGACAGGCACACGTTGCTTGAATCATTTCTGAAAATGATCGGTGTCGGTGAGGAAAACATCTACGAAGATGTCGAAGGTATCGAACATCATTTAAGCTGGGATTCGATTACGTGTATTGAATATTTAGTGGAGTATTTTGAGCAAAATCCCGAACGGTTGAAAGAACTGTGGGCATTGAAAGAAGAGGACGAGAAAGAAGACAAGGCATTCAAAGCACCTGAGCAGAGCTAGCTTCCTCTGTCCGGGTGCTTTTTGACATTGACAGGCCATTGGGCACCTGCAACCAATATTTTTCCTGGAGCGCCAGCGTTATTATATTGTCACGCCAACGGCCCTTGCTCGATATAATGCAACAGGCAGACATTCGAGAGGGGTCAGGAAGCATGTTGAAATGTGACGCCGTCTTTGAAGGCGGAGGAGTGAAAGGGATTGCTTTCGTCGGAGCCATCCAAGAGGCGGAGCGGCAAGGATACACGTTTGAAAGACTGGCGGGGACGTCAGCCGGATCGATGATTGCCAGTCTTTTGGCCGCCGGTTATAACGGTCAAGAACTGGAAGCGATGATGAGCGAACTTTCTTTTTTAACTTTTCTGGATTTGAACACCATTGGGCGTATACCGCTCATTGGCAAGGGATTAAATATTTTATTGCGCAATGGGATCTACTCCGCCATTCAAATCGAGCATTGGATTGCAGAGAAGTTAAAGCAAAAAGGCATTTACACTTTTGGAGATTTGCCTGAGGATAAACTGCGCATCGTGGCCTCAGACATTACGAATGGCCGAATGATGGTGCTGCCCCATGATCTAACGCATTACGGCAAAAATCCGAACGACTTTTCCATTGCCAAAGCGGTGCGGATGAGCTGTACGATTCCTTATTTTTTTCAGCCGGCTGTCATTCGTTATCACCGCAAAAAAATTTATATTGTCGATGGGGGATTGTTGAGCAACTATCCGGTGTGGATTTTTGATTCAGACACAAAACCTCGCTGGCCGACGTTCGGCTTTCGTTTGAGGGGAAGTCATGAGGAAAAGCCGAGTCGCATTGCCGGTCCGATCTCAATGTTTTTGGCCATCTTTTCCACGATGCTTGAAGCACACGATAAACAGTATATTAAGCCGAGAGATGCGCACCGAACGATTTTTATTCCGGTGGATAACGTGAAGTCAACGGATTTTGCTCTGTCTGATGAACAGAAACAGAAATTAATGGCGCTGGGCAGGAAAGAAGCGCAGGAGTTTTTCGAAAAATGGAATTTTCCCGCCTATATTCAGCAATATCGCCGCCTGCCCGTCTCTGTGCAATATCAAAAAAAGTCCCAATCTTCCTGACTGAGCTGAGGAGGAATGGGACTTTTTTCGGGCTTATTCCCTGAGGCGCTTGAGCACATTTGTCACCGAAACGAGTCCATGTCCTTGGAGCAAAGGAGAGGTTGGTAACCCTTCAGCACTTTCGACAAGCAGCTGTTTGGCTTCGTCAGGGGTGAGATCCGCACGCACGGCCAACATGAGCGCCAAAACCCCGGTAACGTGCGCGCAAGCCATTGATGTGCCGCTTAACGATTTAAATTGGCTTTTAGGCCAGGTGGACAAGATGTTTTCTCCCGGTGCGACCACATCCAAGTGAGTGCCGAATTGGCTGAATGAAGAGACCTGCCCATCTTCGTTGATCGACCCAACGGAAATCACTTCCGGATAACGGGCCGGATATTTCAGTCCGGGGTTCCCGTCATTGCCGCTTGCGGCGACGATGATCACGCCTTCCTCATAGGCGGTGCGAATGACTTCGTACAAGCTTGCGTTATGTTCATCAATACCGAAACTCATGTTGATCAGTTTGACGTTTTGGTTGATGCACCACTCAACAGCTTTCATAATGGCCGAGAGAGGAGCGGTACCATCTTTGGCGAACGCTTTGACGCTCATGAGCGGTAAACGGGGATAGACACCGTGAAAATGTCTCAAAGTTTTGCGGGCTGGAAATCCGCCGATCGTTCCGGCCAGATGTGTTCCGTGCCCGTTCAAATCATGCGCCGTTTTTTCCGTGGAAAAATTCGCATACTTTGGGGCGATGGCGAGAGCGGGGTGTCTGCTCAAACCGGTATCGAGTACGGCTGCTTTTGCTCTCGGGTACCTTTTGGGGACGGAGCGGTATGTGGCCCCGATTCTTTCCATGCCCCACAGCGAATTGGCTGTGGAAGCCGTTTCTGTTTCTTCATCTTGAATGATCGATAGCGTGATATCTGCATCCACTCTCTCAATCAAACCGGGATCTACGACATCAGTGACTTCTTGCCCTTCACCTAGGGACAGGTGAAGCGCTGTAAATTTTTTCAAAGGCTGATATTTTTGCTTGCGTGATTGTAAAAGTGTGCAACATTGTTGAAAGTCTTCATTCGTACGCAATTTAACGATGACATCCGGCATATGATTCTCCTCCATGGGCAAAAGTAGTCATAGTAACTTATGAGGAGAATCATCAATTTGTTCTTCGTTCATACTATGGATGAGGTGAATAATGATGCGTGAAGAACCATCCAAGGCTGAAAATAAAAATACGAAGCAGAAAGGGTATATTTATAGCATCGGTTTTTTTGGCGGTCTGTTCGCTTCTTTAACGGCCTACATCGCTCATATCATAAATTTTGTGCCTTTCGGACCGGGCATGATATGGCAGTTGTGGCCGACGTATGAACAAACGGCATGGATGAGGCGTTATCCCGGACATTTGCTCAGCATTGTGCTCATCAGTCTGCTTTCCGTTTTCATCGCCTGGCTGTATTACGCATTATTTCGCAAAAAACAGAATGTGTGGTTTGGCATATGGTTTGGGATTGCTTTATGGGTTTTGCTGTTTATTGGCCTTCATTCTTTAATTCCGGGTGTCAAAAGTGTCCACGAACTGGGATGGAATACAAACATCGTGTTCCTTTCCATTTTTGCTTTATACGGATTGTTTGTCGGCTATTCCATTTATTATGAGTCTGAACTGCATGAGAAGGGGAGGGGTTAAAAGAGGGAGGCTCTATCCAAAGTGATTCCCCTATGGTAAAATAAGCAATCATGGAATGGTTTTGGGCTGGGGGGAATCATGTGAAAAAAATATTGGTTTTAAACGGACCGAACATTAACCGACTGGGGATCAGGGAACCGGGCGTTTATGGGCGGGTGACTTATCGGGAGTTGGAACAAGCGCTTCTTTCCTGGGGGAAAGAAAACAAAGTAGACATCGTATGTTTTCAATCCAATCATGAAGGGGCATTAATTGACGAAATACATAAAGCGAGTGAGGCATTTGACGGGGTGGTCTTCAATCCGGGGGCCTTTACCCATTATAGTTACGCTTTGCGCGATGCGATTGCCAGCACCGATCTAGAGGTCATTGAGGTTCATCTTTCCAATATTCATCAACGGGAGAGTTTTCGGCACCAGTCGGTCATTGCGCCGGTCTGTAAGGGGCAAATTGCCGGTCTGGGCGTGAAAGGATATCTTCTTGCTTTACGGGCATTAGTTGAGGAATAGGGAGGGATTCGGTGTTAGAACGGGTAGAAAAGTGCAGAAGCATATTTGCACAGTACGATTTGGACGGCTTCTTAATTACGAGCGCGGTCAACAGGCGTTATTTAACAGGGTTTACCGGAACTTCCGGTGCCGTGTTGCTGACTGAGCAAGATGCGGTTTTTATCACTGATTTCCGTTATGTGCAGCAGGCGGAAGAACAGATCAACGGATTTCATATCGTTCGCCATAGCGGACCGATTGAAGAAACGATTCGGGATGAAGTTCAGCGGCGCCGTGTTAAGCGTTTGGGTTTTGAACAAGATCATCTGACTTATGGGACTTATCGCAAGTATGCGGAGGTGTTCAGCCCGACGGAACTCGTACCTGTATCCGGGGCGATCGAACAGTTGCGCTTAGTGAAAGATGAACAGGAAATTGAGCTGATTAAGAAAGCCGTTGACATTGTTGACCGCACGTATGAGCATATTTTGCGGATGATCAAACCGGGGATGAAAGAAAAAGAGGTGGCCAACGAATTAGAATTTCATATGCGAAAGCTGGGGGCGAGCTCCTCTTCGTTTGATATGATCGTCGCCTCAGGAACTAGATCGGCTCTTCCTCATGGGGTTGCCAGCGATAAAACGATTGAACGGGGCGATTTTATTACGCTTGATTTCGGCGCGGTATATAACGGTTACATGTCCGATATGACCCGGACGTTTGCCCTCGGGGAAGCGGACGATCAGTTGAAAGAGATTTATGACGTCTGTTTAGAAGCCCAGCGTATCGGGGTGGAGAATATTCGGGCCGGCATGACGGGTCAGGAAGCGGATGCGCTTTGCCGCGATTATATCACGGCCAAAGGTTACGGGAAAGCTTTCGGCCATTCCACCGGGCACGGGATCGGATTGGAAATTCATGAAGGCCCCGTCCTGTCATCCCGCTCAAACGTGACACTCCGACCGGGTATGGTTGTCACCGTCGAACCGGGCATATATTTAGCGGGCCGTGGAGGCGTTCGCATTGAAGATGACGTCTTAATTACGGAGACTGGTTGTGAAATTTTGACCCAATCAACGAAAGAATTGCTGATGGTTTAAAAGAAAGAATTGCTTTATTAATGTTGAATCCGCTGTAATGTTGAATCTGCTGTTTAATTGAGAGATACGGGAGGAATAATCCATGATTTCAACTTCAGATTTTCGAAATGGACTCACGATCGAACTGGACGGAGATGTGTGGCAAATTATGGAGTTTCAGCATGTCAAACCCGGAAAAGGAGCCGCTTTCGTCCGTTCCAAACTAAGGAATTTGCGCAATGGGAACATACAGGAAAGAACGTTCCGGACGACCGAAAAGGTTCAACCGGCCCACGTTGAAACGAGGAAAATGCAATACTTGTACAATTCCGGTGACGAGTATACTTTCATGGATCAAGAAAGTTATGAACAGTTAACGTTGCCCAGAAAACAAATTGAGTATGAACTCAATTTTTTGCTGGAAAACATGGTTGTGGACATCATCATCTACAAGGGAGAAACGCTCGGTGTGCAACTGCCGAACACGGTTGAGTTGGAGGTAACGGAGACGGAGCCGGGGATCAAAGGTGACACTGCTTCAGGAGGCTCCAAACCGGCCACACTGGAAACGGGTTTAACGGTACAGGTGCCATTTTTTATTAAAGTCGGCGATCGTTTAATCGTCGATACACGCACGGGCGAATATGTCTCCCGGGCACAATGAGATGAACCTGCACTACACCGAAACGTTGGAGGGGTCATGACGGCCATTCGTTTGCCGTTGATGGCCTTTTTTGTTTGCGATACAAGACTTTTCCGACGGTATCAATATGTTCTTTTAATTTTTTATGAGAAATGCGTTCGTAATGGAGCAGATCAAACATGTAGGGCAAGGGATAGGTTTCATTTAACCATGTATTTAATTGGCTTAAGGTTTTGTTTGTGACCGTTTTGCCTACAATGGCCAGATCGACGTCGGAACCCGTTTTGAAATTGCCCATCGCCCTGCTGCCAAATAAAACCGCATATTCTATTTCGGGCAACCTGCTTAATGCCTCATGAATCATTTCGATGTCGCGATCCAGCAGTCCATTCATAATGATCGTTCCTTTTCCAATTTTTCGTACAAGGAGCGTAGGGCTGGGAAAAAATCATCTCTGATATCCTTAACCAGTTTTTTCGTCAATGCTTCATCATATGTATGTGTGGTTAAATTACGGTTGGACAGTGCTTCCATCCAAGTATGTCCATCTTTGATCAGTTCTGTTTGAAAGGCCATTTTGATGGTTTCTCTGGGGCTCTTAACAATATATCCTTCGGACTCAAGATAGTCCTTCATCACTTTCCAGGATAATTCGAACGATACTTCAAAGAGCTGGTAAGTCCTGCTCTTTCCAGTTCAGTATACCCCCCTT
>CALBTX010000243.1 GCA_937967685.1 uncultured Bacillaceae bacterium | reverse complement strand
TGATTACTCGGCACGTGATTGATCTTCGAAACCTATTTTTTTATGCGTTCCGTCACAAAATGGTTTTTTGGCTGATGCACCGCACCGGCACAAGGCAAACTGATCTTTTGTCTCAAAACGTTTGCCGTTCACATCCACTAAATCGACTTCTCCCGTAACGAGATAAGGCCCGTTATCCCGAACTTTGATGCTTACTTTCGCCATGACCCACATCCTCCTTTTCCTCGAACAAAGATAAATACTCGCCGTATCCTTCTTTTTCCAGGTCTTCTTTGGGGATGAACCTCAGTGCAGCCGAGTTAATGCAATAGCGCAATCCACCCTTTTCGGCGGGCCCGTCGTTAAAGACGTGGCCTAAATGTGAATCCGCTTCACGGCTGCGGACTTCCGTACGAATCATAAAATGACTGAAATCCTCTTTTTCAACAATTCGGTGCTCATGCAGGGGCTTTGTAAAACTTGGCCAGCCACACCCGGCATCGTACTGATCAAGCGAAGAGAACAGCGGTTCTCCCGAAACAATATCGACATAAATCCCTTCCCGTTTGTTATCCCAATATTCATTTTCGAAGGGCGGCTCCGTGCCATTGTTTTGTGTCACTTCATATTGAAGCGGTGTCAGTTTCTTCTTCAATTCCTCCGGATCGACCTTCGTTCGCCAATGTTTTTCAATAAAGGCATCTCGGCCTGATCCTTGACGGTATCGCTGGTAATGCACGGGATTTTTGCGATGATAGTTTTGATGATATTCTTCCGCCGGGTAAAAAGTGGCAGCGGGACGAATTTCGGTGACGATCGGTTTGTCGAAACGTCCGCTTTCTTCAAGTTTCTTCTTCGAAGCTTCCGCTAATTTTCTCTGTTCCTCATTGTGGTAAAAAATCGCTGTTCTATAAGAGGATCCACGATCATAAAATTGTCCCCCCGGGTCCGTCGGATCGATTTGCTGCCAAAAAATATCAAGCAATTTCTGATACGGAAAAATGTGCGGATTAAACGTGATTTGCACCGCTTCATAGTGACCCGTCGTTTCGGAACAAACTTCCTCGTACGTCGGATTTTCCTTGTGGCCTCCCGTGTAGCCCGAAACAACCTTAATAATTCCCGGCAATTCCTCAAAGGGAGAAACCATGCACCAAAAACAGCCGCCCGCGAAAGTAGCAAGTTCTTTCACTTCATTCTCATTTGACAAGATAAACACCCCTTTCTTGCATATTAAGAAAAAGAACCGTTTGAAAACAGGAAGCAAATATGAGAAACGGTTTGTTGCGCAATATTCTACCATATTTTAAGCGTTTCATCCTGCCATATGCTTCATACGTTAGTCGATAAACTTTTCCTGTCAAAACCACCACCACTTCCAGACCATCATCCGGAAGAACGCTTTAGCAGAAATGCTTTAAATGAAGTGAAGTACATTTCCGGAAGGATCTTTCGTTAACAAAAGACCCCCTTCCTCCCAAACATGCGCCCCAAGATGTTGCAAACGCTCCACGGCTTGTCGTTTAGTGTGCCCATCTGGAAAACGGACAGACACTTGCTTCAAGCCGACTCGATTTTCCGCAGGTGCTGATCCACCAGCACTGTACCACGTATTGAAAGCGAAATGATGATGGTACCCACCCGTGGAAACAAACAGAGCTTGTCCGCCGTAGTGCATGACAACGTCAAAACCAAGGCCGCGACAGTAAAATTCCTCAATTTCCTTCAGTTCAGACACCTGCAAATGCACATGACCGATGATCGTTTGAGCGGGAAGTCCTGTCCAAGAGCCATCTCCAGCGGCAAGCAAATCTTCCATATCCAACCGCTCGGTCCGCATATCGACCGTACCGTCCTCCCGTTGCCAAACCGAAGGTGACCGATCGGCATAAAGCTCTATCCCGTTGCCATCCGGATCAGCCAAATAGACGGCCTCGCTAACATAATGATCGGAAGCACCCTGGAGCGGATACTTCTCGTGCAACAGATGACGAAACGCATTGGCCAAATCAGAACGATCGGGCAGCAAAAAAGCGACATGATACAGTCCGGTTGCTTCAGTCTGTTTGGGCAACACATGCTCCGGTTGTTCGATTACCAGCAAGGAACGTGTGCCGTTTGCTGAAAGTGTGGCCGCTGTTTCAGACTGGCTCACTATCTTAAGCCCGAGGATACGGCCATAAAACTGAAGCGAACGTTCCAAATTGGCCACCTTTAATACAATTTTTTCGACGAACGTCTGTGGCTGTTGATGAAATCGCAATGGACCTCCGCCTTTCTCAAAAGTGAAACTAGCCATATTTTAACATACATCCGTTGTCCGACGATATTGAACTGCTTGCAGAAAGGCACCCAACCAAAGCGTATGACCTTAGCTTGTCCGATTGTGCATCTTGATTTACACTGAAGAAAGTGATCATTTTACATTGTTATCTGAGAAAGACACAATGGGAGGTTAAATCATGCAAAAACCGATCAGAATCGGTATTGTCGGCTACGGAAATTTAGGCAGAGGCGTGGAAAGCGCATTACAACAAAACGACGATATGCAATTGATCGCCGTTTTTACGAGAAGGGAGCCAAGGCTTGTTTCCACACTGAATCCGGACGTACAAGTCATCCCTTTTGCGGATGTTGAAGCGTACAGAGATGATATTGATGTCATGATTTTATGCGGCGGATCAGCCACTGATCTTCCGGAACAGACCCCGTACATCGCCAAAATGTTTAACACGGTTGACAGTTTTGATACACATGCCAAAATTCCGGAATATTTTCGGACGGTTGACGCAGCAGCGACAGCGAACAAGACAACGAGCATCATCTCCGTCGGCTGGGACCCGGGACTGTTTTCCCTCCAGCGCATGCTGACAGAGGCTGTTCTTCCGCAAGGAAAAACATACACCTTTTGGGGCAAAGGACTCAGTCAAGGCCATTCCGATGCTATAAGAAGAGTTGAGGGCGTTAAGGCAGGCGTTCAATATACGATTCCACTGGAGGAAGCACTCGAACAGGTCCGCAGCGGAAAAAATCCCGAATTGTCCAACGCCGAGATGCATCTTCGTCATTGTTACGTCGTCGCCGAAGAAGGAGCCGACAAAGCAGACATTGAACACAAAATCAAAACGATGCCCAATTACTTCGCTGATTACAAAACGAAAGTGACTTTTATTTCTGAGGAGCAGCTACGCAAAGAACATGCCAGGATGCCTCACGGAGGGTTTGTGATTCACAGCGGCAAAACGGGGGAAGGAAACCAACAAAACATCGAGTTTTCCTTAAAATTGAACAGCAATCCGGAGTTTACGGCCAGCGTATTGACCGCCTACGCCAGAGCCGCCCACCGACTCAGCCAGGAAGGGCAATCAGGCGCAAAAACATTATACGATGTACCGCCCGGCTATTTATCTCGAAGAACGCCCGAAGAATTAAGAAGGGACTTGTTATAAACTGACCAAGGTGTCACAAAGGGTTCTTACACCTTTGTGACACCTCTGTTGCCGAACTGTTACCAAAGCTGAACTTAAACTGAGAAACGGTCATCTCAAGCCCCGTCAATTCTTTTG
>CALBTX010000242.1 GCA_937967685.1 uncultured Bacillaceae bacterium | reverse complement strand
GATGGACGGCTGTTCATGGCCCATGTTAAAATCCACCCTGCACGCTCACTTCCATCAACGTGTGATTTCATGCTCACTACGTGCTATCAACGTATGACTTCATGTGCTAACAAACGTGTGATTTCCGACGTTTGCGTGAGCTGACCTTGCTTTTTTAGGCTCGATCTTCATCAATCCATACCGTTTTATCAGCGTATGATGTCCTTTGTCTAACGGGTACAGGCGGATCGGGATAACCGACATACACAAATCCAAGCACTTGGTCCCGTTCTCCTAAATCGAACGCTTCCTTCATCTTCGGATGATATGCCGCCGGTCCGGTTCTCCATATGGCACCCAATCCTAAAGCATGAGCCGCGAGCAACATATTTTGGATGGCGGCGGCAACCGCGGCTTGTTCTTCAGCGTCAATCACTCGGGGCTGATCCGATGGGGTCACGGCGACGGCAATCACAACAGGCGCACGAAATGGTTTGTTTTCTTCCTTGTTCAGTATGCTTTGGTTTTCTGGCGTTGTCGGATCATCCATTTTTTCTTTACTAATTTCAATGAGTGCCCGGCCCAACACTTTCCTTCCTTCCCCGGTCAGCACAAAAAATTTCCACGGTTCGGTATGATAATGGTTTGGCGCCCATGTGCCGGCTTCCAGGATGGCCTCGATTTTCTCCCTTTCAACTGGATCCTGTTTTACTTTTCCTATACTTCTTCGTGTTCGAATGGCTTCCATCACATCCATCGTTCAATCACCTCAACATATTAAATTCCTGCCACAACAAAAATACAATGATCGACAAAATCATAGAAACAAAAGCCAAAAATATCAGCCGGACCAATATTAAATTTGGCCTTGCCGGCTTCTTTTTGCCTCGCTTTCTGTGTTGATGTTTCAAGCTTCTCGGTGGAAGCGTACCCAGCTGTTCCAATTCCGGTGTATCGATCTGGTCATGATTTCTGAATGGATCTCTTTGTCGCCGATAGAGAACAAAGTCTTCCTTTTTGGACGAGTTCGTTTTATCGTCGAACACGGACGTTCCCACCTTCAGTATTGTTTTCATTCATTCAGTATTGTTTCTCATTCACTGAAAAAGGAAAGCCACCGATAGCGAATGAAAAGACCGAGGCTAAAGTCAATTGCAAAGTGAGCCACCAGAACGCTCCAAAAGCTGCCTGTCAGTTCATACAGTAAGCCGAAGCCGAAGCTGATGATGACGATGAGACTCCCGTAGACAAGGTTATGCAAATAGCGAAAATGAATCAGGGCGAACAATAAACTGGCCCACACCCACCCGACAATGTTTTGTAAAACGCCTCGGAACAACCATTCCTCAACAAAGGACACACATAAGGCAATGAGCACGATTTGAAACACGTTCACATCCCGGAATAAACGCTCATTCACTCCCCCATCATCCCAATATTTTTGAGGAACCAGACGCATGAGCACTAAATCAAGACTGACCACAAGGGCGGCAAAAGCAATGCCGCAGATCAAGGAAAACGACAAGTGGTGCGTATGCAACAAATCGGACAGAGCCGTTTCCGGAAGCAAAAAGAAGACATACAACAACAAACCAATCACGAACAAGATGGCTTGCGTGACGGCCAAGTTTATAAATAGTGTCCGATTATCCATCTGATCTAATATTTCTTTCAGATTCATCAACCTTTCCCTTCCATCCTACCCAGACTTAAGGCTTCCATCCTACCATGTATTAAGACGGCTTTGTAAACGTTGCCCATGCTTTCACGGTTTTATGTTTACATCAATTTATTTTACCATCTTTTATCGGTCATGTTATACTATAAGACGTGATACAACAGAAATATTGGAAGGAGTACGAATAAAGTGGAAGTTGAAAACCGTGTCGTAGACGCATTGATCGAAATCCCTGCAGGAAGTCAGAACAAATACGAATATGATGAAAAATCCGGCCGTTTCTATCTTGACCGTGTACTCTACTCCCCAATGCATTATCCAACGGAATACGGATATATTGAAAACACTTTGGCCCTTGACGGTGATCCACTAGATATACTGGTTTTGACAACATTGCCAACGTTTCCCGGCTGTGTCATTCGTTCCCGAGTGATCGGCGTATTGATCATGTCCGATGACAAAGGTGAAGATGAGAAACTGCTCGCCGTACCTGTCGACGATCCCCGCTGGGATACTGTCAAAACGCTCGATGACGTCGCCCCGCATGTGTTGAAAGAAATTGAACATTTCTTTCAAGTTTACAAAGACCTGGAAAATAAGGAAACAATGATTAAAGGCTGGGTAGGTGTCCAAAAAGCGAACCAGCTGCTCGACGAAAGTATCGCACGTTTTCAAGAAAAAAGCTAAAAATGTTCGTGAATAGGATTGACGTCGCGCACAATGCATGTTAAAGTAAGTTCAAAATTGCATGAATAACAAACGACGATGATATAGAGAGGTACCTGGCATGAATCTGCAGAGAGCCGGTGGTCGCTGCAAACCGGTGATTCTCCTTGTACCGGAGCACTATGGAGTTGATAGTCTGAAAGATGGAGTAGGTCTATCCGGTGACACCGTTATCGTACTGGTCTTGAACCAGCTGAGGCTGTTATCGTGAGGTAACGGCAATAAAGGGTGGCACCGCGGAAGCCGAACCTTTCGCCCCTTACTTGTAGGTTAAAGTAAGAGGTGAAAGGTTTTTTACTTCGACGGCCAGGACGGCCAAGTGTCGAACATGCAACAGGACGTTGC
>CALBTX010000241.1 GCA_937967685.1 uncultured Bacillaceae bacterium | reverse complement strand
TCGATACTCCACGGCGTTATCTGCTCCCCATCATCCTTGCCATCTCGGTGTTCGGTGTCTATGCCGTCCAAATCAATACCTTTGATTTGATCCTGTTGATTGCCTTTGGCGTCATCGGAATGGTTCTGGTCCGGCATGAATATCCCCTTGCGCCCCTGGTGTTGGGGTTGGTATTGGGGCCGATGATCGAGAACAACATGAGACGGGCTTTGACAGCTTCCAACGGAGATTTCATGATCTTCCTGGAAAAGCCTGTTTCCTTGGCATTGCTCCTTTTTGCTTTACTTTGGATAATCGTTCCCGTGGTTCTAAAGATGCGCAGGAAAAGGGTCATAGAGGAGGGAATGTAAGGGGACGGATTAAAAGGACATTCTCAGACAGTATCAGGAGGGAGGCGATTTTTCGTCGGACGACTTGCCACCGCGTGGAAAATCGCCTTCCCAACTTCCGGTTTTGAGGTTTGTCATCGGCCTCACATCTCCGGCAAGAATCCGGGGATGGATTCAGTTTCTGGGATACGGTGTTTTCTGGCATTGGAAGATTTGTCCTCACAATAAAAGCAACCCCTCCATATCCAGGATCTCAATTTTTTTATGTGCTTTCTGCCGGATATAGCCTTGCCTTTCCAAATCAGCCAGCTTGCGGCTCAAGGTTTCAGGCGTTGTTCCCAAATAGGAGGCCAAATCCTTTTTGCTCATGGGAAGGACAAAAGGATTTTGTCCTTCGCTTTCCATACACTCCGCCAAAAAAAGGGCGAGCCGGGTTTCCACCTTCTCTGTAACCAGAGAGAACTGTTTTTCCGCTTGTTCCAGCCTGTCGGCAAACTCGGCGAGCAGTCTTAAGGAAATGGAGGGATATTTCAAAAGAAATTTTTGCAAATCGGAGCGTTTGATCAGGCAAACCCTGGTTTTCTCCAAGGCTTCGGCAAAACTTTCATGAACAGTTTCTTTGAATAACGCCAGTTCGCCTGTAAAATCTCCCGGTTTCAGTATACGTACCAGTTGTTCTTTTCCGGATTCGGACAAGCGGTAAATTTTTATTCTTCCTTGGTTTACAATATAAAGCGAATCGGACCGCTGACCGGCGCGATAAATCATCTCTCCTTTAATAAATGAGACGGATCGCACAGTCTTCATAATCTCATCCATTTGCTCTTTTTCCAAATGATTAAATATGGGAACAACAGAGATACATGGTTCCGGATGAGAGCAGATAAAGCAGTCATGCCGGTGACTGTGCAAAGCGGTTTCCTTGTCGCTCATTTTGCTTCTCCCCATTGAACAGGTGAGGTTGCCTTTTGGTCGCTTTTATGATTAAACCGGATTAATCTCATGGCATTCAGAATGACAAGCAATATGCTTGCTTCGTGAATAAACATACCCGATGCCAAATGAACAGATCCGGCCAGAACGCCGATTAATAAAACAACCACGGTGGATACGGCGAATAAGATATTTTGTTTCATATTGCGCACGGTTGCTTGCGCCAGCGAGTAAGCATGGGATAATTGCGTCAGTTTGTCGTGCATCAAAACTACATCCGCCGTCTCCATGGAAATATCGGTTCCGCCTTGGCCCATTGCCAAGCCGAGATCGGCAGTGGCGATTGCAGGGGCATCGTTGATTCCATCTCCTGCCATCGCTACAATATTCCCTTCTTCTTTTAATTTATTTATATATCGCACTTTGTCTTCCGGCAACATTTCAGCCGTATAACCATCCAGGTTCAGCTTTTTTGCTACCAATGCAGCAGTATGTTTATTATCTCCCGTCAGCATCAGGATTTTCTTGATCCCGTTTCTCTTAAGCTCCGGCAAAATCCTTGACGCATCTTCGCGGATTTGGTCGGCGATGGAGATCACTCCGGCGACCTGGCCGTCGACAGCCGCCAAAACTGCGCTGTTTCCGGCCATTTCCTGGCTGATGGCGTATTGGGCAATTTCTTCTGTCACGGGGATTTGTTTCGACTCCAGGAACTTCCGATTTCCAATCACCAGCCGGTGATCGTCAATCTTTGCCAGCATACCTTGCCCTTTGACGATTTTTCCTTCTTTCGGCTTATTGCTCAAATCCAGTTTTCTTCTTTTTGCTTCTCTTACAATGGCTTGTCCCAGAGGATGTTCGGAGATGGATTCTGCACGTGCAACAAGGCTTAACAGCTTTGTTGCATCAAACCGGTCAAATGTCTTGATGGCCGTCACTTCGGGTTTTCCTTCGGTCAGCGTTCCGGTTTTGTCAAAGACCAATGTGTTGACCCGGGCAAGTCGCTCCATCACTTCCCCGCCCTTAATCAGAACGCCGTTTTTGGCCCCGTTGCCAATACCGGCCACATTGGATACCGGGACTCCGATTACTAAAGCCCCTGGGCAGGCAATAACCAGGAAAGTGATTGCCAGATGGAGATCTCTTGTTATCAGATATACGATGATCGACAGCAGGACGACGGCCGGTGTATAGATCCGGGAAAACTGATCAAAAAATTTTTCCGTCTTTGATTTTGTCTCTTGTGCTTCTTCAACCAGTTCGATAATCCTGGCAAAGGTAGTTTCATCCCCAACCCGTTCCGCTTCCACTTCGATAAAGCCACTGTCGGCAACCGTGCCGCTGAAAACCGGATCGTTTACTTTCTTCCAGACCGGAATCGATTCGCCGGTAACCGCTGCTTCATTTAACAGGGCCTGGCCGGATACAACACGTCCGTCAACGGGAATTTTTCCACCCGAACGAATGATGACCCGGTCTCCCTTCATAACGTCATCGGCAGCGATTGTCACCTGCTTTCCGCCGCGGATAACCACTGCTTTTTGCGGAGCCATGTCCATCAATTCCTTCAGGGAGGAACGGGTCTTTTCCAAGGTGCGTGCTTCCAGGAAGGATCCAAACAGGAACAAAAAGGTGACTGCGGCCGACTCCATATATTCCTCAATCGCCACAGCGCCGATTACCGCGAGGGTCACCAGCAACTCAATACTGAATACTCTCATTCGGAGTGCTTGCAAAGCTTTAATCAAAACAGGCAGGCCGGCAATGAAAGTAGCGGTTACCAGAGCGAGATCCCTAAGCCCGTTGATTTCAAACAGGTTTAATATAAGGGCGAAAATAATCAGGATTCCTGCTGCCAGCGTGATCCCGTTTCTGTATCTGTAAATCATTCCGGACATGTCGTTTTTCTCCTTTGCGTCCTTAAGTTGCAAATCATACTGACCAAAATCGCTTTTATGATGAGGACACTTTTACGGATTTTACCGGGTAACCCAGCTTTGTAATTGCCATTTCCAATTCCGCTGCCGTGATGGTGGAGTTGTCAAATTCCGCCCTGACTTTGCTGGTGTTGAAATAAACTTTGGCGGAACGGACACCCGCCGTTTTCATCAAGGCGGTTTCGATTTTTTGCATACAAGACGGGCAGGTTAACGGTTCCAGCTGAAAAACTGCTTTTGCCATAATCGGAAACCTCCTTTTCTTTGCATCTAAATCTTAATTTATCCGGGACGGAAAGAAATTGATTAGGATCAAGTTTGGGATAAAACAGATGTAAAGTTTGGCGTATATCGCAGGAAAAGGGTCGCCATCGGGAGGGAGTGTAAATAGGACGGATCAAAGGAAAATCCCCGGCGAGAAGCCGGGGATTTTCACGAGAACAAAGCCGGTCCCTATTTCCCAAGAATTCGGGGGACATCATTCGTACACTTTTATTTCATTGTAAAAGGTGTCCCGTTCCACCGGGATCCGGTTGGCTCCTTTGATCAGCCACACCAGTT
>CALBTX010000240.1 GCA_937967685.1 uncultured Bacillaceae bacterium | reverse complement strand
GTGAAGGATGCTGATCCACCTGGGATGTGGAGGTATGCTCTCGGATGTGGAGGTGTGCTAATATCCCTAGGATGTCGAGGTTGCTCTCGGAAGTGGAGGAGAAACGCATGAAGAAGAGTTATACAGGCGCTCTCTATTTGTCGATCGCAGCCAGTATTTGGGGCGGCATGTACGTGGTCAGCAAATATGCCCTGGATTTGATTCCACCCATGACTCTTTTATTTGCCCGCTACATACTGGCCTCCATTTTGTTGGGCATCATCTGTCATTTCAAACAAATTCCTTTGTTGTCCCTGCTCAGAAGCAAGACGAGCGGCCAGCGTATTTTGTTGTGGCAAATCGGATTGATCGGTTATTTTCTCTCCATCTCCGCCCAATTTTGGGGAACGAAACTGTCTTCGGCACATATGGGATCCTTGATTACAACGCTCTCACCCATCTTTCTGTCTCTGTTTGCCGTCATTCTCCTCAAAGAAAAAATGACGCCCAAACAAATGTTTGCTCTTGTCTTAGCCAGTTTGGGAGTGGTGATCATCATCGGGCTACCCGGTTTGACCGGTGATCAATCCGTTGTGGCCGGCAGTGTCGTACTGATTATAGCTGCGGTCAGCTGGGGATACTATTCGGCCATTGCCAGAAAAGCGTCTCAAATTTATCTTCCTCTACAAATGACGACACTGGGAATATGGATTGCCACAGCGTGCACCTTCCCCACACTCTTGTGGGAATGGGGCAGCTGGGATTGGAAAGACTTGATCAGCCGGCCCATCATACTCAGTTGTTTGTATTTAGGCATCGTGTCTACGGCTGTCGCTTTTTTCAGCTGGAACAAAGGATTAAGTTTAACGCCTTCTCACCAGGCCGGGCTTTTCTTCTTTCTTCAACCCGTTGTCGGCAGCCTTTTGGGCTGGCTCATGTTGGATGAACACCTGTCACTTTCATTTTTCATCGGCAGCATACTGATTTTCTCGGCCGTCTACTTAAGCATGACGAAAAAGAAACGAGATCCCCAAATCACAGTCAAACAATGATAGCAAAAGATTGGCTGCCAACGGCATTAGCTTCGAATCAATTGCACGAAATGATACAAAATTTTGGCGGTCATGCCCCAGATCGCATAATCTTCATAGACATAAAAAAATTCCGGAATGGCCCCTGTCCGCCAATTGTAATTCTTTCCCCCGACGATGAGATGATAAGGAAAGTCTTCCGGCGGTTCCACTTTGAGGGGGACATCATGTCTTTCCGGTTCTACAGAAAGAAAGTAGTCCAGCGGTACGGTAAACACCTCCGCCACTTCAGCAGGGTCCGGTCTGAGCGAAACGTCTTGAGCCACTGTGCCCACATAGGGATAAATAATCGCCGCATGCCTGGAGACGAGCACATCAAGCGGCGCGATGATTTCAATGTTTTCCGGACGGATTCCCAATTCTTCGCATGTTTCCCTGATGGCCGTCTCCTCCATGCTCCGATCTTCGTCCTCCGCTCTTCCCCCCGGAAAACAAATATCCCCGGGCTGTGCTTTCAAATGAAAGGCGCGCACTTCAAACAACACATGCACCGCCCCTTCTTTTTCGATCAACGGGATTAACAGCGCGGCGGGAGTCATATCTTCTTGCCCCATGATGCCTCGCCGACGCTCACTCAACCGTAATTTAATGCTACTCAGCTTGCTGGCAGACATGGCACACTCTCCTTGGTCTTGTTACTCCCATTGTAGCATACTGAAGCAGTTCATTTGGACATGGGACATTGGACATAGGGGCAGGTAATGATTGTCAATCGCTACCTTTTTCTTAATTGACCGAGTTCACTGACAATCGTTTCCGTTTCTTTCAGTGTAAAATGATCTTTCTTATTCAAAAAATCGTATAGATCCAAGAGATCCTCATATTGATCCGTATCAAAACTTTCCGAACTGATCGCGGCGGTATTGACCATTTGCAATCTTTTTTTCATATATTCAATGATATACTCTATGTTTTCTCTGGATTGTTCCCGCAGTTCTTCCCTTGTTTTGTCCGCCAATCCGAACACTCCTTTCTATTTTGATGTTTTGATTAAGTATAACACAACCACCATCCAAAACATCCCTCTCAAACGATAATGTCCGCTATCAATCATGTCGTTTTTCCTTGATCAGTCAAAATTTATAATTTACATTTTTAGTAAATCATGATATCATAATGATACAATAATAATATGATCTGGAGGGAAGCGCATGAATGAAAAGAAAGTATGGTATATGAACGGTTTTCTGGGGGTCTTTTTGATCGCGGTATTGATCATCGGCGGGGTGATCCTGCTCATGAATCAGCAGATTGTTTTAGGTTTATTGTCTATCGTCGCGGGGGGCGTTTTGGCCAGCGGTGTGACGGTCATCCAGCCCAATCGGGCGGCGGTGGTGACATTCTTTGGTCGTTATATCGGCAGCATTCGGGACAGCGGTTTGTTCCTGACCATGCCTCTCACCGTACGGCAAAAGGTGACGTTGCGTGTGCGCAACTTCAACAGCAAGCAATTGAAAGTGAACGATGTGGAAGGCAATCCGATTGAAATCGCCGCCGTCGTTGTTTATAAAGTCGTTGACTCGGCCAAAGCTTCGTTCAATGTGGATGACTATGAGGAATTTGTGGCCATCCAAAGCGAAGCGGGCATCCGGCACATTGCTTCCATGTATCCTTACGATAATTTTAAAGAAGAAGGCCTGTCCCTGCGGGAAAACACCGATGAAGTCACCGTCCAGTTGGCCGCTGAACTGCAGGAACGACTGGCATTAGCCGGGGTTGAGGTGCTCGAAGCGCGGTTGACACACTTGGCTTATTCTACGGAAATTGCCCAAGCCATGTTACAGCGTCAACAAGCTTCCGCCATCATCGCGGCCAGAAAAATGCTCGTCGAAGGTGCCGTCGGCATGGCCCAAATGGCCATTGATTCTCTGGACAAAGAAAACGTCTTAGAGCTGGACGATGAACGCAAAGTTCAGCTGGTAAACAATTTGATGGTGGCCATTGTATCCGACAGGGGTGCACAGCCGGTCATTAACAGCGGAAGCTTATATTAAGCGGGGAGGTCATATGGCAAAAAAGAAAAGTTTTCCACTTCGCATTGATCCCCAGCTGTACGAGATCATTCATCGCTGGGCCGAGGATGAATTCCGAAGTGTCAACGCCCATATCGAATACCTTCTTCGCCAACAGGCGAAGCAGGCCGGACGTTTGCCCCAGAAAGCGAAGTACTCTTACGACCTGAACACAAATGAACGCAAGAAAGATGAATAACGATTTTTCAACCCTCCCACTGGCGACCGGATGGACGTTTGTGACCGGATGGACCTTTCATCCATATGATGCACAAGGGAGGGGTTATCGTGTCCACATTCGTGCTTTTTTTCGAAGAGTTAGTCGTTTTGTACGGCATCGCCGTGCTCGGATATTTGGCCAAAAAGAAAAGGATTCTGAATCAAGCGGCAGACCAGGCGCTCACTCAGATCCTTTTATATATCACACTCCCCTGTTTGATTCTGTTTTCCATGAACCTTTCTTTTTCCGCGGAATATTTGCGCCAATTCGGTTGGCTCATTCTTCTCTCCGCTTATGCCTTGACCACTGCCTGTTTGCTTGCCCGCCGGCTGTCGCGAATCAGCGGCCTTCCGACGATCAGACAAGGGGTCTACGAAGGCCTCATCATTTTCGGCAATCAAGGGTTTATCGGATATGCCATCAGCTACCTTCTCTTTGCTGAACAAGGGGTGCTTTATGTCGCTGTTTTTAATTTATTGTACTTGTTTCTCATTTGGACTTACGGCATTTATGTCATCGCCAGGAAGAAGAACCCACTGAGCTGGCCGCAGATCCTGCTCAATCCGGGTGTACTGGCCACCTCTCTCGGCCTCCTCGTCTTCGTCTCTCCCTTCTCCTGGCCGGAGCCGATCTCGATCATTTTGGAAGATGTGGGATTGACGACCATTCCCCTCTCCATGATTCTCATCGGCAGTTTGGTGGGCGAGCTGCGTTTCAGCGAGATCGGCCGCTTGCTCTCACATCGACATATTTGGCTGGCCTCAGCGGCGAAACTGATCGTCATTCCCGCCCTGTTGATTCCTTTCGGCTGGCTTGATGTGCCACCTGCGCTCTTGATCATCGCCGTGCTCGTCACCGCCTCTCCATCCGCACCAACGATATCGCTGTATGCTCAAAAATTCGGCGGAGACGTCCGCTTTTCTTCAATGGCCGTGTTTTTGTCCACCGCATTGTCCATGCTGACCATACCATTGCTGTACACGGTCATCCGCTGGCTGTTCTGAACGTCAGCCGACATTCGTTTCCACATCTTCAATCGCTTTTTCCACATATTGTTTGTCTTTCCGGGCATGGAACGTTTCCGCTTTCTCCACGATCACCCCCGCATGATATTCAGGGATGCCGGCATGGGGTTCATACACCTTTTCAGGCATCAATACATTGCCTTCCGGCCAATACACCTGAATATTTCCCCGCTTCGTCTCGGCAAACTTTGCCCTGCCCTGAAACGTGCCGTGACGGTTGTAAGCGACAATCGCCTCCCCTTCCTTCACGTCCAGTTCGCGGGCGTCTTCGGGGTGGATGAGAATATCATAACGATCCGCACCGTTCATCGGATCGGTCTGTCCGTAAATCATGGAGTTAAACTGTTTTCCCCGCCGGGTCGTCACATAGAAATGCCCTTCGGGCTTTCTCAGTTCGGGAATCTCAATCGGAATCAGGTTGCCCCGGCCGTCTTCCGTCGGACAGACCCCATCCTCGCATAACCAGGCGCCGCCCCATTGAAAAACATCATGTCTTTTTCGAAGATGTTGAATGCCGTCATAGTCGGGATTGGCCTTGGCGATTTCCTCGCGAATGTCCCCGGCCTCGTTAAAGTGAATCAGATGTTTTTTCTCCGGATAAACCCTGGAGGCCAGATCGACGTAAATGTCCCATTCAGCCCGCGCCTCCTCAATGCGCGGCCCTTCGATTTCCGGGCTGAAGTAAACCATGCGTTCCGTGCTGGTCGATGTGCCTCCCCCGGGCTGTTCATAGCGGGTCATGGCCGGCAAAACGATGACCTCTTCCTTGGCCTCAACCAATGTCGAAGTGTTCAAAATAATATCCTGATGGACACGCACATCGACATTTTGCAAACATTGGCGCACAAACTGCGGATTGGGCATCGTCTCCAGAAAATTGCCCCCGCTGGTGTAGAACAGCTTGATCTTCCGCTCGTGATCTTCGGGAAGCAAACAGTTTTCCAAAGAAACGCCGACGGTATTGCCCGGCCATTTGGGGAGCTCAAATCCCCAGAGCTGTTCGAAACGGCGGATATTTTCTTCATCCAGCGCTGCCCCGCCGGGTAAGGTCATCGGTTCGGCGCCCATTTCCCCTGAGCCCTGCACGCCGCTGTGGCCGCGGATGGGCATCAGACCGCAATGCTTTCGGCCGATAAAACCGCGAAGCATGGCCAAGTTGGCCACCTGGGAGACATTGTCCGTGCCAAAACGGTGCTGAGTCAGGCCCATGCTCCAAACAAAAACCCCTGATTTAGCCTTGGCCAACAGCCGGGCAAATTCCAAGATTCTCTCCCTGGACAGTCCGGACGATTGTTCAATATCCTCCCATCTTTGATTGACGATGTGCTCTTTCAATGCTTCAAAACCGTTCGTGTGGGCCTCAATAAAGGCCGAATCCAGCGCGGAACCCGGTTCTTTTTCTTCCATTAGAAACCAGTGTTTCATCACACCGTTCATGAAAGCGATGTCCCCGCCGATATTCACCTGATACGTGTCATCAACAATTTTAGTCCCGAAAAGCGCGCTTTCGGCGATGGACGGAATCCAGTAGTTTTCCATGGACGGTTCCCGGTAAGGGTTGATCATAATGATTTTCGTTCCCGCTTTTTTGGCCGCATACATATATTTGGTCGATACGGGCTGGTTGTTGCTGGCCACCGATCCCCAGAAAATGAGCACGTCTGTGCCGATCCAGTCTTTGTAACTGCAGCTGGATGCGGCAATACCGAGCGAACGTTTCAGAGCGCTTTTGCTGGGTGAATGACAGATGCGGGCGGCGTTGTCGACGTTGTTTGTTCCCAAAAACCGCGCTGTTTTCTGAGCGACATAATACACTTCATTGGTGATGCCCCGCGCTGTAAGATAAAAAGCGAGCTGTTTCGGGTGGATCTGCTTGATCTTGGCGGCGATTTTATCAAGGGCATCGTCCCAAGAAAGGCGCGTGAAGCGGTTCTCGCCCGGTTTGCGGGACAATGGATAAGGGATGCGTCCCAATTGTCGCAATTCGGTACTGTCCATTTGCCGCAACCGTTCAATATCCTCCAGCCATTCGGGGTCCATCGCCGGCATCGTATTTAAACGGAGCACATTCAAGCGTGTCGTGCATAAATGCGGCCCGGTGAGCGTTTGATCCTTTAACCCGGACACCCCCAGCGCACACCCGTCACATACGCCCTGGGTTAAAATGCGGTAGGCATAAGCCAGATTGTCTTTATTTTCGTAAGCGACTTTCAGCATATCGCGTATATGGTGCGGTTTGATTTTTCCCAATCCCAAAGGAACCTTGCTGGCCCATAAGGACGGTTGGGGCCTTGTATCCAGTTTGATGGGACCGGTATGTTTCGTTTTTCCCATTATTCTTCTCCCCCATTTTTTCACGGATCAATCATATCCACCGTGAATGCTATCCAGCTTAACGTCCGATACTGACTGTTCGGCTGTGCTATCTTTACTTTCAGTTTATGAGTGTTCGACACAAAAAGCAAGAATAGTAATAAACTTAAAACATATACAAAGGGGGCGCAATTCACTACAATAGAAAGGGGTGAGACAAATGAACACCGACCGCATCACGGTGAAGAGAAGCATCCTTGCTTACCAGGAAGAGCGCCTGACTCATGTGGAAGAAGTGGTCGCCACGGAATTTCCTTTGACGATCATCTTAAACGAAGAAGAATTTGCCACCATGGTTTGTACGCCTGCACACATAGAAGAAATGGTTGTCGGTTTCCTGGCCTCCGAAGGCATCATTCATTTTTATGAAAAAGACATCAAGTCATTAGAGATCGATACTGACGATGGTTTTGCTTATGTCGAATTGACCCGTCCACCCGCGTTGGATCACACCTTGCATTCCAAACGTTTTCTCGGTTCCTGCTGTGGAAAAAGCAGGCAATCATTTTATTTTTTGAACGATGTGCGCACGGCCAAGACGGCTATGACCCGCATGCGAATCACGCCGCAAACATGCTTGAAATTGATGCAGGAGATGGAAACTTACAGCCATATTTTCAAAGAAACGGGCGGCGTGCATAATGCTGCGCTTTGTGATCAAAACGGTGTGCTCATTGCCCGCACAGACATCGGCCGTCACAATGCCCTGGATAAGCTGTACGGACATTGTTTGATCAAGCGCATGCCTGTGCGGGATAAAATTTTGACTTTCAGCGGACGCATTTCTTCCGAAATTTTACTAAAAGCGGCTAAAATCGGTGTGGGAATCGTCCTTTCCAAGTCCGCGCCGACCGAATTGGCTCTGCAACTCGCCGATGAACTGCACATCACAACCGTCGGCTTCATAAGGCGGGGAAAAATGAATATATACACGCATCCACAAAGAATCGCAGAAGCATAGACATTCTTTGTATAGTCATTCTTTGTATAGACATTCTTTGTATAGACATTCTTTGTATAGACATTCTTTGTATAGGTATTCTTTGTATAGGCATTCTTTCTGCAGGAATGAATAGAACATGATGCATGAAAAAGGGGGACTTGCCTTGCTCGCTGAACAATATGACGTTTTTCTGCTCGATTTGGACGGCGTCGTCTATATCGGCCGAAATCCTCTTCCGGGGGCCAAAGAGACGATCGAACGTTTAAGAAAAGAGGGGAAACAAGTCTATTTTGTGACGAATGATCCCGTGCCAACACGCAGCCAGATCGCCCGTCGTTTGCAAGACATGGGCATTGCCGCACAGGTGGATGAAATCGTCTCTTGCGGTTGGGCTACCGCCCAATATTTGCGAAACGAAGGGATCAAGTCCGCTTATCTGTTAGGCAGTGAAGGTTTGAAACGGGAGTTGGAGCAGGAAGGGATATCCGTGCTGGAGGGGCATTCAGTCGCTTGCGATCGTCAACATGATGTCGCCAAAAATCATGGCCATGGCTTACGGCAAGACAGAGCAACCGTCGATGCGGTTGTCGTCGGCTGGAACGAGAAAATATCTTTTCAAGATATCCAACAAGCGGCCAGACTGATCAATCAAGGGGCCAGATTCATCGCCACCAATGCGGACACCTCTTTCCCAGCCCCAGAGGGACCCCTGCCAGCCACCGGTGCCATCGTCAAAGCCATTGAGGTCACTGTCGATCAGACGGCCACGATCGTCGGCAAACCGTTTCCGCTGATGTTTAAGACGGTCACGGACCAGCTGTCATCCGATCTGCGAGCGGTGATGATCGGAGATAACCCGGATACAGATATTCTCGGCGCTCACCAAGCCGGTTTGCCAGCATTTTTGATTGCCGAGCAGAAGAACAGCCCTCCAGTTCAACAGGATGAAGATGTTCCGGCAAACATTCGCCGACCTGATGCGATTCTGAGCGGTCTGGCCGATTTATACCGCCCACTTAGCTAAAAGAATAAACCCGAAATAACCTAATAATGCCCCAAAAGTATTTAAAATCAAATCATCTACATCAAAACTGCCCAATGCAGGGAATAACAATTGAATTGTTTCAAATGACAAACTAAATCCAAAAGAAACCAATAAAAGGACCGTTATCTCTCGGAACTTATCCATCAAAAGGGGTAAAAGGAAACCTAATGGACTGAAAATAATAACGTTTCCTAAAACGTTTATAACACTAATCGTTATATTTCCAAAAGCAACATAACCGGCTATTGTGGCAAATGGAATAAGGTTTATATGGTTGAAGTTTAATCCTAATTCCAAATTCTGAACGAGGGAAGATAACGGTAGATGTTTAAGCAATATCACTTTGATCAATATAGCGATATACAATATAAATCCCAACCACAGAAATCCTCTTAATAACTTCATTTAAACCTCCAAATACAAGCACATTCGATCCTGCTTATTCAGGCATCACATCCATCACATCCATCGGCTATAAATGTTTTCCAAAATTATCATCAGAGTAGCCCAAACTTTTGTGCCGTGCCTGCACGATCCAGTGATCTGGCACGGTAGGTTTCAATTCCTCGTAGGTAAGCTACAAACAAAGGGAACATTAAACTAGATGAGATTATTGAAATAGGTTTCAATTCCTCGTAGGTAAGCTACAAACCTGCCAGAACACAGTTACGTTTCTTGGTTAAATGAAGTTTCAATTCCTCGTAGGTAAGCTACAAACGCATACTACATTCTTTTTCGGTCCGTTTTCCGCACAGTTTCAATTCCTCGTAGGTAAGCTACAAACCTTCTTGCCAAGCGCTCTCGATTTTTTCCATCTCAAGATGAGTTTCAATTCCTCGTAGGTAAGCTACAAACGTGTTCCTTGGATTTTTGATCTCGGCTTGAAATTTTGCGTTTCAATTCCTCGTAGGTAAGCTACAAACCATCATGGACGGTAGAAGGCGTTTTGCGTTTTTTAGTTTCAATTCCTCATAGGTAAGCTACAAACTAACCCGGATGAATTTTATGTCGCCATGGAAGAAAACAGTTTCAATTCCTCGTAGGTAAGCTACAAACTGGAAAAAGAGATCAGCTTAGAAAGATTATACTATTTTTGTTTCAATTCCTCGTAGGTAAGCTACAAACC
>CALBTX010000239.1 GCA_937967685.1 uncultured Bacillaceae bacterium | reverse complement strand
ATCCGTTTGCAAAAAGCGAAAGATTTATTGGTGAATACGAATCTAACCGTACGTGATATCAGTATGGAAATCGGACAGCAGAGCTTGGGAACATTCACGACGCGCTTTACCGAACGGGTTGGTCTGACGCCGGTCCAGTACCGGGAATCGAAGTTTGTGGCTGATCAGTACCTCAATCGCTTACAAAAATTGGATCACTGGCCATCCCCACGCCCGGCGGTCAAGAAAACGTCCAGAATAGAGGGAACAGTTCGCTCGAACACGCCTTTTCAGGGGGTCATCTTCATTGGCTTATTTCCCAGGCCGATTCCCGAGGGGATTCCACTTTACGGAACCGTGCTTCCATCATTGGGTGATTTCTGTTTCCCTGATGTTAAACCCGGCACGTATTACTTGATGGCTACTTCACTCACCTGGGGAACCCCGGTCAAAGACATTCTGCTTCCACACGAGACGCTGCGCTACCGTTCGAAAGAACCGCTTATCGTTCATCAGACCTCTGCCGTGCTTGATCATCAAGTCACGCTTCATCCTCCTCGGCTGAATGAACCGCCGATATTGATCTCACTTCCGTTGTTAATGCAGCGTTTGTTGAGCAGCGCAGGAAAACTCGGCCAATGATCTTCGTGTGCATGGTGGGGAGTGTTGGCCGGAGGTTGTTTGACAAACGCAAATCACAATGCTAAGATTGGTTCAACTTCCTTAGGGAAGGAAGTATTTTTTAGAATTAGGAGGAAAAGATTTATGCAAGGTATTGTTAAATGGTTTAACTCTGAAAAAGGTTACGGGTTCATTGAAGTGGAAGGCGAAAATGATGTGTTTGTTCACTATAGTGCCATACAAGAAGAAGGGTTTAAAACGTTGGACGAGGGTCAAAGCGTTGAATTTGATGTCGTTGAAGGAGAGCGCGGACCCCAGGCAGCAAACGTAGTCAAACTGTAAATGGATTAAAATAAACATGACGTTCGCAAACTAGAAAAGATTGAGCTTTGATTTTAAGCCTTAGGATCATGCCGCATGATGTCTAAGGCTTTTTAATGTTCAGTCGTTCATTCATGGTGAACTTCCCGAATCGGCACGATTTTTTCATAAGCACATGTCGGACAGCACATATAATGTAAACATTCCCCGCGGGAAGCATCATACACGTTATTCGTCAACTTGGCATCATCGATTTCTCGATAGGCACTGTACGGTGTATAATAATCGTATATTCTGCCCAGATCTTCCAGCGTATCCGAACATTCCGGACATCTCTCCGTCAAATCGGTATATGCATTGCAAACAGGACATTGTCCCATGATGCGAACCTCCTGACATGTCGGCATTTCAATATGGATGCAGATTTGAATGTGTTGAGTAAGGCAAGGCGGTATCGTCTTTGAGTGAATCCAAAAAGCGTGTTGTCCTTAGTTTAAATCGCAGACGTTTTTTTATCCGCGGCTGCTTTAAGGTTTGCGTTCGAAAACTGACCGGGAAGCTGGTATAATACATTCAGGAGAATGAAGAACGGAGGAGATGGAAACGTGGGGAAATACACCTTGGTCAAACATTTTTGGATGTCGTGTGCTCACTCCGTTCGCGGGGCCGGAAAATGTGAACGAATTCACGGGCATAATTATAAAGTGACATTCTGTGTGCAAGGGCATCAATTGGATGAAAACGGCATGCTCATTGATTTTCGAGAGGTTAAACACGCCTTGGAAAAACGTTACGATCACCATTTGCTGAACGACTTCCCCGAATTTAATGTTCAAAAAGGGGGAGATAACCCATCGACGGAAAAAGTGGCTGAAGTTTTTTATCGCCAAATTCAGGCATTGTGTTTGCACAAACCGAACAAACCTCACCTGAAGTGGGTGGAAGTTCAGGAAACGAATGAAGCATACGCCCGTTTTGAAGAAGATGAGACCTAAAATTGTGCATGAAGATAAGTGCAGAAAGAAAGCGCGGACGACGCTTGCCATACGGACTGCTTGCCACACGGACGACGGTTGCCACATAAAAAATGATCAGCGCCGCCATGACATTGGACGGTTCTGATCATTTTTCGTTAGGCCCAAACATTGTGCTCCTCAGGCTCAATCCTTTTTGAATCCTTGTCTTCAATCATGCGCCCGGACCGACAAGCCCGAAATATTCCAGTGTAGTCATCAGCGTAAAACCACCAAAAACGATGAAGCCGACAAATGAAAATAAGATCGCCAACAAGTTTCCTTCCCTGAATTTACGAATCAAAGCGAGCAAACATAAAACGGCGATGATACCCGTGACAACGACCCACAGCATGATCACCCCTCCTTAAATTTCCGTATGTATCTTTATGTTCAGTATGAGATCATCAACCTTATTTTACTCATACATTTCCATTTTGTCGAGTGGTGCATATAAATAATAGAACATCACCGCTGGAGGAGCATGTCGTGACAAATCATCTGTTGACTTTGCATCAACCATCTTTTCCTATGGTCTGGGAATTTTTGAACAAAAGAGATCCGTGGCATATGATCGCCCTAGACGCTTTATGGTTATACGGCCTGAACCATCCTGAACACCGTTGGTTTGCCGAACTGAGGTCCGGTCGCCTGCAAGGCGTCATTTATGTACATGGACAGCTCGTTCATTTCGCTTATGACGAAGCCCCCGATCGGCATTCACCTTTGTATGATTTTTTGAATCGACATCTGCCTCAGTTCACCACTTTCGGCAAAAAAGAAATTGTCGAACCGATTGTCAAGCGCCTCCCTTTTCATCGCCTGACTCATGCGGAAAAAAGCTGGTTTCTCAGGCAGTCTTCGGAGACCCGCAAGCGTTTGAACAGACGTGTGCATTGGCCGAAAGCAGTTGACGTAAGGGATGGACGTCCCGAAGACTTATACGCACTGTTAGACATGTTTACAGGTTCGGAATTTGAAACTGAAATTGACAGCCGTTATATTCATTTTCTTCTCCAACAACGCCGTATTTTAGTCGCTGAATATCGGGGGAGTATTGTCGGTGCAATCATGTGTTTGAAGGAAACTCCGCGCTATGTGCTGCTCGGCAATCTCTTCGTCCATCCTCAAACGAGGAATAAGGGAATTGCCACCCTGCTCGGACAGCAAATGATGCTCAAATGTATGCAGCAGGGAAAAAAAGTGTGTTTTTTTTACAGCAAGCCTGAACTGAAAGATTTTTATACCAAAGCCGCTTTTCAACCGCTGGGCGCTTGGGTTCATTACTCTGTGACTTCAAAAGCGACAATGTGAGTAATCGGCTTTTCTTTGCGTCGGCTGCCTCCAAAAATCAGATGCAGCGGACCGTCGGATTTCAATGGTTTCCCGTCCTGGGCAAAAGCGAGGATGGCTTCCCGAGCTTCCGTCAAGGACAATCGCACTTGCTCACCGTTTTCCAAATGACAGATAACCTGTTTGGCGGAAGGGACTGGTTCTGCATTTTTCAAAAAAGGTTCAAAAGGGATGCCGTACGATCCCGAAACTTCTCTTTCTTTGACCGTGATTTTCTCACCGGATTCAATGTAGGGTTCCAGTTTAATTTTCCGTTTATCGAAAATCCATACACTCGGATCGAGGTTTATCGTATAAGCCGTGGCTCCTTTGATCGGTACGATGTCCCGCATAACATTTCCTCCATCTGTTTGACTTTGTCCTTCAATCCTCCTTCATTATATCCGCTTTTTTCCTCTTTGTCATGGGAACATGCATAAGCGGAGGGGTTCGGGCTACGATAAAAAGAACGACACTTGCCCGTCCTGGGCTTCGGTCGAACATAACGCCACGTCCTGTGACATGTTCGACACTTGCCCGTCCTGGGCTTCGGAGGGACAAGTATGGTGGATCATGAGTTCGGTCGGATTTTGACCGCGTCTGAATGGCGTGAACAGCTTGAAGTGATGCTTGTTGAACATCGGCCGTATTGCCGGAAAGGAACGATACCAGACTATATTCCTGAATTAGCGAAGGCCGATTGTGATCACCTGGCGGCCAGCCTTTGTTTGTTGTCCGGAGAAGTGATCGAAGCAGGAGATACGGAGATTTCTTTTACGATGCAAAGCGTCTCCAAAGTGATTGCTCTCGCTCTCGCTTTAATGGACTGCGGCGAAAAAATTGTTTTCGACAAAGTGGGGATGGAACCAACCGGAGATCCTTTCAACTCTATCGTTAAACTGGAAACGACCAAGCCGAACAAACCTTTGAATCCGATGATCAATGCCGGAGCGATAGCCGTGACTTCCCTCATTCAAGGTCGCGATCCGGATGATAAGTTAAGCAGAATTCTCCAGTTCATTCATGCGTTAAGCGGGTCTAGTGAGATTACATATAGTGAAGCAGTGGCCCGTTCCGAATCAGAGACGGCCAATTTAAATCGATCCCTGGCTTATTTCTTGAAAGAGCATCGTGTCATTGACGGCGATATTGAGGAAATTTTGGAGTTGTATTTCAAACAGTGTGCCGTCCAACTTAAGTGCAGGGACATGGCCCGGATCGGGGCGGTTTTAGCCAACAACGGCAAGGATTTGAACACGGACAAACAGCTCATTCCCGCACATATTGCCCGGATTTGCAAAACGTTTATGGTCACTTGCGGCATGTACAATGCATCAGGAGAATTTGCCATTAAAGTGGGCATTCCGGCCAAAAGCGGCGTATCCGGGGCAATTATGGGGGCCATTCCTTATCATATGGGGATTGGCATATACAGTCCGGCTCTGGATGAGATAGGCAACAGCCTCGCAGGTATTAAACTGCTTGAGTCAATGTCCGAACGCTGGCAGCTGAGCATCTTTTAGGCGGATGTTCTTGAAATTTCCCCTCCGAAGTCTTATGATAAGGGATAGGTAGGACGATGGAACGGAGGGATTTAATTGTCAACCGAATTGGTGACGGGGAGCAAGGAAAAAGCCCTGGCTTTACTGAAGCAAGACGCAGAGAAAATCGTCAGGCTCATATCTGTCCAAATGGAAAATTTGACCATGCCCCAATGTCCTCTTTATGAAGAAGTATTAGATACACAAATGTTCGGTTTATCCCGTGAAATAGAGTTTGCGACACGTTTAGGTCTCATCTCTGAGGAAACTGGTAAACATTTGCTTTCCGATTTGGAGCGACAACTTGCCGAGTTACATGATGCCTTCGAGCAAAGAAAAAAGTCCGTCTAATAAAAAATATGAGACAAGTCACGGTCAATCCGCTTCAGGGTTGGCCGTTTTTAAATGGACGCCTCACTTGAAACAGAACATATGTTCGTATATAATAGAAACAAATGGTTTAAAATGTGGGGTGATTTGCTATGAATTGGCTGGCGGTGGAACAGTTTGTTGCCCGAGGACAAGCCTTTATGCCTGTCAATGCTGAAGGGAAAGGCGACATAGTCAAGCTGCTCTTTCCGGGAGGCCAAACATATCTGCTGGACGTACAGGCCAGGACCTTTTTAAAGCAAATATTACGGTTTTTCGGCGGCGATTTACTTTCTCTGCGCAAGCGTTACGGTCAAGTGATTGGCAAAAAACAGCTCATTCCTCTGCCTCTGTCCAGGCAATGGACTTTGGTTCCTTTTAATATGCGCATCCCAATCGGCAGGCAGGATCGAACAGGATGGGTTGTGGCCCAATATGTCCATCAGATCGAGGAATTGAGCCCGACGGTCACGGACATTCATCTGGAGCAAATGAAGATTCGTGTCTATCATTCGCGAACTTTTTGTCTGCAACAGATGCGCAGCGCCCGATTGGTGCAGGCCGAATTTGAAGAGATTCACCGTCAGCCTGACGAGTGCAGGGAACAGAGATGGTCTTATGATCTATAAGATGGTCTTATGATCTAGAAATGATCGAATATAC
>CALBTX010000238.1 GCA_937967685.1 uncultured Bacillaceae bacterium | reverse complement strand
GGACAATAGTGGAAGCCGTTTATTTGGAAACGATTGCAATGGAGTGGGAGCAGATCGGGCAGCAACGTCGCCCATGTGAGATAGTTGATGATGTTAGCCGGGAGGGAATGGAACCGTGGAAAAGCCAATGAAACGTTGTAAACAGGGGTCTCACATTCTCATTGAGAGTTTGCAAAAACAGAATGTAGACCTTATTTTTGGTTATCCGGGAGGCGCCATATTACCTTTTTACGATGCCTTATATGACAGCGGGATTAAACACATTTTGACCAGGCATGAACAGGCGGCTATACATGCAGCCGAAGGGTATGCCCGTTCAACGGGAAAAGCAGGCATTGTCGTCACCTCTTCCGGTCCGGGAGCGACCAATTTGGTGACCGGTATTGCCGATGCCTATATGGATTCGACACCTCTAGTCATTTTGACCGGACAAGTGACAACTGATTCGATTGGAGAGGACGCCTTTCAAGAAGTAGATGTGCTGGGGATGACGATGCCTGTGACGAAGCATAGTTATCAGATCAGACGGGCAGCAGATATTCCCAGAGTGATCGCCGAGGCGTTTCACATTGCCACAACGGGGAGGCCAGGTCCGGTATTAATCGATCTTCCCAAAGATACGATGGGTCAGAGCGTGGAGTATGAGCATCCGGCTGAAGTGTACATACCGGGATATCAACCGACGATCAAGCCCAACATTTTACAAATCAACAAATTATGTCAGGCGATAGAGAAAGCCAAAAAGCCATTGCTCTATATCGGCGGCGGCGTGATCAGTGCGGATGCCACCGCGCAACTGCGAGCGTTTATCAAAAAAACAAGTATTCCGGTCGTGTCCACGCTGATGGGTCTGGGGGCAGTTCCTGCCGATGATCCGCTCTTTGTCGGTATGCTTGGCATGCACGGGTCTTATGCCGCCAATCAATCCGTTTACCACTGTGATTTGCTCATTGCCTGTGGTGTCCGCTTTGATGATCGGGCCACCGGCAAAATCGAACAGTTTTCACCGCGGTCCAAAAAGGCGCACATTGATATCGATCCGGCGGAAATCGGCAAAAATATAGAAATCGATATCCCCATTGTCGCTGATTTGAAACAGGCACTGAACAGCCTTTTGGAAAGGACGCCATCGTCTGTAGAGCGGCACGATTGGCTGGAGCAAATCAGGTCTTGGGACAGTGAACATCGGCTCACCGTCGAACAGGATCCAAGCATACTTAAACCACAGACAGTCATTCAACTTCTCAGTGAATGGACGAACGGCGAAGCTTTTGTCACTACCGATGTCGGCCAACATCAAATGTGGGCTGCTCATTTTTATCACGTCAAACAACCTCGCAAATGGATCACATCCGGCGGTCTAGGGACGATGGGCTACGGTTTGCCTGCGGCGATAGGCGCCAAACTGGCCAATCCGGACCAAACGGTTATTTGTGTCAGCGGTGATGCCTCCATACAAATGAACATTCAGGAGTTTCAAACGATCAAGGACCACAATATCGATCTGAAAATATTCATTCTTAATAATGGTTACTTAGGTCTTGTCCGTCAGCAGCAAGAACTACTGTACAATCAACGTATTTTTCAGTCTAAGATCAGTTCGCCCGATTTCTCCAAGGTGGCCAAAGCCTACAAGCTAGAAGGAACCAATGTTCGGACGCCAGACGAAGCCGAAACAGTCATTAAATATGCCTTGGACCACCAGGGCCCGATCGTGGTCAATTTCTTTGTGCATGATGTTGAAAATGTATATCCCATGGTCCCCCCGGGTTCCCCGAACGCCAAAGGAATTTATCGTTAGTTTGCTTGACGACGTTTCAGCACCTGTGAAGTTAAAAGTTTTGACGGTAAGCCCCTTTTTTGTTTAGAAAAATCATTTTACAAAAATACGCTCCTTTCCTATAATGGTGAAAGAAGGATATGCCACTCTGAGAGTAGCACTTGAAAAAAGAATATGTACGGCATCAGGTTCCCTTGGACGGCGGATCGAAGCTGTTCAAGGGTGAAAAGGGAAGTTCGGTGAGAATCCGACACGGTCCCGCCACTGTAAGTGTGGAGCTGGCTATTGACAAAACCACTGTGAGCGGATCATTTGACTGCTCATGGGAAGGTGTTAGCCGCAAGCGATGAAGCATAAGTCAGGAGACCTGCCTGATGGCTGTTCACTTCAGTATTCTTTCGAGGAGAAGGATGCTTGGCTTTTTGTCTGTGGAGTTTTTTAACGCCTTTTCCATCGTGGAACGGCGTTTTTTTGTGCTTTTGGACAGGCGTGAAAAATGCGCTTATTTCGGGCTTGTTTCGGATGGGGTGGGGATCTTTGCCAAAGGGATCTGTCTTCACGTTTTTTACCTCAAAAATGTTATGGCTGTATGTTTTAAGCGGGGGTTTGGTCTTTGTTTCCCTCCTGTCGGCTCTGTTCATCAGCAGCGTACATATTCCTGTCTCCCACATTGTACAAATCATGATGGAAAAAGGGTTTGGTTGGGGCTCCACCCGGGGAATTGAAGAGAATATACAGTCGATTATTTGGGAAGTCCGTTTGCCGAGGGTGCTGCTAGCCTTATTTGTCGGGGCGGCCCTCTCGTTAAGCGGCGCGGCTTTTCAAGGGTTATTGCGCAACCCTCTGGCTGATCCGTTTACGATTGGTGTTTCTTCCGGTGCTGCTTTGGGTGTGGTCAGTGTCATCTTTTTTCAATTGACGATATTCGGTGGTTTTACGCTTCCTCTGTTTGGCATGATTGGCGGACTGGTCATTTTAGCCGTCGTTTTTGCTTTGACCCGTCTCTCCAATCGCAGTATGGCCATAGAAACGATCATACTGGCCGGCATTATCGTCAGTTCGTTTGTCTCTTCGCTAATCTCCTTGATCGTGGCCTTAAGCGGGGAAGAATTGCGTCAAATTTTATATTGGTTGATGGGCAGTGTGGGGAGGAGAGGCTGGGAGGATATCCGCTTGCTGCTTCCTTTTTTCGTCAGCGGTTCTCTTCTGCTGTTGATTCACCACCGGGAGCTGAACGCTTTGGCTATGGGTGACGAGACCGCTCATCATTTGGGGGTGGACGTTCGCCGAAGGAGAATGGTGATCCTGTTTGGGGCTTCCTTACTGACGGGCGCTTCGGTGGCTGTCTCCGGAACGATTGGGTTTGTCGGCCTCGTCATTCCGCATCTTGTCCGCTTGGTGATCGGTCCGAATCATAGGCATTTGTTGCCGCTGTCAATGCTCGTTGGGGGTGCCTTTCTTGTTTACGCTGACTTGGCGGCCCGGACTGTCATCGCCCCGCAAGAATTGCCTGTCGGCGTCATCACCGCCATCATTGGCGCACCTGTTTTTGCCGTATTGTTATTGAGAAAAAGATAGATCCGTGAGGAAAGGGGGCTGAACGATGATCGAAGTGAAGCACGTGTCTGGGGGATATGCGAACAACCGATCCATGATTAAAAATGTCAGCTTTAAAGTAGACAAAGGAGAGTTTTTTGTCTTGCTCGGTCCTAACGGGAGTGGAAAATCAACGTTGCTGAAGATGTTAAGCGGTGTACTGCCTGTACACAAGGGCGAGATATGGCTTGACGGGAAACCCTTACAAGCGTACTCGGCGATTGATCGCGCCCAACTAATGGCCGTATTAGAACAAGAGGAGCAAATCGCTTTTGATTTCAATGTCGAAGAAATTGTTGCTCTGGGGCGTTATCCCCATCAAAAAGGATTATTCAAACGGCTCTCTGCAGAGGATCGCGCCTTGATAAAAGAAGCCATGCGCATCACAAAAGTGTGGCCATACCGCCTCACTCCTTTTCGTCAGCTGAGCGGCGGGGAGAAACAAAGGGTGTTGTTAGCAAAAGCTTTGGCTCAAAATCCTCACATATTGCTGATGGACGAACCGACCAATCATTTGGACCTGCAGCATGCCTATCAACTGCTCAACCTGTTAAAACAATGGCAACGGAGCAAAGCACTGACCGTCTTCGCCATTTTGCACGACGTGAATATCGCCTCATTATATGCCGATCGCATCGCTTTACTGCAGGAAGGACAAGTGACAGATGTTGGCGATGTCCATCTGTTGAAAAACGAAGGCCGTTTGCAGGAAGTGTATCAGGTGAAAGTGAGTCATCACCCCCATCCTCAAATCCCGAAACCGCAGTTTTTACTCTCGCCTGCTCATGATCGCAGCCCATCCCGTCCATCCTTTGCCAACCTGTACGACATCGAGCAAGACCATTCCGCCGTGCTTGTTCATTTTCAACGTCCTCTAAAGACCTTTTCGAATCTAAACATTGGCAGCGGCTCTGAATGGGCCTCCCATTTTTTTCTATGTCGTCTTCTCCATACTGATGCCGCTTCAAGCCGGCAGGCAAAGGTCAGCCGCTGGCTGGCCGAACGACATATTCCCGTGGGCCAGTCTGTGGGCATGACCGCAAATTATGCGCTGTCTGATCCGATCATCTTGGAGAAAGAAGCAGGAGAAAAGGCTTTTTTGGCCATTGTCACGCTTGAAAGCAGGATTTTGGATATGATGACGCCTGATCAGCCCTCTGCGGCCGAACGAGTCATTGAAAGCGTGCAGACGATGTTGTTTATAGACGGCCATTTAAACGACAGGGCGTTCGTTCAAGCCGTCATCTCCGCTGTCGAAGCGAAATCGAAAGTGTGGCACGAGCACGCGCAGCTTGTTTCCAATAGAAAAGCATCCACCCGCAAGCATACCCGAAAGTATTCGCCTGATGGTCTGTTGATCGCCGCTACCCAACGGGGCAATCCTGTGACAGGGGCGGAGGGCACAGCGGTTCTGGGCATTGAAATTGACCAGATCATTACTGAAGCGACCGATGTGGCTGTTCGCCAATTTTTAGGCCTGGAGAAGGAGACTTTGGTCTAGCATAGAAAGAGTAAGTACGGCATTGATTCGTTAAATGGAGCGCATTGAAAGGAGGGATGCAACCGATGCCTATTTATACGCGGACCGGGGACCAAGGAGAGACAAGCATCGTTGGTGGAAGAGTGTCCAAAGCGGATGTCCAAGTTGAAGCGTATGGAACAGTGGATGAAGCGAACAGTCTCATTGGCCTGGCTATCACTTTTTTGCCGGCATCAGAGCAGGAATTGAAAGGTGAGCTGGAGAAAATACAACATGAATTGTTTGATTGCGGAAGCGATTTGAGCAAAAAGGCGGGAGTCAAAAGAAAAAATCCGTATAAAGTTCAGGAAGAAATGGTTCGCTATTTGGAAGCGCGCATTGATGCTTATATGGAGGAGGCTCCCGAATTAGAACGGTTTATTCTCCCCGGTGGTACGAAGGCGGCCGCCTTTTTACATCAAGCTCGAACGGTAGTCCGGCGGGCCGAACGCCATGTTGTCGCTTTGTACGCGCGGGAGCAAGGCAACCCCGTGGTGCAGACCTATTTAAATCGTCTTTCCGATTACCTGTTTGCCCTGGCTCGAGTGCTCAATTTCCGGCAGGGATATGCGGACGTGGCCTATGAACGCAGTGCCAAAGTATTCCGTAATGTGCACAAACGTTCCGAGACATGATCGGCGTGAGCGGTTTCAAGTTCAACACGTGTTTTGGCTGTCGGCAGGATGAACGGAGGGGACAGTACCGTCACATGGAAACGGCAAAGCCATTTCAGCAAACCAAACCGATTGTTCAAGTTGATCGTTTAACAAAAAAAATCGGCTCCACAACGATTATTCATGATCTGTCTTTTGATTTGTATCCCGGTGAAGTGTTCGGTCTATTGGGGCCTAACGGGGCCGGAAAAACGACAACGATTCGGCTGATGCTCGGGTTGATGTCCATCACGAAGGGAGATGTACGCGTGCATGGTTACAGCATTCAAACCGAGTTTGAACAAGCCATCGCCCATGTCGGGGCTATGTTGGAAAGTCCGGAAATGTATCCTTATTTAACGGGGTACGAGAATTTGGTGCATTATGCCCGCATGGTTTCCGGCGTGACCACTGAACGGATTCAAGAAGTGATTGAATGGAGCGGCTTGCACGATCGGATTGATGAAAAAGTACACACGTATTCACTGGGGATGCGGCAGCGCCTGGCTTTGGCCCAGGCGCTGCTGCATGCGCCGTCCGTTTTAATTTTGGATGAACCGACCAACGGCTTGGACCCCGCAGGTATTCGCGATGTGCGTCATCGATTGATGAGATTGACCCGGGAAGAAGGGATGGCCGTTTTGATTTCCAGTCATCTGCTCCCAGAAATGGAACAGATGTGTGATCGGGTGGGAATGATTCAAAAAGGCCGGTTGGTCGACATCCAAAGCATCCGCGGATTTGCTCACAAAAGCAAGCATGTCCGCGTTTCCCTGACGGTTCATCCGCTGCATAAAGCGACGTCATGGGTTCAAGAGCGGTATCCGCAGAATATTGAGCAAGTCAGAAAAGACGGATTGGAGATCAGCATTCTCCGGGAACATATACCCCGTCTCGTTTCCGGTTTGGTCCAGGCCGGCCTGCAAATTTATGAAGTGCGCGTGACATCAAAAACGCTGGAAGATCGCTTTTTGGAAGTATTGGGAGGGCATCCTCTTGAAAAAGATCATCCCCCTGATCATGAATGAAAATATGAAAATATATCGTCGTCCGCAGGCCTGGGTCATGTTCACGTTATTGATGCTCAGTGTGGCGGGAACCGGATTGTTTGCCAAATACGCTTTCGTCTTGGAGCCGCGCAGTTTATGGGAGTTCATGATTTCCAACGCCGGCTTGATCCATGTGGTGACCTTGTTTAGTACGGTGATCGCTTCTGGTATCGTCTCTGCTGAATACACCCACGGTACGATAAAACTATTGCTGATTCGTCCTGTCCACCGATCTAAAATATTGTTTGCCAAATATGGCGCGACCCTTTTGTATGCCAGTTTCTTGCTTGTAAGCCTCTTTGCTTTCAGCTTTTTATTCGGAGGCCTGCTTTTAGGGTTCCAGCCCCTGTTCGCCCCGTTTTCGTTGGAAATCATGGGCGAGCATGTCGAGATGCATTTCGGACATGTCATCGGTTTTTATTTGTTAAACAGCGTGGAATTGGTGATGATGGTCACGTTCGCCTTGATGATATCCACTGTGTTTCGCAGTCAGTCCCTGGCTGTCGGCTTAGTCATTCTGTTCATGTTTGTCGGAGAACAGATCGTCTATTTTTTAAGCCAAGTGAAGGGAATCAAGTACCTTTTGTTCGCCCATCTGGATCTGACACCGTTTATCATTGGCCGTCCGCTGATAGAGGGACTGACGTTGCCGTTTTCGATCGTCGTGCTGTTTGTTTATTGGTCACTCTTTTTAATGATCACCTGGATCGTCTTCATCAAGCGGGACATTACAGTATAATGGAAAGGGAGGTGGAGCACATGTTTGATTATCACGTACATACTTCTTTTTCTGCCGATAGTCGGATGCCAATGGAAAAAGCTTGCCAGGAAGCGGTTGACAAAGGCATTCAAGAAATCGCCTTCACCGAACATGTGGATTATTTTTATCCAGACAGTACTTTTGTCTGGGAGTTTGATTATGATCAATATCGTGCCACCGTTGAGAAGCTGCAACAAACATTTCAAAACAAATTAACGATCCTTAAAGCTGTTGAAATCGGTATGCATCCGCAAAGTCACAACAAAAATAGACAGTTTGTTCAGGAGAATGAATTTGATTTTATCATCGGTTCAGTCCATATTGTCGATGATCTCGATTTGCATAACGGGGATTTTTTTAAGGAAAAAACGATAGACGATGCGCTGCGCATCTATTTTGAAACGGTCAATCGATTAGTCAAAGAATACGCGGACTTCCATGTGCTGGGACATTTGGATCTCATTAAGCGCTACGTGCATCATCTGCAATATCAAGTGGAGGGTATCAACTGGCGCAAATATGACGATATTATTGAAGACACTTTGAAGCATTTGATTGAAACGGGTCGGGGGATTGAAATCAATATGTCCGGTTATCGGTATCGAATTGATTGCGCTTTGCCTGACTTGCCCATTGTGAGCTTATATAAACAGCTGGGCGGGGAAATCATAACAATAGGCTCAGATGCCCATACTCCCTCGTATATCGGGCGCTATTTCGACGTCGGATTCCGCTTGCTTCATCAGGCGGGATTTAAGTATGTCAGCGTCTTTCGGAATGGTCAACCGCAGTTTGTTCCCTGTCCCGCTTAAACTCCGGTTGGCCATAAACATACTTAAAAATACAGGAAACACTCATGCCGACTCAGAAGTGACACGTTCGCGTTGACCATGAAATTTTTCAAAAACAGAAGGAGGTAGTTTGATAACGATGAGCGTAACCGCATATTTGTATCCATCTTGAACATCATGCCGCAAAGCCAAGGATTGGCTTCAGTCACACGGCTTTGAAGTGAACGAAGTGCACATTGTCAACGATCCCCCTGATCAGGAAACTTTGCGCAAATTGTGGAAAAACTCCGGTTTGGAATTGGATAAGTTTTTCAACAGCAGGGGCAAGGTTTATCGCGATCTTGGCTTAAAGGACAAGCTGGCGGATATGGATGAAGAGGAAAAATTGGCCTTGCTCGCCTCTGATGGCAAATTAATTAAACGCCCTATCGTCACTGACGGATATAAAGTGACCCTCGGCTTTAAAGAACAGCAGTTTGCAGAGGAATGGGGAAAATAGTATGATAAATTTAACCAATTCGTATAGGAGGGGATTCCATGAATTTGCCCAAACATTTGAAGTATAGTGAAGAGCATGAGTGGGTCCGTGTGGAAGGCAATAAAGCGTACATAGGCATTACCGACTTTGCCCAGTCCGAGCTGGGGGATATTGTCTTCGTCGAACTGCCAGACGAAGGCGATGAAACTGAACAGGACCAACCGTTTGGCAGCGTCGAATCCGTGAAAACGGTTTCTGAACTTTTTGCGCCCCTAAGCGGGAAAATTTTGGAAGTGAACGAGGCGTTGGAAGACGAGCCGGAATTAGTCAACTCTTCACCTTATGAAGACGGGTGGATGATCGTCATCGAAATGGCCGACGAAAGTGAAATGGATAAGCTGATGACAGCTGAAGAATACGAAAAAATGGTGACCGAAGATTAACCGGCCCGAATCACCCCATCTGGCCGCCCTGGTTTACGGACAGGTCGCTCCGCTCTGTTTGCATGTCGGGGCGGCCACCTTTTTTTGTCTGTGACTTGATGATCTGTCGTGCGATTTAGAAAAAGTTGTTTCTGGTATTCACCGTCAGCCTGTGATAACATGGATGTTAACACACTCAGTTGTGAATTTTTTATCTTAGACGTCTGATCGTCATCATATTATATATATTAGATTGACGACGCTGCCGTCATTAAGGGAGGGGCGTGGAATGGGCTTTTGTTGCGGTGCCAGCATGCTGGGGACCATGGGAACTTTAAAGTATGGGCACAGCTATATTCATGAAGTGCCGATCGTGTACTGTCCGATTTGTCAGAAAACCGAAGTTCACCATAGTGTGAAAGAAGAATACGAGATTTTGGCCGATTACGCCCATACTGATCAAGCACCGGAAGTATATTTTACAGATTATGTCGATTTGAAAGATAAGGAAGAATTATTTGCGGATTGCATTGATATAGCAGGGCAGTCTGTGGCTGATGTCATTCGTTCCCAAATTGACAACGCCTTGGATTTACTGAGTATTTCCAAAAAAATGAAGGATGAAGAGTGGGAAGCAGAGTTGCGTCACCGATTAAACGTTTTGAGCGATCGGTTAAGGCGTTATCAAAGAAAAAGAAGAACGGCCTAGCATGATGACCGGCTAAACACCATCATTGAATGGTTCACAAAATTGTCGATTGAGCTGTTGGGATGTGTTAAGTCTCAACAGTTTTTTATTTTCATCTTTTTCATCTGCTGAACCCCCCATTGATTATGTATGAGCGAAGTTGTATGATAAAAAAAGTAGTTTTGTATTCATGCCATAGTCTTTTTGACTCATCCTATTGACTCATCCAAAAAATTTGAGAATCATCGTCTCTTGAACATAGATATAGAATCGTAACCACACAATAGAATCGTCACTGACTGAGAATGGTGACCGACATCGAATCGTCACCAACCATAGAATAGCAGCGTGAGAATAGAATCGTGGCAAACTAGTATGATTAGACTAGCAATCATTGCTCAGTAGATTTATACCGATTGATTTGTGAGGTGAACGGCTTTGGATTCCGTTTTAAAAGGACTAAAAAATCAACAGCCGCTATCAGCCGATTTTCAGACACTGGAAAACCAAGTGGCGCTTGCCAAAACAGATGATCACATACGCAATGAACTGCTTGCTCAGTACAAACCATTTATTATTAAAGTGACCTCAAAAGTATGCAAACAATATATTGATACTTCAAAAGATGAATACAGTATCGCTTTGGAAGCTTTCAACGAGGCGATTTCTGACTACCAGGTTGATCAAGGGACCCATTTTTTATCCTTTGCTGAAATGGTGATCCGCAGAAGGGTGATCGACTATATTCGTAAAGAAGCGCGACAGACCAGAGACATCTTTTTGGAACCGGAAACGACTGATGACGAAGAACAACCGGAAAGTTTTGCTCAGATCAGCGCTTCTCTTGATCAATACATTCAAAAGAAGGAAAGCGAAAGAAGGCAGGAAGATATCGAGGCTTACAGGCAGCAGCTGTGCGAATTCGATATTACATTTGCCGATTTAGCTGAATGCTGTCCGAAGCATGTTGATGCCAGAGAAAATGCCAAGCAAATTGCCCGCATCATTGCTGAAAACAAGCAGTTTGTGGAATACTTAATGAAGAAAAAACAGCTGCCCATGAAGGAATTGATAAAATTTGTGGAATGCAGTCGTAAAACGATCGAGAGGAACCGAAAGTATATAATAGCCATTGTTTTAATTTATGTCGGCGGTTATCAATCTCTCCGTTCATACATAGAGCCTGAACAGGAGTAAGGAAGGAGGGTCGGAAAAATGGAAAAAGGGGTCATTCTAGAACTGAAGGAGCAAGAAGCGATCGTGCTGACAGCCGATGGCCAGTTTCGTGCCGTTCCCCTGAAGGAGAAGGCAGAGTGGCGTGTCGGGGAAGAAATTGCCTTGCCTGTGCCGGAACAGCGTTCCTCTTTCAAACAAAGGAAATGGCGCATTCCTGCCATTGCCATTGCCGCATCTTTTCTGCTCGTCTTTGCCAGTGTGCTCGTCTATTCGACATTGTGGGTGGATAATACAGCGGTTGCCTACGTATATATGGATATCAACCCGAGTGTGGAGATGAGCATCAATAAGTCATTGGAAGTTTTGACGGTCTCAGGGCAGAATCGTGCAGGGGAGGAATTGGTTTCCTATTTGGAGGATTGGTCGCACGAATCGCTGAAAGCTGTCAGTTTGCAGTTGTTTCAGTTAGCCAAGGATCAAGGGTATATCGATGGACAACACCAAGTATTAGTGGCTGCTTCCCCGCTGGAAGCGTATCAAAATACAGATTATCATCAATCGATTTACGCGGCCATGCAAGAAGTGGAACTGGATCTCAAGCAGTCTGAAAACTTTATGGCGGGCATGGTCGAGGGAACGAATGAAAATATTCCTGAAGATATTTTTTACATGCATCAAATTGCCGTCGAGCCCGATGTTTTTAAAGAAGCAAAGGAACAGGGCATTTCACCCGGAAAATATTTGCTTTACTTGAAAGCTAAAGAAAATGGTTTAAACCTTGATTTGGATCAAGTGGCCCGATCCAATGTGACGCATTTGGACCAGCAAGTAGGCGGCATTCGAACGCTTGTCGCGGATTAATAGTAACTCATCGTAATACTCATCATCAGCACGCTTAATTGACGTTGTTTTTCTTTCAATTCCGGATCGCGGCTATCTCTCTGTTTTTGAAGTTCTTCAACTTCTCGCTGTAATTTATCAATTTCTTCATAAATCGCAAGCATGTTTAACACTCCCTGTCTTTTTTGATAAGCAGCCTTGGGAAACTTCTGCGGCCGCTCATTGAGGGATGAGCAGTGTATGGCTTCCAGGTTTCATTGTTTAATCATTGTTTAGTCTGTCGTAAGTTTTACGAATTATACCCCAATATTATCCTTTGCGCATGAGACGGGTCGTTTGCCGCACAACGGCCCGTTTTTACATGCCTATTTGCATATTCATGTAAAGAAGGGGAAACCTAGTCAGGCAATGAAAGTGAGAAAGGAGCGATAGCATGCAGGAGCAGAACAGGGCAGACATGTACGAAAGTGATGTGCGGTTGGCCGTGCAGGAGTACAAAGAGGGTCTGGGACAATTTGAAGAGAAAATGCCTGAAATCGCCCGCAAATATATGGATTTTACCGGAGCTTGTTTTAAAGCCGGTGCGCTTGATGAAAAAGTTAAGCAACTGATAGCCATCGGCATCAGTTTGGGGATTCAGGATGAGTATTGTATCATTTATCATACCCAAGAGGCACTGCATAAAGGGGCAACGAGTGAAGAAATTTTGGAAGTCGTCGGCGTTTGCGCCGCATTCAGCGGGGGAGCGGCCATGAGCCAGGGCGTGACGCTCGTGCAGGAATGCTTAAATGATTTTTCGGGTCAACAACATTAAATAAAAACAACTTTTTGAAGTCAAAAAAGGATTGGCATTTCAATATGCAAATCCTTTTTTGTATGTTACAATGTAACAAATACTAGTTTAGAATAATTATAATCATTTCCCGTTCTTGCTTTTCTTGATTCATTCATAATGATATACTGTAAGATGAATTTGAGAATCAATTGAGAATGATGTAAGATTGAACACATTAAAACATGAACAATCCGGGAGGCTGAAAAAATGACAGTACCACATTTAAAAATAGAGGACTTAAAAGTCAATGTCGGGGAAACGGAAATTCTGAAAGGTTTTTCACTGGAAGTGAAAGGCGGGGAAATCCACGCCATTATGGGGCCTAATGGAACCGGAAAAAGCACGCTCGCTTCGGCCATCATGGGACATCCTGCTTACGAGGTCACAGGCGGCAAGGTGGAACTGGACGGCCAAAATGTGCTTGACATGGATGTCGATGAAAGGGCCCGTGCCGGCATGTTTTTGGCCATGCAATATCCGAGTGAAATCAGCGGGGTGACGACAGCGGACTTTTTGCGTACGGCCATCAATGCCAGACGCGGTGAAGGCAATGAAATATCCTTGATGAAATTTATTCGCAAAATGGATGAGAAAATGAGTGTTTTGGATATGGACGAATCCTTTTCTCATCGCTATTTGAACGAAGGGTTTTCCGGCGGGGAAAAGAAACGCAATGAAATTTTACAAATGATGATGCTTGAACCTCGTCTGTGCATACTGGATGAAATTGACTCTGGTTTGGATATCGATGCGTTGAAGTTTGTTTCCCGAGGCGTGAACGACATGCGTGACCCTGAACGGGCTTTCCTGATTATTACCCACTATCAGCGTTTGCTGAATTACATTAAACCTGATTTTGTGCACGTCATGATGCAAGGCCGCATCGTTAAGTCCGGCGGACCGGAGCTGGCTGTGGAATTAGAGGAAAAAGGGTACGATTGGATCAAAGACGAACTCGGAATTACCGACGAAAAGGTTGGTCAGGAAGCTTAATTGGCGAAGGGAGGGACTGTAATGACTGTGCAACTGAAATCAAACTTCGATCGAGAATCCATCATGAACTATTCAAAACAACACCAGGAGCCGGACTGGCTTTTGAACCTGCGTTTGCGCGGCTTGGAGCAAAGCGAAGTGCTTGAACTGCCCAAGCCGGAAAAGACGAATATCAGCAAGTGGAACATGCTTCAGTTTAAGCAACCTGCAGAAGAACAGCTGACCGCAAAATCCGCTCATGTCCCGTCTGAATTGCAGGGCATGATTGATGAGCAGGAAAAAGGACATTTGATCATCCACAAAAACGGCATTCCTGTTTACTCAAGCTTGAGTGACGATTTGCAGAAAAAAGGGATTGTTTTTACCGATCTTAAAACAGCCGTGCAAGAACATCGTGACCTGCTGAGTGAATATATGCATCAGCTTGTACAAGTGGATGAACACAAATTGACGGCCCTGCATGCGGCTCTGATCAACTGCGGCATCTTTTTATATGTCCCGCAAAACGTCGAGGTCGACATTCCGCTGCAAAGCATTTTTTGGCAGGAAGACGCCGATTGCGGCTTAATCCCCCATGTTGTCATCGTCGCGGAAGCAAACAGCAAGGTGACATATGTAGAAAACACTTTCGGCAATGAGGCCCGGAAGAGTGTCAATCATTATGTGGCTGAAGTTTTCGTCGGGCCGGGAGCGAAAGTGCATTTTGCGGCGATTGATCAGCTGGGTGAACAAACGACGAGTTTCATTTATCGCCGGGCTGTTGTCCAAAAAGATGGGCATATCGATTGGGCGCTGGGTCAAATGAACAGCGGCCATACGCTCTCTGACAATACGACGGTATTGAAAGGCGACGGTTCAACGGGAGATACGAAGTCGGTGGCGATTGGCCAAGGGGACCAGTCCGAAAATTTCGTCCAGCGAATGAATCATTACGGATTGCACACCGACGGCCAAATTTTGAGCCATGCAGTCATGAAAGATTCAGCGCGGGCCATCTTCAACGGAATCAGTAAAATTGAAAAAGGCTCCACAAAATCGAATGGAGAACAGACGGAACGCGTCTTGATGCTCAGTGAAAAAGCGCGCGGGGATGCCAACCCGATCCTGTTAATTGACGAAGATGACGTCACGGCAGGACACGCCGCATCTGTCGGTCAGGTGGATCAAAACCAGCTGTACTATTTAATGTCCCGGGGGATTCCCAGATCTGAAGCGGAAAAGCTGATTATTTTAGGCTTCCTGAGCCCCGTTGTGGAGAAAATACCATTAGAGGGAGTAAAAAGACGATTAATTGAGGTTATTGAAAGGAAAGTTAAATAATGAATGTTCAAGAAATACGTCAACAATTCCCGATATTCGACCAGGAAGTGAACGGCCATCCGCTCGTCTATCTGGATAGTGCGGCCACTTCTCACAAGCCAGTGCCGGTCATTGAGAAAGTGAATGATTATTACCGCCGTTATAATTCTAATGTACACCGGGGCGTGCATACGTTAGGCAATTATGCGACGGAAGGATATGAAGGGGCTCGGGCCAAAGTTCGCCAATTCATACATGCCCGCAGTACGAAAGAAATTGTGTTTACCAGGGGCACGACGAGCGCTTTGAATTTAGTGGCGCATAGTTACGGTCAGCAAGTATGTGCTGAAGGCGGGGAAATCGTTATCACCCCGATGGAACATCATAGCAATTTAATTCCCTGGCAGCAATTGGCCAAACGGACCGGCGCCACATTGAAGTATATCGATCTGAAAGACGATGGGACATTGGATATGGACGACGCCCGCAGGAAAATTACGCCTGAGACGAAAATCGTCTCTGTCGTTCATGTCTCCAACGTGTTGGGAACGGTCAACCCGATTAAGGAGTTGGCCCGGTTGGCGCATAATAACGGAGCCGTCCTTGTGGTTGACGGTGCACAAAGCACGCCGCATATGGCCATTGATGTGCAAGATCTGGATTGTGATTTCTTTGCTTTTTCGGGTCACAAAATGTGTGCGCCCACCGGAATCGGTGTGTTGTACGGTAAGAAAGAGCTGCTTGAACAGATGGAGCCGATGGAATTTGGCGGGGAAATGATTGATACGGTTGAACTTCATGAATCAACGTGGAAAGAATTGCCGTATAAATTTGAAGGCGGCACGCCCATTATTGCAGGTGCCATCGGATTGGGCGCAGCGATCGACTTTTTAAACGAGATTGGTTTGGAAGCCATTGCTGAGCATGAACGCCGCCTTGTTCAATATGCGCTGGAACGCTTGAATGAAATTGAGGGGCTCAATGTTTATGGGCCGCAGGAGCGCTCAGGTCTGGTCACTTTTAACGTTGATGATATTCATCCTCATGATGTGGCCACCGTTCTCGATTCGGAAGGGATCGCTGTCAGAGCGGGTCATCACTGCGCCCAGCCGCTGATGAGATGGCTGGACGTCACGGCGACTGCCAGGGCCAGCTTTTATCTGTACAATACGGAGGAAGATATTGATAAGCTCGTCGATGGATTAGTGAAGACGAAGGAGTTTTTCGGTCATGTCATCGAAGGCTAATTTGGATCAGCTTTATCGGCAAGTCATTATGGATCACTATAAAAATCCGCGCAACCGGGGGGAAATTCGAAATGGAGCTGTAGCAGTAAACATGAACAACCCTTCCTGCGGGGACAGGATCCAGTTACACATGGTCGTCAAAGACGGTAAAATCGACCAAGCGAAATTCATCGGGGAAGGATGTTCCATTTCCCTCGCTTCCGCTTCGATGATGACTGATGCTGTGAAAGGTTTGCCTATTGAAGACGCCTTGGAACTTTCCACCATTTTCTCCAACATGATGCTTGGCGAAGCATATAACGGTGACAAATTTGACTTGGGGGATATAGAAGCTTTGCAAGGGGTATCCAAGTTTCCCGCGCGCATCAAATGTGCGACGCTGGCCTGGAAAGCGATGGAGAGAGGCCTTGGTCAAGAAATTGATGATGAAGATTTGGTTGAAGATTAATAAAGGAGGAATGGAAGATGGCTAAAGAAATGCCGGAAATCGGCGAATACAAATACGGTTTTGTCGATAAGGACGTTTCCATTTACCGTGCCGAACGAGGTCTGACACCGGATGTCGTCCGCGATATCTCCCAACGCAAAAATGAACCGGAATGGATGTTGAATTTTCGTTTAAAAGCGTTGGAGCATTTTTATAACATGCCCACGCCGATGTGGGGCGGAGATCTTTCAGAACTGGATTTTAATGAAATCGTTTATTACGTCAAACCGTCAGAGCGCTCCTCAAAATCGTGGGATGAAGTCCCGGAAGAAATTAAGCAGACGTTTGACAAACTGGGCATTCCGGAAGCGGAACAGAAATTTTTAGCGGGTGTTTCCGCTCAATACGAATCGGAAGTCGTCTACCATAACATGCAGGAAGACCTGGAAAAAATGGGCGTCATCTTCATGGACACCGATACCGCGCTTCAAGAACACGAAGAACTCTTCAGAGAACATTGGGCCACTGTCGTCCCTCCGACTGATAACAAATTTGCCGCATTGAACAGTGCGGTCTGGTCCGGAGGAAGTTTCATCTATGTCCCCAAAGGGGTTAAATGTGAAACCCCGTTACAAGCTTATTTCCGGATCAATTCCGAAAACATGGGGCAGTTCGAACGCACACTGATCATTGCCGACGAAGACAGTTTTGTCCATTATGTGGAAGGTTGCACGGCGCCGATCTACGGAACGAACTCCTTGCACAGTGCGGTTGTCGAAATCATCGTCAAGCGAAATGCGCGAGCCCGTTACACGACCATCCAAAATTGGGCACCGAACATTTACAACCTGGTGACGAAAAGGGCCGTCGCCGAAGAGAACGCAACGATGGAATGGGTGGACGGAAATATCGGCAGTAAATTGACGATGAAATATCCGGCGGTCATCCTCAAAGGACGGGGTGCCCGCGGAAGCGTGCTTTCCATCGCCATTGCGGGTAAAGGACAGCATCAGGATGCCGGGGCAAAAATGCATCATTTGGCGCCAGAGACGACCTCAACCATCGTCTCCAAATCCATCAGCAAGCAGGGCGGTAAAGTGACCTACCGCGGTCTGTGTCACTTCGGCCGTAAGGCGGATGGCGCTAAAGCGAACATTGAATGTGACACACTCATTATGGATAAGGAATCGACTTCAGATACGATCCCGTATAACGAGATTTTGAACAACAACATTCAGTTGGAACACGAAGCGTCCGTTTCCAAAGTGTCTGAAGAGCAGCTGTTCTATTTGATGAGCCGTGGTATCTCTGAAGAAGAAGCGACCGAAATGATCGTCATGGGCTTCATCGAACCGTTCACGAAAGAACTGCCGATGGAATATGCGGTGGAAATGAACAGACTGATTAAGTTTGAGATGGAAGGAAGTATCGGTTAACCCTTGTCATAAGGGTTGTTCAATGTAAAAAGTAGGGCGTTCAATGTAGAAAGCGGTGTGTTGTCCTTTGGCCACCAATCATTTTTGAATATCGTTTTTGATTTGCGTGTCCGACTCGTTTGGACACGTATTTTTTTGTGCGCACGCTTGGAGTCGG
>CALBTX010000237.1 GCA_937967685.1 uncultured Bacillaceae bacterium | reverse complement strand
AGGAGGATGGCAAATGAATATCCATGAATATCAGGCCAAAGGGGTCTTGAAACAATATGGTGTCAAAGTCCCGGATGGATATGTCGCTTATTCAACTGAAGAAGCCGTTCAAGCGGCCAAAAAGCTCGGAACGGACATCACGGTTGTCAAAGCACAGATTCACGCCGGGGGACGCGGTAAGGCTGGCGGCGTTAAAGTGGCCAAGAACGTGGATGAAGTGCGTACATATGCCAAAGAGTTGTTGGGTAAAGTTTTGGTGACCCATCAGACGGGACCCGAAGGAAAAGAAGTGGGCAGACTGTGGATTGAGCAAGGATGTGATATTCAAAAAGAATATTACATCGGAGTTGTCGTCGATCGGGATACAGGCCGGGTGGTGATGATGGCCTCTGAAGAAGGGGGCGTCGAGATTGAAGAAGTGGCCGCCCAAACACCGGAGAAAATTTTTAAAGAGGTGATTGATCCGGCCGTCGGATTAATGCCGTTTCAGGCGCGCAAATTGGCTTACTCGATCAATATACCCAAAAATTTAGTCGGTAAAGCGACCAAATTTATGCTTGGTCTCTACCAGGCTTTTGTCGAAAAAGATTGTTCTATGGCCGAAATCAATCCGTTGGTGACAACAGGTGATGGAGAAGTGCTCGCCCTGGATGCCAAACTCAATTTTGATTCCAACGCCTTATACCGTCACCAAGACATTCTTGATTTGCGTGATCTGTCCGAAGAAGACGAGAAGGAAATACAAGCGTCCAAATATGATTTAAGTTATATCAGTTTGGACGGAAATATCGGCTGTATGGTCAACGGTGCCGGTCTAGCCATGGCCACGATGGATATTATTAAACATTACGGCGGAGATCCGGCTAACTTCCTGGATGTCGGCGGAGGCGCAACGACGGAAAAAGTGACCGAAGCCTTTAAAATTATTCTGTCCGACGAAAAAGTAGAAGGCATTTATGTCAACATTTTCGGCGGGATCATGAAGTGTGACGTCATAGCCAGAGGGATTGTGGAAGCGGCCCAACAGGTCAGCTTAAATGTGCCTCTCGTCGTTCGTCTTGAAGGAACAAATGTCGATCTTGGCCAGCAAATTTTACAAGAATCCGGTTTGAATATCGTTGCTGCCGAGTCGATGGCCGATGGAGCGGAAAAGATCGTTGCTTTAGTGCGGGATGCAGCTGGAAAGGTGGGAAAATAAATGAGTATTCTTGTCAATAAAGAGACGAAAGTCATCACCCAAGGTATTACCGGATCAACGGGACTTTTTCATACGCGAGCCTGTGTGGAGTATGGGACGCAAATGGTGGCCGGCGTTACCCCGGGAAAAGGTGGAACGGAAGTGGACGGGATTCCTGTCTTTGACACGGTCGAAGAAGCGAAACAGTCGACTGGAGCCACTGTTTCGGTCATTTATGTGCCGCCTGCCTTTGCCGCAGATGCGATCATGGAAGCGGTCGATGCCGAACTGGATCTCGTCATATGTATTACCGAAGGCATTCCTGTCCTCGATATGGTTAAAGTGAAACGTTATATGGAAGGGAAGAAGACGAGATTGATCGGCCCCAACTGTCCGGGCGTGATTACGCCTGATGAATGTAAAATAGGGATTATGCCCGGCTATATTCACAAGAAAGGGCACATCGGTGTTGTTTCTCGAAGCGGTACATTAACTTATGAAGCCGTTCATCAGCTTTCCACGCGCAATATTGGCCAATCCACCGCTGTCGGCATTGGAGGGGACCCGGTCAATGGGACTAATTTTATCGATGTTTTGAAAATGTTTAATGATGATCCGGATACATATGCGGTAATTATGATTGGTGAAATCGGCGGCACGGCTGAGGAAGAAGCGGCGGAGTGGATCCAAAAGAATATGACCAAACCAGTTGTCGGCTTTATCGGCGGTCAGACGGCACCTCCCGGAAAACGCATGGGTCATGCCGGAGCGATCATATCCGGCGGTAAAGGAACGGCTGCCGAAAAAATTGCCAAACTGAGATCTTGCGGTATTCAAGTGGCTGATACTCCGGCCGTGATCGGAGAAACACTCGTTTCTGTCTTGAAAGATCAAGGCCTTCTTGAGAAATGCATAACCGTCTAAATCATCTAGAGCTATGCCTGCAAAAGGTGTAGCTTTTTTTTTCGCTTATCTTTGTCGGAATGTTACAGCTGCTGTGAGGATATCAAATTTTCCTGATCGATAAACTTTCGTCTGATCGAGACGTCTACTGATGGAAGCAAGGAGTGATCGTATGAGAACGGTCTTCTTAGGCCTGACATTGGCCGCGCAAGTGGGATGGAAAACGATCCAAAAATTAATCCTTAGCGGCTTGGATGAACATTGCTTTCAGCTTAGTCCGACCCAATGGAAGACGGACTTCCCCTTTTTGACCGGGACGCAGGCGGAGCAATTGAGCGATTGGTTGCAAAGGGACCGCTTAAAGGAGTATGAGCGGCAATTGAAGAAAGAGGGCATGTTGTATTTCACTGTTGTCGATGATGCCTATCCCCCTTTGCTGAAAGAAATCGATGCACCGCCGTGGCTGCTGTTTGCCAAGGGCAAGCTTTCTCTGCTTAACCGGCCGGCACTGGCGGTGGTCGGTTCACGAAAGACGTCCCCGTATGGACGGATGACGACCCGGAATCTCGTGTCCGCATTGGCCGCTCGAGGGTGGTGTATTGTCAGCGGCTTGGCCGTTGGCGTCGATGGACTGGCCCATGAAACGGCCCTTCGAGCGGAAGGGGCGACCATTGCTGTGTTGGGAAGCGGCATCAATGTCGTCTACCCGCGTAGTCACCGGCATTATTATCAACAGATCAGCGAAAAGGGGTTGCTTCTGTCCGAATATGCGCCGAATACCCCTGCTCATCCCGGCTTTTTCCCGCAGCGCAATCGAATTATTGCCGGATTAGCTTACGGAACGCTTGTCATTGAGGCAGCGAAAAAAAGCGGATCTTTAATTACAGCACACCATGCCCTGGAATACGGAAGAGAAGTATTTGCCGTACCGGGGTCTATTTATGATGCACAATCTGTCGGTACGAACTTACTAATCCAGCAGCAGGGGGCTAAACTGATTACGAACGTTGACGATATTTTAGCTGAACTGACGCATGTTTCCTTTCCGCAGAGAGCAACCCGCAGCCAAGTATCGCCAACAGACGAAATGCACCTGGATGACGAAGAACGGAAAATTCTCCAGCTTTTAAAACAGAAAAAAATGCATATCAATGAGCTGCGCAGCCAAACCGCCCTGGAATTTAACCGTCTATCCAAAATTTTATTGACTTTGGAAATGAAACAATACATCCAATCCTTGCCTGGATCTTATTATCAAAATAAGCAGATGACTAAAAACAACGGGTAGTCTTATTTGACAAACAGAAAGTTGTTGTTCCATAATGATGGAGATTTTATTTTTAGGGTAAAGGGGGAGGACAACGTATGTCAGATTCTCTCGTGATAGTAGAGTCTCCCGCTAAAGCAAAAACAATTGGCAGATATTTAGGCAAAAAATATGTCGTCAAAGCTTCGATGGGACATGTGCGTGACCTGCCCAAAAGTCAAATGGGGGTCAACGTTGAAGAAGGTTTTGAACCTAAATACATCACCATACGCGGAAAAGGAAAAGTTCTGCAGGAATTGCGTGATGCGGCCAAGAAAGTGAAACATGTTTATTTGGCCGCTGACCCTGATCGGGAAGGTGAGGCGATTGCCTGGCATTTGGCTCACCATCTGAAAATTAAACCTTCATCCCCCTGTCGCGTCGTTTTTAATGAAATTACCGATCAAGCGATTAAGGATGCTTTTAAGACACCGCGCAGCATCGATATGGATTTGGTCAATGCCCAGCAGGCGAGAAGAATTTTGGACCGGCTCGTCGGCTACAATATTAGCCCACTATTATGGAAGAAAGTGAAAAAAGGCTTGAGCGCCGGCCGGGTTCAATCTGTGGCGGTGAAAATGATCATCGATCGGGAAAACGAGATTAAGGCTTTTGTGCCTGAAGAATATTGGAGCATTACCGCTCACTTGGAAAAAGAAGGTTCGACGTTTGAAGCCAAATTTTACGGCCTGAAACGAAAGAAGCAGGAACTGCCTAACGAAGAAGCCGTGAACCGGATTTTAGAGCAAATCCGTGGCGACAATGCGCATGAACCGGTAGCTGACAGTGATCAAAACGTATATTTTACCGTGCAAAGCGTACAGAAAAAAGAACGCAAACGCAATCCGGTTGCCCCCTTCATCACAAGCTCATTGCAACAAGAAGCGGGCCGCAAATTAAATTTTAAGGCGGCCAAAACGATGATGATTGCCCAGCAGCTGTATGAAGGGATTGACTTGGGAGATGAAGGATCAACCGGTTTGATCACTTATATGCGTACGGACTCCACGCGCATTTCGGATGTGGCTAAAACAGAGGCCGCCGAATATATTGAGCAAAATTTTGGAAAACAATATATCGGCGGCTTCCGCAAACAGAAGCAAGGAAGTCAAAAGACGCAGGATGCGCATGAAGCCATCCGCCCGACATCGGTCATGCGCGAGCCGAAGGCGATCAAAAAATATTTAACGCGTGATCAGTTTCGTTTGTACCGGCTCATTTGGGAACGTTTCCTGGCCAGTCAGATGGCGCCTGCGGTGATGGATACGATGACCGTCGACTTTGATGTTGGAGGCATCACTTTCAGATCAACGGGTTCAAAAGTGAAATTTCCCGGGTTTATGAAGGTGTATATAGAAGGTCGGGATGATGAGAAAAAAGACGAAGACCGTTTTCTTCCAGATCTCAAAGAAGGGGAAAGCGTGCCATTGGTTGAACTCGAACCGAAGCAACATTTCACCCAGCCGCCCCCCCGTTACACTGAGGCAAGGCTTGTGCGCGCCCTGGAGGAAAAAGGCATTGGCCGGCCGTCGACGTACGCTCCGACGCTGGACACGATTCAAAAACGGGGCTATGTTGCTTTGGAAGAGCGCCGCTTCGTTCCTACGGAACTCGGTGAGATTGTCATCGAACTGATGGAGGAATTTTTCCCCGAAATATTAAATGTCGAGTTTACGGCTGAATTGGAAAATCGCTTGGACAAAATTGAAGAAGGCAATGCCAAGTGGCAAACAATTCTGGACGAGTTTTATCGGGGATTTGAACAACGCTTGCAAGTGGCTGAAGAACAAATGAAGAACGTTGAAATCGAAGATGAAGTTTCCGACGAAGTGTGCGAGAAATGCGGAAAACCGATGGTTTACAAGTTTGGACGTTATGGGAAATTTCTGGCCTGTTCCGGATTTCCGGACTGTCGGAATACGAAAGCGATTGTCAAGCAAATCGGGGTGGATTGTCCCAAGTGCGGCCAAGGGCAAATTGTCGAGCGCCGGAGCAAGAAAAACCGTCTCTTCTACGGTTGCAGTGAATATCCGAACTGTGATTTTGTGTCCTGGGACAAACCGACACCTCGAACATGTCCTAAATGTGACGCGATGCTGGTCGAAAAGAAAGCGAAGAAGCAGACGAAAATCAAGTGTGTTTCCTGCGATTATGAAGAGATCCCTTCTTAACGGTAAAACTGGTGAACAAGGAAACGAAAGGAGAACCCGTCATGTCTGCACAACAAGTCCATGTTATCGGAGCCGGTTTGGCCGGGAGTGAGGCGGCCTGGCAAATCGCCCAAAGAGGGGTGGATGTTCATCTGTACGAGATGCGCCCGGTGAAAATGACTCCGGCCCACCGTTCCGAAAAATTTGCTGAGCTTGTTTGTACCAATTCTTTGAGGGCCAATGATTTGACGAATGCCGTAGGCATTCTAAAAGAAGAGATGCGCCGGATGGACTCGGTCATTATTCACTCTGCAGACGCATGTGCGGTGCCCGCCGGAGGGGCGCTGGCGGTCGACCGGGAGGAGTTTGCCGCACGGGTGACGGCTCAAATTGAGAACCATCCGCATATCACTGTTCACCGCAAAGAAATCACTTCCATTCCCGATGAACTGACCGTCATGGCGACCGGACCGTTAACGTCCGAAGCGCTCTCCAATCACTTGCGGGCCATAACAGGTGAAGATTATTTATACTTTTATGATGCGGCGGCCCCCATCGTCGAGAAAGACAGCCTGAATATGGATAAAATATTTAAGGCCTCCCGCTATGATAAGGGGGAGGCGGCCTATTTGAACTGTCCGATGAGCGAAGAGGAATTTGACGCTTTTTATGAGGCGGTGCTAGCCGCCGAGACGGTCCCTCTCAGGGAGTTCGAAAAAGAAATGTACTTTGAAGGATGCATGCCCTTTGAAGTGCTGGCTAAAAGGGGGAAAAAAACACTTCTTTTCGGTCCGATGAAACCGGTCGGTTTAACCGATCCGAAAACCGGGAAACAGCCTTATGCCGTCGTTCAGCTCAGGCAGGACAACAGTGCGGGCACTTTGTATAACCTGGTCGGTTTTCAAACTCATTTGAAATGGGGAGATCAGAAAAAAATTATTCGCATGATTCCGGGCATGGAGGAAGCTGAAATCGTCCGTTACGGGGTGATGCATCGCAATACTTTTATCAATTCCCCCAAGCTGTTAAAACCAACTTACCAATACAAACAGCGAGAAACGCTTTTTTTCGCCGGACAGATGACCGGTGTCGAAGGATATGTGGAATCAGCCGCCAGCGGCCTGATTGCCGGAATCAATGCGGCCAGGCTGGCTCTGGGACAAGAACCGCTTGTCTTTCCACCGGAGACGGCGATGGGCAGCTTAAGTCATTACATCACGACAGCGGACCCCGACCATTTTCAACCGATGAACGCCAATTTCGGCCTGTTCAGCCCTTTGGAGAAAAAGATAAGAAATAAAAAAGAACGAAACAAACGAATCGCTGAACGGGCATTGAACACAATTCAGAATTTTTTCACACAAAGTTCATAATTAATATTGATTATCATTTAGTAGCTATGCTAACATAAGTTATGTGCCAGCCAAAGGGTGATGATCTTTGCCATCCACTGCATTTGACATCGAACCTTTCTTACGGTATCTTCTGGTCGAAAAAAATGCATCGGTGTATACCATTCAAGGTTATCAGAAAGATATTGAGCATTTTGTTCAGTTTTTGAAGCAGCAGGCCATCCCGGATTTTGCTGCTGTTTCTTATGTTCATTTGAGGAAATATTTGACTCTGTTGCATCAAAAAAAATATGAACGCAGGACGATGTCCAGAAAATTATCCAGTCTGCGCAGCTTATATCGATTTTTAGAGCGGGAAAATGTCGTCCAAACCAATCCCCTCCGTTTGATCAGTACGCCCAAAACCGATCAAAGACTTCCTGAATATTTTTTTCCTCAAGATTTGGAACAATTGTTTCAAGTGCCGGATCTTCATGATCCGCTGGGCATGAGAAATTTGGCTATTTTGGAGTTGTTATATGCATCGGGCATGCGGGTTGGTGAACTTGTCCAGTTGAACGTCGAACATGTCGATCTGGAAATCGGCGTCGTTTTGGTTCGCGGCAAAGGTGATAAAGAACGTTACGTCCCGATCGGTGTGTTCGCCCAAGAGGCCGTCGAACGCTATCTGGCTAAGGGTCGGCCTGCTTTACTCCGAAAAGCGAAAAGCGATGAAATGACCGATGCACTGCTGCTCAATCATCGTGGGCGGCGCCTGACAGATCGAAGCGTGCGGCGGGTGCTCAATCGCATCCTTGAACAAACGTCGCTCACCCAGAAGATCACCCCTCATAAATTACGGCATACGTTTGCCACCCACTTGCTGGAAGGAGGGGCCGATTTAAGAACGGTTCAAGAATTATTGGGACATGTTCAAATCGCATCGACACAAATTTACACCCATGTTTCGAATGAACATCTAAGGAGTGTCTATCAAAAAGCACATCCGAGGTCTTAATGAAAACTTCCGTTCTGAGAAAGGAGCGATTCGGGATTGGAAGGGCCATTTCATGCAACAACCATTTTTGCTATCAGGCATAACGGCGAGGGCGCCATGACTGGAGACGGCCAGGTGACATTTGGCAATGCGATGGTTATGAAACATTCGGCACGAAAAGTTCGCCGTCTATACAAAGGGCAGGTGGTCGCCGGATTTGCCGGTTCTGTGGCAGATGCGCTGACACTGTTTGAGAAATTTGAAGGTAAACTGGAAGAATATCACGGCAGTTTGCAACGAGCGGCCGTTGAGTTAACGAAAGAGTGGCGCAGCGATAAAATTTTGCGTAAATTGGAAGCGATGATGATTGTCATGAACAGGGATGCGCTCTTGTTGCTTTCGGGCAACGGGGAAGTCATTGAACCGGACGATGGGATGCTGGCCATCGGTTCGGGGGGGTCATATGCACTCGCTGCAGGGAGGGCACTGAAACAACATGCCCAGCATTTGTCGGCCCGGGAAATATCCGAAGCCGCTCTGAAAATTGCCGGTGAGATCTGCGTCTATACGAATCAGCAACTCGTGACCGAAGAGGTGAAATAAAAAATGCGGAGGTTATGGTTTTGAATCAAAGTCGTTTAACCCCCAAACAGATCGTGGAAGCCTTGGATCAATATATCGTCGGTCAGAAACAAGCCAAAAAGTCGGTGGCCATCGCCCTCAGAAACCGTTACCGCCGAAGTTTGCTGCCCGATGATTTGCGCGATGAAATCATGCCGAAAAACATTCTCATGATTGGCCCGACAGGCGTCGGTAAAACCGAGATTGCCAGGCGATTGGCCAAATTAGTCGGCGCTCCTTTCGTCAAGGTGGAGGCGACAAAGTTCACCGAAGTCGGTTATGTCGGCCGGGATGTAGAATCAATGGTGCGCGATTTGGTCGAAACGTCCATGCGCATGGTCAAGAAAGAAAAAACGGAACAGGTCAAAGAACGCGCCGAAGAATTGGCCAATAAGCGGCTCGTTAAATTGCTTGTTCCATCCAAAAAACGATCCAAAAACACAAAAAACCCGTTGGAAATGTTTTTTGGCACCAATGCTGACGATTCTGAAGACAACCCTTCTCAAGCCCGGGAGGAAGAGAATCTGACCGAACGGCGCAAACGAATCGCTCACCAGTTGGAGCTGGGAGAACTGGAAGACCGAATCGTCGAAATCGAAGTTGAAGATCAGCTGCCCAATATGTTCGAAATTTTCTCGGGTCAAGGCGTTGAACAGATGGGTGTGAACATGCAGGATCTGTTCGGCCATCTGATGCCTAAGAAAACGAGAAAGAGAAGGGTGCCTGTGTCCGAAGCACGTAAAATTTTGACTCAAATGGAGGCCAACAAACTGATTGACATGGACGAGGTTCAACAAGAGTCCATTCAGAGAGCCGAGCAAAGCGGCATTATTTTTATTGATGAAATTGATAAAATTGCCGGTCATGAAGTTCAATCGGCAGATGTATCCCGGGAAGGCGTTCAGCGGGACATTCTGCCCATTGTCGAAGGTTCAACGGTGATGACGAAATACGGACCGGTGAAAACAGATTATATTTTGTTCATCGCCGCGGGAGCTTTTCACATTTCCAAACCTTCCGATTTGATTCCGGAATTGCAAGGCCGGTTCCCCATCCGGGTTGAACTGCAGGACTTGGAGGCAGATGATTTTGTGCGCATTTTAAGCGAGCCGAAAAATGCGCTCACCAAACAATATGTGTCTCTTTTGGAAACAGAAGGTATAAAAGTAGAATTTTCTGATAATGCTATAGAGGAACTGGCAAAAATTGCTACTGAGATTAATCGGAACACAGAGAACATCGGGGCCCGCAGGTTGCACACCATTCTGGAGAAGCTGCTTGAGGATCTCTCCTTTGAAGCGCCTGACATTCATCTGGAAAAAATCGTCATTACACCGGAATACGTCCATGAAAAGCTGGACGATGTGATTCAAAATAAAGATTTGTCTCAGTACATTTTATGACCACTTATGACCACCGTTGAAAGCACATGTTAATGACGTCCTTGACGAGAAGTTCGCTTTCACTTGAGGATCGTCAAAAATTTTAAGGAGGAACAAAAAAGATGGATTTGTTAAGCAGAACAAGAAGGATTAACCACATGCTGCAAAAAGTATCCGGACCCGTTAATTTCAGGGAGATGGCTGACGTGCTGAGCGAGGTGATCGGTGCCAACATTTTTGTCGTCAGCCGCAAAGGCAAGTTGTTAGGATATTCTATCGCTCAAGAAATTGAAAGCGAAAGAATGAACCAAATGTTGGAAGAAAGGCAGTTTCCGGCGGATTATATCGAAGGTGTGATGAAATTACAAGAAACTTCGGCAAACCTGGACATCGACAATCCGTTTACCGTTTTTCCCGTTGAAATGAAAGAGATGTTCAAAAATGCCCTGACGACAATCGTGCCGATTGTCGGTGGAGGAGAGCGTCTCGGAACACTCGTCTTGGGTCGGGTCAATGAACAGTTTAATGATGATGATCTGATTTTGGCGGAATACGGGGCGACGGTTGTCGGCATGGAAATCTTGCGCGAAAGGGCAGACGAAATCGAACAGGAAGCACGGAGCAAAGCCGTTGTTCAAATGGCGGTCAGCTCATTGTCTTACAGTGAGTTGGAAGCCGTTGAACATATTTTTGAGGAGCTCGACGGTAAGGAAGGTTTGCTTGTGGCCAGCAAAATTGCTGACCGTGTCGGCATTACCCGTTCCGTCATCGTTAATGCATTGCGTAAGCTGGAAAGCGCCGGGGTCATTGAATCACGCTCACTCGGAATGAAAGGAACATATATTAAAGTTTTGAACGAGAAACTTCTCTTTGAATTGGAAAAACTGAAAGAAGCTTAAATCAAACAATATATAATTTCTGGAAGAAAAAGCCGTTGACTGATGTCTGCGGCTTTTTTGTATATAATGGGGACAAGACAGATTTTGGTGACAACCGGAGGAAGGAGGCGCGATGAGTATACGGGCCGATCTTTTTCAAGAAATTCAAGACACTTATGCTTCGATGTGCGGCATGACGATGGTTGTAGTCGATGTACATGGAGAACAGATAACCCATGCTTCTGCCATCAATCCTTTAACCCGCTTGTTGTTTGGGCAACAAGCTTTTTCCAAGCAGTTACGCCGTTTGCTGGCCGACCTTCCTCCAATCTCAAAGCCGATTATATTTGACGTGTATCCCGGATTGAAAAGCATGATCACGCCTCTTGGCGCTAACACATGCGACTATTTTCTCTGGTCCGGCCTCTTTATCGAGCAGGGATCACGCGAACTGGTCATCAATTATTTGCGGGAACGCATGCCCCATGTTTGGGTGGAAGCCGCCGAGCAGGCTGAAGAAAAATCCGCGGAAGACATACGGCGGATCAGGCACAAGGTGGAAAAATTGGCTGAAGTGCTGTTTGCCTTGAGGCAAATGGATGAAACAAAAAAAAATGATGGACAGGCTTTGCATCTGCTTAACCGCTATTTGAGCGACATCGGTCGTTCGGGCCTGCCCGATTCCCATTTATTGGACCGCTGTTTGGAACTGAACAAAGACATTCAATTTATCGGTCTGGCTCAAAAACAGGCCCACGACTACGTTGTCAGCCTAATTCGCGGTGATGATGCTGAACGATTGTTGGGTAGTGAATTCACGCTGGGAGACGGTTTCCTCGGTCACGTTTTACTCACCGGCCAAGCGAAGATTTGGCAGGACATTTCCCGGGACCCGAGAGTGACCTTTTTTCATCAAAAAGGAATGTATCCCCGTCATTTATTCTGCTTTCCGATAAAAACCGGGAATGATGTCTCCGCCGTCTTGTTTGGCGGAGGAGAGCAGCAGACACCCTTTAAACCGACGGAATTGGAAAAATTGGAGGTCTTTTCCAAACTGATCGGGTTTGCGCTCGACCATCGATCACTCAAAGAGAAAACAGCTTATTGGAAACAGCGCTTCAGCACACTGGCCGAATTTTGCCAAACGCTGGGAACAACAGATGATATTGGGCGTTTGCTTTCCATGCTGGTAGAGCGTTCGTGTTATCACATCGAAAATCAGTTCTCCTGTTTGATCTGGTTCCCAAAAGATGACCTTTCCGATTTTGAAATCTTCTGCGAGGGTCTTTCTACACAAGAATGTGATCAATATGCGCTCAAAGCGATCCAGAGAACAGCATCTGCTCCGTTCAAAGCCCGTGATTTAGATCAACCGGAACGTCACATCCATTTCGAAGATCAGCCCATATTGGAATACCCTATCTGGGTTGGCGGCCACTTGCGGGCTATATACTGCATGGCCTTAACGAAAGAATATCTTAGCCAGGATGAAAAAGAATGGATCAATGTGCTTGTTGCTTTGGGAGCGCTCGTTTTAGGGAAAGGGAATCGTCAAGAACGAGTCAGCGAAGATAAGCTTGCCATACATGTCCTGCACATGGCGGTGCGCTGGTGGGATCGCGAAGCTTTTGAAAAAACGGCTAATGCGCAAGCGATTGCCGTTTCATTCATGAGATATTTGGGGCTCGGTGATCAACAAGTGCAGGCCATTGCTCACGCCTGCGCCATTTGTGTATACCCCCCGTCATTTTTAGCGGATATCATCTCCCAGCAAGACGTGTTAAGTATCGTGACGGACTATGCGAGCTGGAAGCAACGTGATGAGATCAATGACGGCGATGAGTCCGATCTCCTGCCGCGGGAAAAACATGTTGGCTGGAAAATCATCGCTCTTGTTTTTCATTACTTGGAGCACGGTCAGAAACCGGAAGTCATCGAATCTGTGCAGGGGATAGACGTGTCATTCAAAAGACAATTCCTGTCATTTCTAAACGGCATTGATCTGAACGGGGAACAAGATCTGGACATCGTGGAGAGCGATCTGCACCAAACACCGCAAAAAAATGGGGAGCCAATCAGTGAACAGGACGATATTTCCAAAAAATTTCATTCTTTATCGGTGAGGGAAAAGGAGGTCATGAATTTAATTGTGGAAGGCTTAAGCAACAAACAGATTGCGCAGCGATTGTACATCAGTGATCATACCGTCAAGAACCATATTACCAATATTTATCAAAAATTAAATGTCAGCGATCGTGCTCAAGCGATTGCCTTGTATTATCGCCGGAATCAACAATGACCTCCCATCCTGTTCCTATATAGGATAAGAGCATAAAGCCATCCATGAACTAGGATTTATTTCCTAGTTCTTTCTTTGTCTCCAGAAGATATTTAAATTTGGGAATGTTTGGGGATATGTTTTGGCAGCAATCTAATGAAAAATAGAGAAATGAATGTCATGTCACATATCGTTTGGGAGGTGATATCGTTGCTCAAGTATGAAAAACGTATGCTTGAAGATGAGGCTTCAATCCTAAAACGAGAAGACGCCATATCCGATGTCATGGATCATATCGCACCAGATATTGCTGATGGTTTGCTAAACCCGTTAACATCTGTCAAAGGACTGGTTCAGTTTCTGGCTTCACAAACGACAGAACCCTATCATGATCTCATCCTTTCAGAGTTGACAAGAATGGAGTTTATGGCTTACAAATATTTGGTTTTAGCGAACAAACCGTTGGCCCGATCGTGGAAAAAACAAAATTTGCGAATGATTTTTAAAAAAACGATGACCATGTTTGAATCGCATATTGAATTTGGCGGACTTACAATAAAGTTGGAAAACGCAGACTTTGTTCCCGTGGTTGAGGCCAAGGGCGAATTGTTACAAGTCGCCTTTACGAGCATGATCCAATATATCGTTCAGTCCATGTCATTGGGCGGGTTATTAAGAATAAAAATGACGAACGATTCCACGCATGTTTTTGTGCATTTTCTAGTAGAATCGGTTCGGGATGATCATGACCATTGTGCATGTTTGACAGAGATCAAGCGCTTAAATGTTAGTCTGATGGCTGTCTATAAGATTATTGCCGAACATAACGGTCGAATCCGTCTGACATATGCAAGTCAAGGAGAAAAACGGATGGATTTAACCTCTGTACATATTCGTTTGCCTATTCGTCATCGTTTGTCGGTCAATGTGAGAGAATGATGTCCGGAGTTTGCCGTCAAAGTGGAGAGATTGGATGTCCAGACATGAAAGAAATGCGTTGAGGGATGGTTGGAAAACCATCCCTTTTTAATACTTATTTCCTAGTAAAAAATCACCTACTGGTCAACACTTTTGATTTTTTGACAAAAAATATATCAATAGTCATGTTTTTCTCTTTTATTCACGACTTATGGGTAGTACTTTTCGATTATTTTTGTCTTATTTTATTGAAAAAACAAGGAATTTGTGGAAATTTGTAGAAATAAATGGGTAAACTGGTGTAGTCTATCAGGTCCTGTATCTGGCATATTTTGGTGTCTTTTACTTATTTTGTAAAGAAGGGAGGTTTTTTTGTGTCTTTTTATCCGCATGCTTTGTCCCGAGCGCTGGACGTATCATCTTTACGGCATAGGACGATTGCCTCTAATATCGCTAACGTTGATACGCCGGGTTATAAGAGCAAGGAGGTTCAATTTGACGCTGTGTTGCAGGAGGCGCTGAATCGATCGGACGGATTGCGGGCTTACCGGACTGATGAGCGGCATGTTCCCTTTCGTGCGCAGCGCGGGGCTCCTGTCCGGCCGATGATTGTCAGCAATCCATACACGACGGTGCAACATAACGGAAACAACGTCGATATGGACTATGAAATGAATCAATTGGCTAAAAACCAAATTTATTATCATGCTTTGATTGATCGGGTGAACGGTCACTTTAATAAATTGCAAACAGTGATCTCCGAAGGGAGGTAACTTTTTCAGATGAGCTTATTTCATACGTTAAACATCAGCGGATCGGCACTGACGGCCAATCGCTTAAGAATGGATGTCATCTCTTCGAACATTGCCAATGCGAACACGACGCGCGCTGTGTTTGAAAATGGTGAGTGGCTCCCTTACCGCAGGAAATTGGTTGAGCTTCAACCGAATGACAGCAGAGCTTTCCAACATTTTCTGCAGCGGGCGATATCAGGATCAGATGGGACAACGGGAGGCGTGATCGCCACAAGCATCAGGGAGGACAGGACGCCTTTTAAGCTGGTTTATGATCCATATCATCCGGACGCTGATGAAGAAGGTTATGTCCGTTTACCCAATGTCGATCTGGTGAAAGAGATGACCGATTTGATGTCTGCCAGCCGGTCTTATGAGGCGAACGTAACGACATTGAATGCCGCGAAAAACATGTACATGAAAGCATTGGAAATTGGAAAGTAATCGATTGGGTGAGATTGAGTGGAAAGGGAGGTTGCCTTAATGAATGGAGTGAATGCCGTAGGATCTGCCATTGATGCAGGAATGCCCCACTCAGAGCGGAACGCGCAGAAAGCGCCGCATACTGATTTTTCATCGGTTTTCCGGGAAGCATTTGATCGAGTCAATCAGTACCAAATCGAGGCGGACAGGCTGACCGATGAGCTGATCGCCGGGAAGGTGGACAATCTTCACCAAGTGATGATCGCCTCGCAGCAAGCGAATATTAGTTTACAATTCGCTGTTCAAGTGCGAAACAAGGTTGTGGAAGCTTACCAGGAAATGATGAGAATGCAAGTGTAACGTTTTTCGTTTGGGCAGCAGGTTTTTTAGAAGAGGTGCAACATGAAAGAGAAACTGGCCAATTATAAAAATCAGGTGCTGGAGACGTGGAGCGGATTCAGCCAAAAACAAAAAATCGTCATCATCGCGGGATTGGTTTTCCTCATTATTTCTATTGCTCTACTCATTTTTTGGGTTCAGCAGGAGGATTTTGTCCCGATTTATACGAACCTTTCGCCGGTCGAAGCCGGTGAAATCGTGGAAACGATCGAATCGAAAGGGATTGCCGTACAGCTGTCTGATGACGGAACAAGCATTAGTGTGCCGGAAAAAGAAGCCAGCCGGTTAAAAGTAGAGCTGGCTCATGCCGGAGTCCCGAAAAGCGGAAACATTAACTATAGCATATTCAGCGAAAACATGGGCCTGGGCATGACAGACAGACAGTTCGATGTGATTGAACGAGACGCGATGCAGAACGAATTGCGCTATTTAATTGAAGAAATCGATGGCGTGGACCAGGCGCAAGTCATGATCAATCTTCCTGCTGAAAGCGTCTGGCTGACGGATGAACAAGAGAGCGCATCAGCATCCGTTGTAATACATACCCGTCCTGGTCTTGATTTGAACCAGGAACATATCAATGGCCTTTATCATTTAATTAGTAAAAGTGTTCCAAACCTGCCGGTAGAAAATATCGTCATTATGGACCACCATTGGCAACCGTTGGAGTTGGCCGATGAAACCAAGACGGATCAGACCTTATCTCTCCATCAACAACAGAGAGAAGTGAAAAGGGATATCGAGCGGGATATCCAAAGAGATTTACAGCAAATGCTGGGCACGATGTTGGGAATGGATAAAGTGGTTGTATCCGTCTTTGCCAATATAGATTTTTCCAAAGAAAACCGGGAAGAACAACTCGTTGAACCCGTCGATGAAGAAAATAATGAGGGCTTGGTGATCAGTGCGGAGCGTATTCAGGAATCTTATGCCGGTGAAGGCACTCCCGCAGGCGGAGTGGCGGGCACGGATGAGCCGGATATCGCCGGTTATCCCGGTACTGCGGGAGGATCAGACGGCGAATACGAAAAAATGGAAGAAAGAATTAATCACGAAGTGAATCGCATTCACCGCCAAATCGAATCAAGTCCTTACCAGATAAAAGATTTAACGATCAATGTGGGGGTTGAACCGCCCGATCCCGAAGATCCCGCCAGTCTGCCGCAACAAACGATTGCCGAAATTGAAAACATTTTACGATCGGTCGTTCTGACATCATTGTCTTCGACAAATACTGAACTGACTGAAGATGAACTAGCAGATACGATTGAAGAGAAAATCAATGTGTTTGCCACAACCTTCCAAGGAAAACAGGAAGTCATCGAAACGGAACCAGGCATTTCGAACGCCGTTCTTTTCGCTTTGGCTGCAGCCCTTATTTTAGCGGCCGGTACTACGGCGTACATCTTCATAAGACGGCGCAGAGTGGAAGAGGATGAGGAAGAGGATGAATCGGTTTATGAAACGGACGACATGCAAGATTTGACATTCCCTGAAGAACAACAAGATTCAACACAGAAACGTTTGGAACGGCTGGCCCGAGAAAATCCAAAGGAATTCGCCAAATTGTTAAGGTCCTGGATGGCGGAAGATTAGAGGTGATGAAATGGTTCGATCAGCTTATGAAATGACAGGCAGACAAAAAGCGGCCGTTCTGATGGTCACATTGGGACAAGACGTTTCAGCCAAAATATTTCAACATTTAAATGAGGAAGAGATCGAACAGCTGACTTTGGAAATCGCCAATGTGCGCAAAGTGGAGCCACAGGAAAAGGAAGCGATCATCGAAGAGTTCCATCAAATGGCTTTGGCCCAAGATTATATCAGCCAAGGCGGCATTTCTTATGCCAAAGAAGTTTTGGAAAAAGCTTTGGGACAGGAAAAAGCGATCGAGGTCATCAGTCGCTTGACTTCAACCCTGCAGGTGCGTCCTTTTGATTTTGCCAGAAAGGCTGATCCGAATCAGATCTTTCATTTTGTTCAACATGAACATCCGCAGACGATCGCCTTGGTATTGACTTATTTGGAACGTGAACAAGCATCTCAAATTTTGTCGAACTTACCCCAGGACAAACAGGCTGAAGTCGCCCGCCGCATCGCCTTGATGGACAGCACATCCCCGGATGTGATCAATCAGGTCGAGTATATCTTGGAACAAAAGTTGTCCTCCACCGTCACTCAGGATTATACTTCAACGGGCGGCATCGAGGCGGTCGTCCAAGTGCTAAACGGGGTGGATAGAAGCACGGAAAGAACGATTTTGGATGAGCTGGAAGTACAGGATCCCGAACTAGCCGAAGAAATCAAGAAAAGAATGTTCGTCTTTGAAGATATCGTTAATTTGGACAATCGGTCCATTCAGCGTGTCATTCGGGATGTGGAAAATGAAGATCTCATCTTGGCCCTGAAAGTAGCCAGTGAAGAAGTGAAAGAGGTCATTTTCCGCAATGTTTCCAAACGGATGGAAGAAATGTTTAAAGAGGAAATGGAATATATGGGGCCGGTGCGTTTGAAAGACGTCGAAGAAGCACAGACGCGAATTGTGAGTACCATTCGTCGCCTGGAGGAAATGGGCGAAGTGATCATTGCCCGGGGCGGAGGAGACGATATCGTTGTCTAACGTTTTAAAATCTGCGCCGCGCTCCGAATCGAAAAAACGTCTGCTTTACAAAAATCCGATCACTCAAAGTGACATAGAGATGAAGCACGCCAACGAGGATGATTGCGGACAGCATGGCGAGTCAAAACGGCTGGCAGAATTGGAGCGAATCAAAGAACAACATGTGGAAGATATCAAGCGGTTAAGGCATGAAGCTGAAACCATCCGTTCCCGAATTGAACAGGAAAAAGAAGAGGCCCGCAAGGAAATTGAAAACTGGTGGGGAGAGAAACACGAGGAAGCCAAAGATTTGGCCCGAAAGGCACAGCAGGAAGGTTTTGATGCAGGTTATCGGGACGGCCTCAAACAGGCCGAAGAAGCGTATGAGCAGCGTTTGAATGAATTGCAGCATATCATTCGTCAGGCCTATGCCGAAAAAGAAAGAGTGATCCAAAGCGCCGAACCTTTTGTGCTCGAAGTGAGTGTTGAAATCGCTCAAAAAATTATTGGCGAAGAAATTCGGCTGGACCCTAAGCGATTGAAGCAGATGATTCGTCAAGGATTAAAACAGGTCCAAGAATCCGGACAAGTGACGATTCGAGTCTCCGAAGTGTATTATCCGCAAATCCTGACGTTCATTGAAGAATTGGAACAATACGCGTTAAAGGCTCACATCCATTTGAAAGTCATCCCAGACCCTCAGAGTGAAGAAGCGGGGTGTATGATTGAAACCTCTACCGGTTCATATGACGTCAGACTGAGCAGCCAGTTGAGTGAAATCAAGCATCAGCTGCTGAGCTATATGGAGGAGTGTTCCGCACATGAGGTTAAAAGCGGATGAGTATGTTTCGCTCATCAGGCGGACGGATGTTATTCGTCAATACGGTAAAGTGAGTCAAGTCGTTGGCCTGACGATTGAATCGACCGGGCCCAACGCCGAAATCGGCGAGATTTGTTACATCTATCCTCAGCGAGGTCATCCGATTGAAGCGGAAGTGGTCGGTTTCAGAGAAGATAAAGTATTACTGATGCCTTTTGGTGATCTGGCTCAAATCCGCCCGGGAAGTTGGGTCGAGGGGACGGGCAAATCATTGCAGATCAAAGTGGGTCCTTCGATTTTAGGTCAGGTGCTCGACGGCTTGGGTCAGCCTTTGGATATGTCCCATTTACCTGCAGGATTGAGTGCGGTATCCACCAGAAGAGAGCCTCCCAATCCCTTACAGAGACCAAGAATCAGTGAGGCATTAGAAGTCGGCATCAAGGCCATTGATGGTTTGCTGACGGTCGGTAAAGGTCAAAGAGTGGGTATTTTTTCCGGGAGCGGGGTGGGCAAAAGCACTTTAATGGGGATGATCGCCAGAAATACATCTGCAGATGTCAATGTGATTGCCTTGATTGGCGAAAGAGGTAGAGAAGTACGCGATTTCATCGAGCGTGATTTGGGGGAAGCAGGCCTGCGGAATACAGTGCTCATTGTCTCCACTTCAGACAAACCGGCGCTGCAAAGAATTCAAGGTGCTTTCACGGCAACGGCCATCGCTGAATATTTTCGTGATCAAGGAAAAAATGTCATGTTAATGATGGATTCGGTCACACGTTTTGCCACGGCTCAGAGAGAAGTCGGACTAGCCATCGGCGAACCGCCGACAAGCAAAGGGTATCCGCCGAGCGTCTTTGCCCTTCTGCCTAAACTTTTGGAACGCTCCGGCACCTCGACCGTTGGAACGATTACAGCTTTTTATACTGTTTTGGTGGATGGGGATGACTTCAATGAGCCGATTGCCGATACCGTGAGGGGGATTTTGGACGGACATATCGTTTTGGATCGCAAATTGGCTCAAAAAGGCCATTTTCCAGCCATTAATATTTCGGAAAGTGTCAGCCGTTTGATGCATGAACTTGTCTCGGATGAGCATCTCCGAGCTGCCAATGAATTCAACCGTCTGCTCAGTGTTTATCAATCAGCGGAAGATTTGATCAATATCGGCGCCTACAAAAGAGGAACGAATGCGGAAATTGATGAAGCGATGCGGATGTATCCCGTCATGCAGCGTTTTTTGCAACAGGGGATTCTAGAGAAACTGTCTTTCAGTCAATGTGCTCAGGAACTGATCGCCCATTTTGGAAAGGAAGAACAGCATGACTAACTCCCATTTTCCATATCAAAAAATTTTAGATTTGCGTTCAAAAGAAACGGTACAAGCGAAATCCCAGGTGGCCCAAGCTTTACGCCAGCAAATGGATATCGAGTCCATGCTCGTGGAAACGGGAAATGATATCAGCCGGCTCCAGGCAAAAATTGAAAAAAAACAAATTGAAGGCACGTCCGTTCATGAACTGAGAATTCTGGCAGACGAATTAAACGTGTTGACCATGCGGCGCAGAAAGCAGCAATATGAGCTTTTTTCCGCACGGAGGACTGTGATGCGTGAGCAGCAACTTTTACTTCATCGCCAGAAGGAGGAACGGAAATGGTCACAGCTAAAAGAAAAACATGTGACTGCCTGGCGAGATGCGCTGAAAAAGGATGAGCAAAAACAAATGGATGAAATCGCAAACCAAAGATACCATCTTTCATCCACCAGCAGCGGATACAAGAGGTGAATCTATTGGCAGATAAAGAGAAGTCTTCCAGCAAACTCGGCAAAGTTTTCATTGTCATCATTCCTCTCCTGCTGCTCTTAATACTTGCGGGGGGTATCATGTACTTATTCGGCTTTCACGACTCTGACGCTTTTGCCTCAACAGTGCAGAACATTCCTGTTTTGGGGGGCTTATTCGGTTCTGAAACACAAACGGCTCGGAAAAGAGTGGACGTATTGGAACAAAGGTTGGAACAACTCGCCGGTGATTATGAAGAAAAGGAAGCCGAATTGGACAGTGTCATGCAATTGCTAGAGGCCGCTGAAGAGGAGAAACAAAAGCTGCTTGATCAAGTTGACGAACTGGAGCATCAGTTGGAAGAACAGCTGTTAACTGATGAAGATCGCGCTAAACAGTTGCGGGAACTGGCGAATGTTTATGCCGGCATGACTGCCTCCAAAGCGGCGGGTATATTGGAAAATTTGAGCGTACAGGAAGCCGCTTTACTGCTTCAGCAAATGAAACAGAATGAACAGTCCGCTATTTTGGCCAAGTTGAATCCTGCTTTTGCCGCGAACGTCACCGTCGTCATGAAGGAATTTGATCAGCTCCGCGATCTCGATCTGGCAGCCATGCAAGAAAGAATCAATTTGTTAATGGAAGCGGTAGAAAATGACACGAGCACACAGCTCAACAATCAACAGATCGTGAATACATTCTCGCAGATGGATGCATCCCAGGCGGCGCGCATTTTGCAAGCCATGCAGGAATCGGAAAATGGTAACGAATTTGAAGTCGGTGTCTACATCTTATCTCAAGTGCCCGATCACATTCGTTCAGAGGTGATCGGCGCCATGGAAGCGGAGGCCGCGAGGGAATATTTGCAAGCATTAACACAAGGTTCTTAATTCCATCTTATTCCACCTTGTCTTGAACTGTTGATTCAAAAGCCCTGCCAACGTTTCCAAGCATACGTGCTTGATGAGTTCGTCACCAATACATAAATTTGTTGTCTTGATTTGTAACGAATGTCTTGGTTTGTAATGAATGTATTGATTCGGCACCTATGCATTGATTTGTTGTTTGATTCGTCACGAATGTACTGAAAGGAGGTGAACATTGTGATGGACAGTACGGCGCTGACACTATTATCCGCCAGTGAATCATCCGGCTCTCAAATGAACAAAAGTCAGATCAAGCAAGGCCAGACGCCTGACGGCAGCAAAGATGCTCCTTTTGCCAGGTGGATACTGGCTGTGTCCGATCAAAATGAGCCTTCTGAACGATCGGTTGATCAGGATCAGCGGCCAATTGAAGAATGGGCGTCATCCGGGCCGAGAATGGCAGATGAAGTGGCATCCGAATTTGAAGGGTTTGAATCTGAGCCAAACGGGATGAACGAACGGAATCAGCTGACCAATTGGCTCGCTCTGTTGTTGCTCACGTTGCCAGAGATGCGGGAAAATGGAGCAGGCCAACTTTCTGCTGCGACAGATCAGCTTGCTATCCATGATCAAGAAGCGCTGCTTGATATGGGGCTAAACATCTCTGCAGAAGCGGACATGCGTTCCATTTTGGAGATGCTGCTCCAATGGTTCCAAGGGTTTGACCGGTCGCCATCCCCACAGCCCTGGCAAGCAGGATTAGCAGGTCAACCAGGGGATCAAGCAAAGTCAGCAAAGTCGGCGGAAATGATTCAAATGATTTTACACAGGCTAAACTATGTTTTTCCCTTAGAACAGATCGATCTGGAAAAAGTCAAGACGAAAGCCCGCGGCAACATGTATGAACTGTTGCATCTGTTGGCCCAACAGTGGCAGAAGGGTTCGCAATCTGGCTTTGCCTTAGATCCTCATCTAGGAGAAAAAATACTGGCCGAATTGAAGCGGATGCAAGCCGCGGCATCCCCTGTCCAAGAAAACAGGGCAAGGTTGACGGCTGTTTTAAAAGAAATGAGCGCTTACCTCACCCGTATGGACGGCGAGATAAGCCGTCTCACCGAAGAAAATGGCAATCACCATGCCCGGGCGAGATTTGCTGACATTCCTGTGCATTGGCCATCTTCATTGTTAAGCCAAACGAAATGGTTAAGTCAACCGAAAGAAAACGGATGGGAAACACAAGAAAAGGTGTCGCCTTTGAAAATAGAGAGTGGGACATTTTGGACATCAACTGCAGCCAATCATGCGGGTGCCCGGAAAAGTCAACCGCATGTCCCCATTTTACGAATGCAACACCTTGTTGCTGATGTACATGAACTGTTTCGTATTCATTTGCGGCGCTCCCCAAATGAAGGCATTTCCCACATTCGGGTCCGACTGCATCCGGAACATCTGGGCGCCTTGGATATCCGCATGATGTCCAGCGATGGTAAAATTACCGCTCAGCTGTTGACAGGCAACCGGTTGGCCCAAGAGATGCTTGAGAAACAGATTCACCAGTTAAGATTTGCCTTCATGCAGCAAGGTATTCAAGTTGACAAAATTGAAGTGGCCCAGCACAGCACCAACAACCAAGCATCGACCCACCTGCAACAGTTCGCTCAACAAGACGATGATAAAGGCGGACCATTGAATTTCAATCAGAGTGGTCACGAGGGGAAATCAGCCGAAGAGTCGTCTAGCGAAGAAGACGCATTGGCCGAAGACGCATATGCAGAAGAGGCATATCCTGCAGCTGAAAACATTTTCTCAGAAATGAATGGCATTGAACCGGAACAACGATATGCTGATCCCCGGCAAATTCATGATGATCAAGATCAAATCTCAGGCAGAACTGGGGCAACGATCAATTTTGTCGTATAACGACCGAAGTGACTCGTTTCGAGGAGCATCAGATGATCGTCAACAAAAACGATGCCTTTTAATCATGGAAAGGAAGAATGTGTATGGCAGATTTGCACATCACGGCAACGACCGCAGCGCAAAACAAGCAAACGTATGATCAGCTGCAAACTTATGAGGAACAAAACCATTTAGGCAAGGATGAATTTTTGCGATTATTGGTCACGCAATTAAGCCATCAAGACCCTTTGAACCCGATGGAAGACCGCGAGTTTATTGCACAGTTAGCTCAATTCAGCAGTTTGGAGCAAATGATGAATATGAACGATACGATGCATACGTTCGTCGACCTGCAGTTGGAAGGCCTTTTTGCCCAGCAATCGCAATTGATAGGCAAAAAGGTGACCTGGATTGAGGAACAAAATGGCGAGATCGTCCAAGGTGAGGGCCGCGTTCAATCCATTTTCATCGAACAAGGTCAGATTTTTGCCGAACTGGATGACGGTAAAAAAATATCTATTTATGCCATCCACCGGGTAGAAGAAGGAGCTGAATAGGCATATGGCTGCATCTAACATCGGACAGGCCTATTATCCGCAGCATCCGTTCATTTCTCAAGGACACTCCCCGGCGCATGCCCGGACGGCAGCCTACTCTGCATCGAAACGTTCGGCAAAAGAAGGAACGACGTTTGCCGGACATTTGCAGCAAGCAATCGCCAAACCGCCGCTGACATTTAGCGCTCATGCGCAAACAAGGCTGGCTGAACGCAAGATCGAGTTGTCCGAGCATCAGTTGCAACGTTTGAACTCAGGTGTTGAAAAAGCCAGAAAAAAAGGCGCCCGTGAGACGCTGATCATCATGGATGAGGCTGCATTTGTCGTCAGTGTCAAAAATCAGAAGGTGATTACGGCCATGGACAAACCATCCATGACTGAACAAGTGATCACCAACATTGACAGTACGATATGGTTGTAAGAACGAGTACGGAAATGATGGCTGAAAAATCCGCGAAGGCGAATTTGAGCGGAATGCGGAGAACGTTTAAACGGAATGTAGAGACAGTTTATGAATACAGGCTGGACCTGATGCAGGAAGCCTGGCGTTGTGGAATGACTGAAGCAGCGCATGATGGAGACATTCAATAAAAATGGGAGAGGATGATTGCCATGTTAAAGTCTTTATACTCTGGTGTTTCAGGCATGAAAGGATTTCAAACGAAACTGGACGTGATTGGCAACAACATTGCCAACGTCAATACGGTCGGCTTTAAGAAAGGACGGGTCATGTTCCAAGATTTGCTCAGCCAAAACTTGTCCGGAGCAACGGCGCCTGACGATACGATTCCTCAAGGGGGGGTCAATCCCAGACAAGTCGGCCTGGGTGTTCAAATGGGAGCGATCGATACGGTGCATACGGCCGGTTCTCCCATGACAACAGGGGTGACAACCGATCTGTCCATCAGGGGCGACGGTTTTTTCCTGGTCAGCCCTGACCCTGCTAACGGGCAAATTTTCTTAACGAGAGCGGGCAATTTTACGTTTGATGCGGACGGCAACCTGGTCAATTCTCAAGGATTGTTTGTTTTGGATACCGCTGAAAATATCATCAACTTTGCTGATTTTGAAAACGTGGTGAATGTTGATATTTCCCAAAATGGCGTGATTGAGGTTACATACAATGACGATACAACCGACTCGAGCACTTTAGGCATTGCCTATGTCGCCAATCCCGGCGGGTTGCGAAAAGAAGGCAGCTCATTGTATTCCATGACGCCCAATGCACATCCTGGCGGAAACTATTATCTGGGAGATTTAACAGGGGATGACGCCGGCAGAAGCCAGATCATTTCCGGGGAGTTGGAAATGTCCAACGTGGATTTAACGGAAGAATTTACGGAAATGATTGTCGCCCAAAGAGGGTTTCAATCCAATTCGAGAATCATTACTACGTCCGATGAAATTTTGCAGGAAGTGGTTAATCTGAAACGATGATTCGCTTAACAAAATTGAATCGAGAACCGGTGACCGTGAATGCTTTGTACATTGAAAGAATCGAGTCTACCCCGGATACCGTGTTGACGATGGTCACCGGAAGAAAAATATTGGTTTTGGAATCGGAGCAAGAAGTGCGTGAGCTCATCACGCACTATTATCAAACGATCAATCTGTTTGCGGCGATTCGACAAGAGACAAAAGAAGATTTGTTTTCTGAATGGAAAGGGGGCGGAGAAAACGATGAGTAGCAGATTTGTACAAGTATCCCTGATCATCCTCGTAGCGCTCACCCTGATTGCCTTAATCACCTTCTTTTTATGGCAAATGACCACACCTTCAATGGTGAGTGGAAACCAGGGAATGAATGTGGAGGATCTCAGTTCGAAAGAATTGCTGGAGCTGAGCGTCGATACGGAGCAGATCACGACCAATTTGTATACGAACGATTTTATTATCGTCCAATTTAATATCTTGGTGGACAACAAAAAAGCCCGAAAAGAAGTGGAAAACAGAATGTCAGAGATTCGTTCCGCCATTATTTCGGTATTGGCTTCCAAAACCCCCGAAGACTTGCAAGGTGAAGAAGGCATCTCCGCCTTGGAAGAGATTCTCTTCAAGCGTTTTAATGAAATTCTGAACGAGGGAAGCGTTGTCCGTGTGCTCACAATTGACAGACAAATTCAATCGTAGAAGGGGTGATTCCCTTGTCAGAAGTTTTATCCCAAAACGAAATTGACGATCTGCTGTCTGCATTATCATCAGGGGAAATGGATTTGGATGATCTGAAAAAAGAAGATGAAAAAAAAATAAGAGATTATGATTTTAAACGGGCTTTAAGGTTTTCCAAAGATCAAATTCGCAGTATCACGCGCATTTATGAAAATTATGCCCGGCTGTTGACAACTTTTTTTTCAGCCCAATTGCGGACGTTCGTGCAAATTAGCGTGGCGACGGTTGATCAACTTCCATATGAGGAATTTATTCGTTCCATTCCGCAAATGACCATTTTAAATGTTTTTCATGCCCATCCGCTTGAGGGACGAATGGTGATGGAAATCAACCCGAACATTGCTTATGCCATGCTGGACCGTCTCCTCGGCGGAGAAGGATCCAGCAGTGCTTCGGTGACCAGTTTAACGGAAATAGAGACGGCCGTGATGGAACGGATTTTTCGAAAGGCGATCGAGCGTTTGCCGGAAGCCTTTAAATCCATTTTGGATATGGAGACTGAAGTGGAAATGATGGAGGTGAATCCGCAATTTTTACAGATGGTTTCACCGAACGATACGGTTGCCGTTGTCTCTTTAAGTACGAAAATCGGGGACGTGAGCGGCATGATCAATTTTTGTTTGCCCCATGTCGTGCTCGAACCGATCATTCCCAAACTGAATGCCCGACATTGGTTGTCTACTCGAAAAAAAGAAAAAGAACCTCGGGAGAGGAAAGTGCTGGAAAAAAGAGTGCATAAAACGATGTTGCCGTTAATCGCAGATTTAGGCTATTCGGAAATTAGCGTCGGAGAGTTTCTTCAACTAGCCCAAGGTGACGTCATACGTCTGCATGAAAGGATTGATGATCCGCTCATTGTCAAAGTGGGGCAGAAACCTAAATTTAAGGCGCAAGCGGGGGTTTTTAAAGGCAAAACGGCCGTGCAGATCACCGAAATTTTGAAGGAGGAAGATGAAGACAATGAGTGACATGTTATCCCAGGAAGAAATTGACGCTCTATTGAATCAAAGCGAAAAATCGAATGAAAAGCAAGCTGACGGGTCTGTTGATGACAAAACGGCCATAGATGAGTATTTGTCAACCATCGAACAAGATGCTTTGGGTGAAATAGGGAATATCAGCTTTGGAAGTTCATCAACGGCACTATCCGTTTTATTAAACCAGAAAGTAGATATCACGACACCTCATCTGAAGATCATCCAAACCGACAAATTGAAAGAAGAATTTCCCAAACCGCATATCGCCATCCATGTCAAATATACAGAAGGTTTTAAGGGATTAAACCTGCTCGTCATTCAGATGAATGATGCGAAAGTGATTGCCGATTTAATGCTCGGGGGCGACGGGACTTCGCCGGACGAAGAGCTGAATGATATGCATTTAAGCGCCGTCCAGGAAGCGATGAATCAAATGATGGGTTCAGCGGCGACTTCGATGTCTACCATGTTTAACGAACGCATTGATATATCTCCTCCAGGGGTTGATATATTTGATGTCACCAGCGAATCTAGCAATATGCCTTTGATCGATGAGGACGTATTATTAAAAGTTTCCTTTAGAATGAAAATCGGTCAGCTCGTAGATTCGCACATTATGCAACTCATTCCCGTCCCGTTTGCCAAAGAAATGGTACAAAAGCTATTGAATCCAGATGCCGAACAAGTGCAACAATCTGATTCTCCTACGGTTGAGGGGGAACATGATCAACCAACCGCCTCTCAAGCGTCTATGTCTAAGGGTGCGAAGAATGAAGATATGAGTGCCATTCCAGAAAATAAGGAATGGAATCAGCCCAAACATGCGGGACCGATCCAGGGGACCGCACAAAATAGACACGCCGAGACAAGTCAGGTGCACAGAAATGATCCACAAGTTCAAAACGTACAGTTTCCGAATTTTGATCAAAAACCGTCTGACGCTTTGGAGACGAAAAATCTTGATTTATTAATGGATATTCCGTTGCAAGTGACCGTGGAATTGGGTCGGACGAAGAGGGTGATTAAGGATATTTTGGAATTGTCGCCCGGTTCCATCATTGAATTGGATAAGCTGGCGGGGGAACCCGTTGATATTTTGATCAATAACAAACCAATCGCCAAAGGTGAAGTGGTTGTGATCGAAGAAAATTTCGGCGTTCGGGTCACAGATATTTTAAGTCAGTGGGATCGTCTGCAAAAATTACAATAGTAGGAGGAAATCAACGATGGCAAAAGTATTGGTCGTAGATGATGCTGCTTTTATGCGCATGATGATTAAAGACATATTGACGAAAAACAATTATGAAGTTGTCGGTGAAGCGGCTGACGGCAAACAAGCGGTCGAACAGTTTAAGGAGTTGCGACCCGATCTGGTGACGATGGACATAACGATGCCGGAAATGGACGGCATTGCCGCATTAAAGGAAATTAAAAATGTAGATCCGAATGCCAAGGTGATTATGTGCTCGGCCATGGGTCAGCAAGCGATGGTCATAGAGGCCATTCAAGCGGGAGCCAACGATTTTGTCGTGAAACCATTTCAAGCTGATCGTGTCCTTGAAGCGATTAAAAAAACGTTGGGTTAAGGTTGTTGAACAGATTGAGAACATATGGGCACACCTCTACCTGTCGATGCTTTTATATAGGTTTGCTGATTGTCTTGCTGTTTTTTGCGGCGCTGCTTGCTCCCGCATCTGTGTCGGCTGCAAATGAGGAGGATCGTTCAGCTTATGAAGCGATCACAGGGCAAAACATTCAAGGTAATGAACCGGAAGAAGATGCTGAGCAAACCATCGTTGACAATGATCGATCTGCCGCACCGGGGACACAAAGAAACATTTTCATGCTGTTATTGCAAGTCGTTTTTGCCCTGCTTTTGGTGATAGGTTTGATCTACGGTTTGGTTCGCTTTCTGGGCAACAGGCAAAAAAAAATCGGTCATCATCGTCTTTTTCAGCATTTGGGAGGCATGTCACTGGGGGCAAACAAATCTTTGCAGCTCATCAAATTGGGCGGAAAAATCTACTTCATCGGCGTGGCCGATCAGATTCAGTTAATCAAAGAGATGACTGATCCTGAGGAAATACGTCAGATTGAAGCGCATCTGGAAGAACCAGATTCATTGGTGACCAATCATTTGTTCAGTTGGATTCAATCCACATGGAATCGTCGGAAAGAACCTGTTCAACAAGAAGACCGCTTTCAAGCGTTATTGGAGAAAAGCTTGGTACAGCACAGAAAAAAAAGAGAACAGGCGGAGAGCCGTTTGACTTCTTCGGGGGAATTCCGAACAGAGGGTGAACAGGAAGAAGAGGGTAGGTATCAGTGACAGAATTTTGGACGATAGCAACGACGACGCCACTCATACCCGGCTTTGACTGGAATACGACAAACGAACCCGGTGATGTTGCCGTCACTTTGCAAATCTTATTGCTGTTAACCGTCTTGTCTTTAGCCCCGGGGATTTTGATTATGATGACCTGTTTCACTCGGATTGTGGTCGTCTTATCTTTTGTACGCACCTCTTTGGCTACGCAAAGTATGCCTCCGAATCAAGTGTTAATCGGTCTGGCTTTATTTTTAACTTTTTTTGTCATGTCGCCAGTTTTTGCGGATGTAAACGAAGTGGCCCTGCAGCCTTACTTGAATGGGGAAATCGCTCAGGATGAAGCCTTGACGCTGGCCTCCGTACCGTTCAAAAATTTTATGGCTCAGCATACGCGGGAAAAAGATTTGGATCTGTTTCTGCAATATACGGATGCGGATCCCCCTGAATCAATCGAGGATATTCCGCTGACTGCTTTAATCCCGGCCTTTGCCATCAGTGAACTGAAGACAGCTTTTCAAATCGGATTCATCATATTTGTTCCTTTTTTGATTATCGATATGGTGGTCTCCAGTGTACTCATGTCCATGGGGATGATGATGTTGCCGCCGGTGATGATTTCCCTGCCGTTTAAAATTTTGTTATTCGTGCTCGTCGACGGCTGGTACTTAATTGTCGAATCGTTGCTGCGCAGTTATTAGAGGAGGGTCGCACATGACAGCAAATGATGTTCTCAATCTGGCCGAGAATTCGGTATATACGCTTTTGATGGTTGCCGGACCGCTGCTTTTGATCGCCTTGGTTGTCGGTTTGCTGGTCAGCATTTTTCAAGCGACGACACAAATTCAAGAACAAACGCTGGCTTTTGTTCCGAAGATCGTCGCCGTATTTTTGTCTCTCGTTTTTTTGGGGCCGTGGATGTTAACTGTCATGCTGGACTTTACCCACCAGTTGTTTGAAAATATTCAGCTTTGGATCGGCTAGGATGAAGATGGATGGATGAATGGCTTGAACTGTTGCCTGCCTTTTTACTGGTACTCGTACGAATAACGGCCTTTTTTGTGGCGGCTCCTCTGTTTTCCCTGCGCGGGATTCCGAACTCGTTTAAAGTCGGTTTATCCTTTTTCGTTGCCGTCATCACTTTTGCCACCGTTTCTGTGGAAGAGCCGCTGATGCTGGACATGTCCTTCATTCTATTGACGGTGAAAGAGGCCCTTGTCGGTTTAGCGCTCGGTTTTGTTGCTGCGCTGGTCATTTACAGTGTGCAAGTCGCCGGTGCGTTTATCGATTTTCAAATGGGTTTTTTGATCGCCAACCTCGTCGATCCCCAAACCGGCGCTCAAATACCGGTCATCGGCAACTTTAAATACATATTAACCCTTTTATTTTTATTGTCGGTCAATGGTCACCACTTGTTGATCGACGGGGTGATGCGCAGTTACCAGCTGGTGCCGATTGAGGAGATGTATATTGCCCTGGGTAGCGCTGGCGTGGCCCAGTTTATGGCCAGAACGTTTACCCAAATGTTTTTAATCGCTTTTCAGATGGCCATTCCGATCGTCGGTTCGCTATTTCTGGTTGATGTGGCTTTAGGGATACTGGCCCGAACCGTTCCCCAGGTGAATGTGTTTGTCGTTGGCCTGCCGCTGAAAATCTTTGTCGGGTTTTGTTTGATTTTAATCACTTTGCCCGGATTTTTCTACCTGCTGCAAACGGTCGTTCGGGAGATGGTCCAATCGATGGGACAGCTTTTACAATTGTTGGGGGGATCGTGATGTCCCGCATCAAGATGGATTTGCAATTTTTTGCTGATGATTCCCAGGAAAAAACGGAAAAAGCGACGCCTAGAAAAAGGGAAGAGGTCAGGAAAAAAGGTCAAGTGGCCAAAAGTTCCGAAGTGACCACCGCCTTGATTTTATTGTTTGTCTTTATTCTGCTTTATTTTGCCGGTGGATGGATGACCTCCACATTCATTTCGCTTTTTGAAAAAAGTTACTTTGAATACGCACAATGGGAGATCACCGAACAAAACGTCGCCGTCTTGTTTCAAGAAATCAGCTTTGATGCTGCGCTTGCCGTCGCCCCGGTCATGGTTGTCGCTTTGGCGGCCGGAGTATTCGGCAATTACGTGCAAATCGGTTTTCTGTTTTCGACCGATCCGTTGAAAGTGAAATGGGAACGAATCAACCCTTTAAAAGGGTTCAAACGTATTTTTTCTACGCGCGCGCTCGTCGAATTTTTGAAATCGATGCTTAAAATCCTGTTGATCGGCACCATTGTTTTCGGGATGCTCTGGATTCGCCGGGAGGACTTATTCATTCTCTCCCAAAAAAACGTTGGAGCTGCCTTTTCCATGATCGCCTCGCTGACGTTTCAAATCGGATTAAGTGTGGCCCTGACGCTCCTATTTTTATCCGTTTTGGATTATTGGTATCAAAAATACGATTTTGAAAAGCAAAACCGCATGTCCAAACAGGAAGTGAAAGATGAACATAAAAAAACGGAAGGCGATCCGTTAATCAGGTCCAAAATCAAGGAAAGACAACGACAAATGGCCATGAAACGCATGATGCAGGAGATACCGAAAGCGGATGTCGTCATCACCAACCCGACCCATTATGCTGTCGCATTGCAATACGAGGAAGATCAAATGGATGCACCTGTCGTTTTGGCCAAAGGAAAGGATTATCTGGCCCAAAAGATCAAAGAAATCGCCGAAAAACATGAGATCGTCGTCATGGAAAACAAATTTTTGGCCAGAACGCTATATGCCCAAGTAGACATCGGGGAAGCGATACCGGAGCATCTCTTTAAAGCGGTGGCTGAAGTATTGGCTTACGTTTATAGGCTGCAAGGCAAAGTTTGACTGCATCGGATCCAAGACCGATCAGCGTGGAGCAGCCACACGGTGAAGGAGGGATATTGAAATGGCATTGAAAGATTATGCGGTGCTCATAGCGGTGATTCTCATCATTATTATGATGGTCATTCCTTTTCCTCCTATTCTGTTGGATATTCTCATTTTGGCCAATATTTCTTTGGCCTTAACCATCATTTTGGTGGCCATGAATACGAATGAACCTCTGCAATTTTCCATATTTCCTTCTCTGTTATTGTTAACGACTTTATTTCGCTTAGGTTTAAACGTGTCCACCACCCGTTCCATTTTGACGAATGCCGAAGCGGGAAAAGTGATCGACACCTTTGGCAGTTTTGTTGTCGGAGGAAATGCGATCGTAGGCTTCCTCGTTTTTCTCATTCTGATCATCATACAGTTTATCGTCATCACCAAAGGGTCCGAAAGGGTGGCTGAGGTGGCGGCCAGATTTACGCTGGACGCGATGCCCGGAAAACAAATGAGCATTGATGCGGATCTAAATGCGGGGATCATTTCGGAGAAAGAAGCCAAAGCAAGACGGGAAAAAATTGAAAAAGAAGCAGACTTTTACGGCGCGATGGACGGGGCGGCCAAATTTGTGAAGGGGGATGCGATTGCCGGTATTGTCATCACGGTCATTAACATTCTGGGAGGATTCATGATTGGCATTATGGTGATGGGGATGAGTTTTTCTGAATCCGTCTCCACTTTTACGTTGCTTTCAATCGGCGACGGCCTGGTCAGTCAGATACCGGCTTTGCTGCTTTCGACAGCGACAGGCATTGTCGTCACCAGAGTGGCATCGGATGGCAATTTAAGTATCGACATCACCCGTCAAATATTCACTGATCCAAAACTGTTATATGTGGTTGCCGTAACGATTGCTTTATTGGGCATCTTGACACCGATCCCATTGCTGCTGACCTTGCCGATTGCGGGTCTGATCGCATTCGGCGGCTATCAGATGCAGAACAACGTGCAGCACGACGACGATGAAGAAACGAAAGAAGTGCAAGAAGAATTGGAGGCCATGCGCAAACCGGAAAGTGTGACCGACCTGCTAAACATAGACCCGATCGAATTTGAGTTTGGTTACGGGCTGATTCCTTTGGCAGATGTCAATCAAGGGGGAGATTTACTCGATCGGATCGTGATGATTCGTCGGCAATGCGCCCTGGAGTTAGGGATCATGGTTCCGGTAGTCAGAATCAGAGACAACATTCAATTAAAGCCGAATGAATACGTCATTAAAATTCGAGGAAACCGCGTGGCCGAAGGGGAAATTTTGCTTGACCATTATTTGGCCATGAGTTCCGGCATCGAGGATGAAACGATCGAAGGGATTGAAACAAAAGAACCCGCGTTTGGCTACCCCGCATTGTGGGTCAACGAGGAAATGAAAGAAAAGGCTGAACTGGCGGGTTACACGGTGGTCGATCCACCTTCGGTCGTCTCAACACATCTGACCGAAGTTTTAAAACGTTATGCTCATGAATTGCTTGGCAGACAGGAAGTCAAAACGCTGCTTGATCATATCAAGCAATCTGCCCCTGCCTTGGTGGAAGAACTGACGCCCAACTTATTAAGCACAGGAGAAATCCAAAAAGTATTGGTCAATTTATTAAAGGAAAGAGTTTCCATCCGCAATTTGACGCTTATTTTGGAAACATTGGCCGATCACGCCCCGCAAACGAAAGATCCATCGCTTCTAACCGAATATGTCCGTCAACGTTTATCAAGGCAAATAACACAGCAATATGTCGTTGAAGGAGATCCGCTGAAAGTGATCACCGCCGGGGCCGAAATGGAAAAGCTTCTCAGTGAATCCATCCAGCAAACGGAACAGGGACATTATTTATCACTGAGCCCTGAAGTGTCAGGAAAAATATATCAGGCGGTGACGGAGGAAGTCAATCGCATTCAACAGACCGGCACACAGCCCATCTTATTAACGTCACCGTCCATTCGCCTGTATGTCAGGCAATTTTTGGAAAGGTACATCCCCGATTTACCGGTGCTGTCTTATAACGAACTTGAGCCCGATGTCGAAGTCGAGAGCGTTGGGGTGGTGAACATTTCATGAGGGTCAAAAAATATACGGTTCATTCCCTGCCCGAAGCACTGAAGCAAATTAAACACGATTTAGGGGAGGACGCATTCATTGTCAATACAAAAAAGTTGAGAACGGGCGGATTGCTGGGATTGTTTAGAAAGCCGAAAATTGAAGTGCTTGCAGCTGTCGGCAGGGGGCCGAAAACGCCTGAAATGTTAAAAATGGGCATGAATCAGGTCGTTCGGCATTCACCTGCCTCCACCGCTTCCTACCAGGATTTAGTCAATGAAATCCAGCAATTAAAAACATCGATGCTGAACATGATGACCGAGTCAGCGGACAAGCTGCCGCCCCCTGTGCAAAAAATACACCGGAAATTAACGGATCAAGGCGTCGCAGAAGAAGTGCGGTCACAGCTTTTGGCCAAACTGCTGAACCGATTGGAATCACTCCCCAATCCACCCGGGGAGGAAACCGTCTTTCAGTGGGCCTATGAGGAGTTGCATCACTATGTTCAGCAATTGCCGCTGTATGACAATGACCAACTTCCAGCGATGATCTGTTTCGTTGGACCGACCGGCGTCGGGAAAACAACGACGATAGCCAAGCTGGCTGCCGATTTTTCCTTAAACCGGCATCTAAAAGTCGGTTTTATGACGGCAGATACGTACCGCATGGCGGCGGTTGAACAATTAAGATCGTACGCTTCCATTTTGAAAATCCCGATGGAAGTTGTTTACTCAGCCGACGAATGGCTGGAAGCGTATCACCGTTTGTCCCATTGCGACATCATCCTGATGGATACGGCCGGCCGCAACTATTTGGACGAACAGTATATCGCCGATTTGCAAACGCTGTTTCCTGAGGAGCGGCCGCTGCAAATTCATTTGGTTTTAAGCGTCACGGCCAAATATGAAGATCTTCGGCACATCGTTCAAAATTTTAAGGCGATCGATGTCGACTGTCTGACTTTAACCAAAATAGATGAAACAAATTCATACGGCACCGTACTGAATTTACTGCATGAATTTTCTATTCCATTAATGTTTTTGACAAATGGTCAGGACGTTCCGGACGATTTGCTCACAGCCACTCCGGAAAGCATTGCACGGTTGATATGGGGAGATTCATTTGATGAAAGATCAGGCTGAGAAACTGCGCATGAAAATGAGTCACTTAGAGAGCGGACAGCAGGAAAAACGAACAAAAGTGATTACGGTCACGAGCGGGAAGGGTGGTGTGGGCAAATCTAACTTTTCATTGAACTTCGCTCTCAGTTTAATCAAACATCAGCAAAGCGTCGTCGTCTTGGATGTTGATTTTGGTCTGGCGAATTTGGACGTCCTCATGGGTCTATCACCGACGAAAACGATCACTGATCTGCTTCATAGGCCACAATCGGTATGGGACATTATGGAAGAAGGTCCACTCGGACTCAAATTTATAGCGGGCGGTTCAGGGTTTGAACACGTGTTGTCGTTAGACGAACAAAAAATCAATCTGTTCATGGACAAACTGCAAATCCTTCAAGGAAAGATCGATTTTCTCATTTTGGACACCGGTGCGGGTCTTTCCGAAGCGGCCTTAAAGTATATGCTTGCCGCCGACGAAGTCATCGTCGTCACCACGCCGGAACCGACATCGATCACAGATGCGTATGCGGTGTTCAAAATGATTCACGCGAACCATGCTCAGGCTAGTTTCCGGCTGGTCATCAATCGCAGCACATCAACACAGGAAGGAACTGAAACAGCGGCTCGGCTGAAGATGGTCGCCAAGCAATTTCTGAACATGTCTATCGATCACTTGGGCAATGTTCCGGACGATCCTTATGTCAGTAAAGCCGTCAAAAAACAAATCCCGTTTTTGCTGGCTTACCCCCAGTCTCAGGCGGCACTCAGTTTGACCGATTTGACCCGCAAGTATTTGCAGCTTCCCGATCAACCGGTCGGCGGGGTCAAACAATTTTTAAAGAAATTCATGCGTATTTGGGATGGAACAAGATGAAAAAAATCAAAGTGCTTGTTGTGGATGATTCAGCTTTTATGCGCAAAGTCATCGGGGATTTATTGCATGCAGATCCTGAACTCGAAGTGGTTGGGAGCGCCAAAAACGGTCTTGATGCTTTGGAGAAAATTTCGCAGCTTAAACCGGATGTCCTCACGTTGGATGTTGAAATGCCCCTGATGGACGGCATCACGACGTTAGCTGAAATTCAAAAAAGGTTTCGTCTGCCGGTAATAATGCTCAGCAGTCAAACGACGAAAGGTGCCCAACAGACGTTAATCGCTTTAGAAAAAGGCGCGTTTGATTTTGTAACAAAGCCGTCGGGCTCGATTTCTTTGGATTTGCATAAAGTTCAGGATGAATTGATTGAAAAACTGAAGTGTGCTTATGCTAGCGGTCTCGCTCGTTCAGCAGACAGACTTTCCCGGCCAAAGAGATTGATCAACAGTAAAAAGCATTCAAAAGCATTCAATCATCGACAAAATGATGGCCGACATGAAGGTCGACAGCCCGTTAAATCAGCTGTTGTCCAACCAACCGAACGAACAGGGGGCTTAAAGCAGCTGATTTTGATCGGCACATCAACGGGAGGGCCCACTGCCCTGCAACGTCTGTTTTCAAGCTTTCCGCCGGATCCCCTTACGGCCATTCTGGTCGTCCAGCATATGCCTCCGTCTTTTACGGCTTCTTTGGCCAAGCGGCTGCAGCACATGACGAGGCATGAAGTGAAAGAAGCCGAAGATGGAGAGATGATCGCAGGCGGAAACATTTACATTGCGCCCGGAGGTTTGCAGATGGCGATCCAAACGTTTCCAACCGCTTTACACCTGCATGTTTATCAGGGTCCCCCCAGGGGCGGGCATTGTCCATCTGTCGATGTATTGTATGAATCGGCCGCTGCCATAGCAGGCCTGCAGCTGATCACGGTCACATTAACGGGAATGGGCAAAGACGGTTTGGAAGGGTTAAAAACATTGACGGCAAGCAGAGACGTCTACAATATTGCCGAAGACGCTTCCACCTGTGTTGTTTACGGCATGCCCAAAGCGGTCATTGAAGCACAACTGGTTGACGA
>CALBTX010000236.1 GCA_937967685.1 uncultured Bacillaceae bacterium | reverse complement strand
GACGGCCAGGACGGCCAAGTGTCGAACATGCAACAGGACGTTGCAATCATGTTCGACCGATGGCCAGGACGGCCCCGTTTTCTTGCAACAGATGTCATATGCTTATAGCCATACGAATATAGAAAAGGAGAGAAATCATTCATGTTTAAAATTCTTGTTACGGATCCGATCCCCGAGGATGGATTACAGGCTTTAACAGAGGCAGAAGATGTGCAAGTCGACCATCAAACAGATTTGAGTGAAGATGAACTTGTCGAGCAAATTAGTGAATATGACGCCCTCATCGTCCGCAGCCAGACAAAAGTGACAGCCAAAGTTCTCGACAATGCCCGCCGCTTGAAAGTGATTGGCCGTGCCGGTGTCGGGGTGGATAACATTGATGTACCACAGGCGACAGCGAAAGGAATCATCGTCATCAATGCGCCGGACGGAAACACGATTTCAACAGCTGAACATACTTTTTCCATGTTATGTGCCCTTGCCAGAAGGATTCCGCAGGCTTTCATGACGCTGAAAGAAAACAAATGGGACCGCAAGGCATTCGTCGGTGTGGAATTGAACGGAAAAACGTTGGGGATTATCGGTCTGGGCCGAATTGGCACAGAAGTGGCCAAAAGGGCCAAAGCCTTCAATATGAAAGTCATCGCTTATGACCCGTATTTGACGGAAGAAAAGGCTGACAAATTAGGCATCGAATACGGTGCGCTGGAAGACGTGCTGAAAAAGTCCGATTTCATTACGATTCATACCCCTCTATTAAAAGAGACACGCCATATGATCGGCCGTGAACAATTTGCGATGATGAAGAACGGTGTGCGTATCCTCAATTGCGCCCGGGGAGGCTTAATTGACGAAGACGCCTTGTATGAAGCGATTGTCCAGCAAAAAGTGGCTGGAGCCGCCCTGGATGTTTTTGAAGAAGAACCGGCCATCGATAACCGTCTGCTGGAATTGCCGGAAGTCATTGCCACCCCGCATCTTGGAGCAAGCACGGTAGAAGCGCAAGAAAACGTGGCCATTGACGTCAGTCAGGAGATACTCAAAGTATTGAGAGGACAAGCGTTCAAGAACGCCGTCAATCTCCCTTCCATCCCGGCCCATGAACTGAATAAAGTGGAACCTTACTTAAACTTGAGTGAGCAGTTGGGTTCTTTTATTGCCCAACTGGCCGTTGGCGCCGTTCGAACCGTAAATATTTCTTTCGCCGGGGAATTGACCGAATTTGATGTTTCCCCATTAACCCGCAATATCATCAAAGGTATATTGACTTATCATTTGGGAGAACATGTCAACCAGGTGAACGCTCCCTTCTTAGCCAAGGAGCGCGGCATCACGATCAATGAGCAAAAAACTTCTCACAGCCGAGGATTTACCAATTTGCTGACCGTTGAACTGATCACCACTCAGGAGACGAGGACCGTGTGGGGGACGCTGCTCAACGGCTATGGCGCCCGCATCGTCAAGGTGGATGATTATTCCGTCGATGTCTTGCCGGAAGGACATCTGATTTACATTCGTCACCATGACCGTCCCGGCGCCATTGGCCGTGTTGGCACACGTTTGGGGGCCAAAGATGTCAACATCGCCACCATGCAAGTGGGTCGTTCCAATGCCGGTGGAGATGCGATTATGATGCTGACCGTGGATAAGTCGGTCCCGGCCGATATTTTAAATGAATTAACTGAACTCGAAGAAATCAAAACGGTGACGGAAATCGATCTTTAAAATCTCAAGATGATCTGAAAGCCTGCTGGTTGAAGAGCAGTGAAGCGAAAAACCAGCAGTGAATCCCGTTCATGAATCGCAGTGACTCACTTGTGTTAGACATTTTTCCCAAAGCACGAAACCTAAAAATCCCGTTCAAGAACCGCAGTGACTCGCCTTCACTGCGGTTCTTCTGTTTAAGGGCAGGTTTCTTGAGAATCACTTGTCTATTTCCTCTCCTCCCTTCATAGACTGTACAAGGTAGGAAACGGTCAGGGAGGCGGAAAGATGAGGAAAAAGTGGATCATCATTGCTCAAATCGCTGCAACGTACATCGGTACTGTTGTGGGTGCAGGATTTGCAACGGGACAGGAGATTTTACAATTTTTTACCGCATTTGGCTTTTGGGGTTTGTTGGGAATCATTCTTAGTACGGCACTATTCATTTGGATAGGCACGAAGATGATGATTTTGGCCAAACGCATCAAAGCTTACTCATATCAACAATTTAATGAATATTTATTTGGTAAAGTCATTGGAACCGCCGTCAACTTGTTTGTTTTTGTCACTTTATTTGGGGTAACCTGTGTGATGTTGTCGGGAACGGGAGCAATTTTTGAGGAACAACTACATTGGCCATATCAGGCGGGTATCATTGTGACGCTCGTACTTTGTTATTTTGTGATGTTAAAAGGAATGCAGGGGATTTTCTGGGTGAATTCCCTTGTCGTCCCGCTGATGATCTTCTTCAGTGTGATCGTAGCCTTAAAAGTGGGCTTTGTTGATCATGAATTATTGCGCACGAAAATGACACAGGCCTGGGAAGGTTGGGAAGGATGGAAATGGTTGACAAGCGCCTTCACTTACGTTGCCTTTAATTTGGCCATGGCACAAGCTGTACTGATACCTCTCGGCCGTGAAATTGATGACGAAAGCATGCTTGGTTGGGGTGGATTGTGGGGTGGAGTCGGTCTGGGGCTCATGTTAACCGCCAGCCATTTTGCCCTGCAGACGATCATGCCGGAAGCTTTGCATTTTGATATTCCGATAGCAGTCGTCATTCAAAATATCGGATGGTTCATTCTGTTTATGTTCCTGCTTGTCGTCTACGGTGAAATTTTTACAACGTTAATTGCCAATGTATTCGGTATGGCCAGGCAGATCAGGACGATGTTTGCGCTTCCCCAAAAGTGGACGGTTGCGGCCATTTTGTTAGCCAGTTTTCTGATCAGTCAAATCGGCTTCAGCTCGTTGGTTTCCAGTTTATATCCATTATTTGGGTATCTTGGCCTGGGCGTGCTTGTTTATTTAGTCGTCATGAGGCTGCCCGAGGAGAAAAGCGATCATTAGTGATGCGTCATTTTTCAGTGATGCAACTCGTCTTTTTTCTTTTCTTCCCATCATCAACGCAAAAATCGGCCCACTAAAGAAAACAGCAGCGATAAGACAATACTGATGACAATCATCGTCACAATTGGAAAATATACTTTAATATTTTCCCTCTCAATGACAATATCTCCCGGGAGTTTTCCCAAGGGAAGAAACCGACCGGCCACTTGCCAAATCAAGCCGATGACAATCAAAATGACTCCGACAATCATCAGCCATTTCGGGATGACATTCATGATTATCACTCCTTTGGGTGAAACTATGATTGCTGGTCTTTTTGTCAAGTATGAGGAGGCAGGCGATCATGAGAACCCAAACCTTCATCTGCATCGTATGTTTATTAACCTTGTCCTTTTTTAATCCATCTGCACGCGTAACGGCTGAAGAACCTTCACACGTCTACAACCATCACGCAGACGAATTGGTGGAAGAATACGAAGGAGTATATCTCGAAATTAACAAAGCGACAAATACTTTGCAAGTTTATTTAAATGAGCATATCATTTACACTTTTCCCGTGGCAACCGGCATCAGTAAAAAACATACGCCAGAGGGAACGTTTCAAATCGTCACCAAAATCAAAAATCCGTGGTATTTGCCCAAAGAAATCGCCGGGGGATCACCGGACAACCCGCTTGGTACAAGATGGCTGGGGTTGGATGTTCCAGAGACAAGCGGGTATAAATACGGCATCCATGGAACGAATAATCCCGCATCGATCGGCAAATCAGTCAGCCAAGGATGTATCCGTATGCACAATAAAGATGTGGAATGGTTGTTCAGGCATATCCCTTTGGGCACGCTAGTGAGAATCAAAGACGAAAAATAAACAGGCATTAGCACTCGAACAAAGAATGAGCAGTCGTTGAAATAAGCACTCGTTAAAAGAATGAGCAGTCGTTGAAATAAGCACTCGTTAATTGAAAAGGGAATTTTCATCAACTTTCAGCATGAAGAGTGAATTTTAATAAGGGGCCCAGCGCAGAGTTCTTGCTTCCAGAAATCGTCTGTTCACATCATCCCAATTGACAATGTTCCACCAATTATCGACATATTTGGCCCGATCCGTTTGATATTGTAAATAATAAGCATGTTCCCACACGTCCAAAACAAGCAAGGGGACGATGTCCTGCTGGCTTAAATATTGATGCTTTTCTGCCTGCAAAATCGCCAAACGGTGTGAACGAGGGGACCAAACGAGCAAAGCCCAGCCGACCCCTTCCACGTTTTTGGCAGCCTCAGAGAAATGTTTTTTGAATCTGGAAAAAGAACTAAAATCTTGTTTAATCTGTGTGGCAATGTCCCCCCGCGGCTCTCCGCCGCCGTCCGGACTCATATTGTTCCAAAAAATGGTGTGCAAATAATGACCGGCACCGTTAAAGGCGGCTTCCCGTTCCCAATGCTTGATCAACGAAAAATCTCCGGAACGCCTTGCTTCTTCCATTTTCTTTTCCGCTCGGTTTAATCCTTCCACATAACTCCGATGATGCTGATCATGATGCAGGCGCATAATTTGCTCATCAATGTAAGGTTCCAAAGCATCATAAGCGTACGGTAAAGGGGGTAAGCGGTGTCCGCCCACAGGCACGGGCTGAAGCGGGATGACCGTCCCTTGATCAGCAGCTTTTTGTTTGTGCCCGTTCTCTCCATGATCACCGTCATCCATGATCTCTTCTTGATACATGCCCAATCTTTCTTGGTATATCTCTTGAGCAAATTGATGGATCCATTCAATATCGGTTTTTTGCAAAGCTTGCGGCGCTTCCTTTAAGGCCTGTTCAATATATTGAATCAGTTTTTGGACGGGATCACTTTCCTGATCTTCATTGTGACAGAGTGATCCGTCTGCTCCCCTTCTCCAGCGCTCCTCTTCTTTGACCGATTTGGCCCAAGACAACAACGAATGTAAATACTGCTGATGCGCATAAATAGGCATACAACCCCTCCTAGGAAATGTTCACTTTCAATATATGTGTTCACCTCATATGTGTTCACCTAGAAAGGGATGCTCTTCCCCAGCCGCCCAACAAACAAGCCAAACCGGTCACACGCCAAGCCGGTCATGATCATTCGCACAGGCAAGCTACTCCCATTTAAAACTCCAGGCTGCAACAGCGAAGCTGGCTGCAAACCAAATGAACAACACCACTGTTGGGATCCATAAATCAATCAATCCAGCCCCGACGTTCATCACCTGTCTGAGCACATCAGCGAGGTGAGAGATCGGAATGGCATAGACGACGGGCTGCAGAAATTCAGGCATATCGGAAATGGGAAAGAAAATGCCGCCCAGGAAAAACATGGGAAAAGAAAGAAATCCGGCCACAGGAGAAGCGTGTTCGGGTGTCTTGGCCAAGCTGGCAATGATAAACCCGATGGCCATGAAGACGAGGATCCCTAAAACCAAATAAAAGAATAACAACAACCAGCTCCCGTTCATTTTCGCCCCGAGTAAATAGATGCCGACCAGTAAAACGAGTAGAGCTTGGGCGCCATTCAAGACAAAACGAGCGGTAATCTGGGCAGCGATAAACGTGCTTGCTGGCAGCCCGGTTGATTGCAAGCGTCGCAAAATGCCTCTTTCCCGCCAGGAAGCGATCTGGGCCGTCACACCGTTCATATTACTGGATAAAATCATGAGGGCGACAATGCCGGGCACGAGAAAGTCCAAATAGGTGAGATCAGCCGATTGTAAGCCGATCGGTGTATACGCAACAGTTTCCTGAAAATCAACGAACGCTTTATTGATGTCATCCACGGCCTGATCGATCAAGGCAAAACCGACTTGTGCCACCGCTTGATTGACTTCATCATAATAGACATCAAACGAAGTGACTTCTCCTCCCCCTTCGATCTCCTTTGCGAACCCTTCGGGAATGACCATGACAATGGAGAGATCTCCTTCTTCAAGCGCATCTTTCGCTTTGTCGACATCATGCCACTCTTCCAATTGAACGGCTTCGGTTGAGAGAAACGTCTCCTTCATATTTTCTGAATATGTACTTTGGTCTAAATCAACCCACCCTAAAGAAACGGATGTCGTACTCCCGCCTCCGAGAAACAAACCTAACATCACCATTAAGAACAGCGGAAACAAGGTTGTCCAAAAAATAACACTTTTATTGCGGGCAAACAGTCTCAATTGGGACAAAGTGAGTTGGATGTAGGCATTCATTCTTCTCGCAAACTCCTTCCGGTCAGGTGCAGGAAGACATCTTCCAGTGTGGCTCTGCGTGTATGCAAATCATACAGCGGTTGGTCAACTTGATCCGCCCAGCGTACAAGTGATGTTAAACTGTCCTGCAAATGGTGCGTGTATAAAATGACATGTTCTTTTTCACGGGTGACTTTGGTGACCGCTTTTAATTCGGAAAAAGGACCATCTTCTCCGGGCCAGTGAAACCGAATGGCACTCTCCATCTCCAAATCCGCAATCAGCTGATCCGGGGTATCCATCGCTTTTATTTCGCCTTTATCCATAATCGCCAGACGGTCGCACAGCGTTTGCGCTTCTTCCATGTAATGAGTCGATAATAAGATCGTTTTCCCCTGCCGTTTTAATGCTAGTATGATTTCCCATAAAGATCGTCTAGCCTGTGGATCTAGACCTGTCGTCGGTTCGTCCAGAAAAATAATTTTCGGATCATGGATCAAAGCGAGGCCGATGGCCAACCTTTGTTTCTGACCCCCGGACAAATCGTCAACCAAATCTTTCCGTTTTTCGTCCAAGTTCATTTGGTTTAGGATGGTTTCGACGGAAACACTGCGCTTATAAAACGAAGCATACAAACGTAAAATTTCATCCACTCTCAGCTTGCCGAACAAAGAAGTGGATTGTAACTGAACACCGACGAGGGAGCGTATCTTTTTGCGCTCCCTTGTCACAGACAAACCATCGATGTAAACTTCACCCTCGTCAGGATGGCGCAATCCTTCCATCATTTCAATCGTCGTTGTTTTTCCCGCTCCGTTAGGTCCTAACAGGCCAAAAATTTCACCTGCGTGCACATGAAAGCTCACCCCATTTACCGCACGGACTTGCCCGTATGTCTTTTGCAAATTGTTGACTTGAATGATCCGATTTTGCATACATTGACCTCTTTTCCACTCACAAGTGAAGAAAAGACATGCCTGCGCTGAAGCATGTCGTTCGAAGAACCATTTTCATCATATCTCTTCTGAGCAAACAGATCAATTCGATTTTTTAAAAAAAAAAGGGTTTAATCGAAGGCTCGATCCACTCTATACTCGGCAATCAGTTCCTCGTTCAATTCAATGCCCAATCCCGGTCGATCACTCAAGTGCAGACATCCGTTTTCAACTTCAATAACTGTCTTGGCCAAATCGGTTCTTAACGGATTATCGTCCATCGTCAGTTCGAACCAGTGCACGTTTGCCAAAGAAGCGCCAAAGTGAAGATTGGCCGCCAAAGAGACGGCTGAAGCCGAAAAATGAGGAATGCACGCTTTCCCGAAAGTCGAGGCCAAAATGCCGATTTTACGCGCTTCAGAAATGCCGCCGGTCCAAATGGCATCCGTCTGGACAATATCAACCGCATCTTTGACAATGAACTCCCTCAGACCGTAACGAGTATATTCTGTTTCATATCCAGCGATCGGAATATCCGTATCTCTGGCCAATTTGACGCTGCCGTAAAGATCATCAGAAGATAGGGGCTCCTCAAAAAAGAAGATGTCATACGGTTCTATCGCGCGGGCAAATTTCAGGGCCGTTGGATAATCCCAGGCGTTATTCGCATCGACGGCCAGCTTAATCCCCGGTCCCAGTGCTTCTCGAGCCGTGCGCACACGTTCGATATCTGTATCCAGTGACTCACCGCCAACCTTCATTTTCACCGCCTGAAATCCCTGCTGTTTATACCCTTCCATTTCAGAGGCCAGTTCCTCAATCCCTTTCCCTTCCAGATAATATCCGGCACTGGCATAAGCTTGAAGTTGGGAGCGGGCCGCTCCAATTAATTGATAAACAGGTAAGTTTGCCTTTTTTCCCAAAATATCCCATAAAGCAATATCTATCGCACTGATGGCGGCCAGAACGATGCCTCGTCGGCCGACTCGAAATGAACGGCGGTACATTTTTTGCCACAATCCTTCAATATGTGTCGGATCTTCGCCGATTAACAGCGGTTTCAAGATTTCTTTGACGATCATCGCCGTGGATTCGAGCGAACCTAAAGCAAATCCCTCCCCGATCCCGCTGATTCCCTCATCCGTATAGACTTTCACTAAAAATACATCCCGTTTGGCAATCCCTGATAACCCGTCACGAGGAGGACGTTTAGGTAAATAAGAGAGCATAATCGGTTCGATTTCCGTAATTTTCATCCTGGTTCCCTTCCTTTTGCAATGGATGCCGTCATGTTCGCAATATTGTTTTAAGTGATTGATCACCTAGATGTTAACCTTCCGTAATAGGCGTTTTCAATGATGGTTTGAATATCATCGGCCGTGGTCAGCCTCGGATTAACAAGGACGTTTCCGCTTCTCATCGAGTCTTCGACCAACTGCGGCATGCGCTCCAATTTGACGCCCAGATCTTTAATATTATCGGGAATATTTAAAGCCTTATTCATATCGATGACAGCTTGAAGTGCTTTTTCCCCGGCTTCCATCGCCGTCAATCCCGACACATCTTGACCGAGGGCTTCGGCAATGTCTTTCATTTTCTCCGGACAAGCTGGCAAGTTAAATTTCAGGACGAAAGGCAATAAAGTGGCATTCGCTATACCGTGGGGGATGTTAAACACCCCTCCGAAAGATTGCGAGATGGCGTGTACATTTCCTAAACGGGATTGGGAAAAAGCAAACCCGGCCAACATCGAAGCGGTGAGCATCGTATTCCGGCTGTGGATATCGGTCCCTACAAAATAAGCTTTTAACAAACTTTGACTAATTAACTTCATGGCCTGAAGCGCCAAAGCTTCACTGACAGGGGTGGCTGTTTTCGAAGTGTATGATTCGATGGCATGAGTCAAAGCATCCATCCCAGTGGCCGCGGTAATATCCCGGGGACAGCGCAGCGTCAGCACAGGATCCAAAATGGCCAGCTTCGGAAAAATATGCGGGCTGATAATGGCCGCTTTAAATAATGTCTTTTTATTCGTGACGATTGTTGAAGCCGTCACCTCGCTCCCAGTGCCTGCCGTTGTCGGAACAGCGATGATGGGCAGCGGTTGATGCTGAACTTTGCCTACCCCTTCATAATCTAAAATATGTCCTTCATTTGTGGCCATAACCGCAATGCCTTTGGCCGTATCGATGCTGCTGCCTCCTCCGACAGCGAGCACGGCATCGGAATGAGTCTCACGCAAGACATCTAATCCTTGATGAATCGTTTCCGCACTTGGATTCGGCTCCACCTCATCGAAAATATCATACTTGATGCCCTGCTTTTCGAGCGATCGCAAGATCCCATCGATGAGTTTGGCCGCGCGAATGCCTTTATCTGTCACGACAAGCACTTTGTTCTGCACCAAAGGCTGAATCAGCTCACCCGTCCTAACCGAGCTGTTCACCCCGCTTTCCACTTTCGTCGGCATCAAAAAAGTATAATCCTCTGCTTGCATGGCTTTGACCTCCTTCTTCACTTCAGCGATGAATCAACTTGCAGAATCATGATCTGCTTCATCTTCCTGATCATAACTTTTATGATGTGTAATAAACATCCCCAAGCGATTATCGAGGTAACCTGTACCGAGAAAAACACCGGCAACGATAAAAACAAAACCGATCATTTGGGACAGGTGGATGGACTCACCCAAAAAGAGAAAAGAGCCTAATAGAGCAAAAAACGGCACTAAATTGGTAAAGATAGACGTTTGGGCCGGTCCCAGCTGATGAATCGCCAGATTGTACAGCATATGTCCTAAACCCGTTCCGACAAGCGCGGAAAAAAGAAGCAAAAACCAAAGCCACAACGTCCCTTCTGCCAACTGTTTCACCCCGCCGGGCTCCGTCCAAAGGCTCAAACTGTACAATAAAATGGACCCGAGCATCATCATGACTGCGGTGACTTGTTTGGCATCCAACGTATCCGTGACTTTTTTAATGACAATAAAACTGATCGCCTGCACGAGCATCGCACCAAATACATAAACATCGCCTAGGGCAACGCTTCCCAATCCACCCTCACCTTGGAGGACAACAAAAGAAACACCCGCTAAACCAAAAATAATTCCGGTGAATCTCCAAACGGTGAATCGGTCATGTAAAAAAATCATGGCCAAAATCGATGTCGTTAACGGAACCAAACCTAAAATGAGGGAAGCATTGGACGCCTTCGTTTGCACAATACCGAGCGTTAAAAGTCCATGATGGGCTGTCACCCCCAGCAATGTGGCCGCGATTAAGTACAACCATTCTTTTTTCTTGATTTTGCGTAAAGAACGCTGGAAGATCAAGATCAGGAAGACGATGATCCCGGCCAAAAATACGCGGGTCGATGTCATTGTCAAAGGCGGAAAGTGCCCCACGAGTACCTTAATGATGACAATGTTGATGCCCCAAACGAACATCAGGCCCAATAACAAACTGTACGTTAAATATTTAGGCAGTTGAATCCCTTCTTCCCGTCATCATAAGTAAAGTAGAGCACCAATGAAAACATTGGTGCTCTAAGCCGTAGGTGATCAAGC
>CALBTX010000235.1 GCA_937967685.1 uncultured Bacillaceae bacterium | reverse complement strand
AAATCATATATAAGGCAGATCCAAATATTTGGCAGATCAGAATAGAAGCTTACCATTCACCGTCATCATTTCTTTTGCTATAATAGAAATGATTTTCACTTAACATAGACGAGATGAGTCGAGGAGGATTCGAGATGAGCAGTACTGTGCAGGAAAAAGGATATTTTGGTGAATTCGGAGGAAGCTTTGTTCCGCCTGAGTTGCAGGAAGTCTTGGATTATTTGGCCGAACAATTCGAAAGGTACAAAGCTGACCCCGATTTCAATGCCGAATTAAAGCATTATTTGCGGGAATACGTCGGCAGGGAAAACCCGCTGACCTTTGCCAAAAACCTGACCAATCAACTCGGCGGGGCCAAAATCTACTTGAAACGAGAAGATTTAAACCATACCGGTGCCCATAAAATTAACAACGCTTTGGGCCAAATTTTACTGGCCAAACGCATGGGGGCCAAACGCATCATAGCTGAAACGGGCGCAGGGCAACATGGCGTGGCAACGGCGACCGCCTGTGCCATGATGAATATGGAATGTGTCATATATATGGGAGCCGAAGATACGCGCAGACAATCTTTGAACGTCTTTCGGATGGAACTGTTGGGCGCAAAAGTCGTCGCAGTGGAGAAGGGTCAAGGACGTCTCAAAGATGCCGTTGATGAAGCTTTAAATGATTTAATCGCCAATTATAAAACCACGTTTTATTTATTAGGCTCTGCTGTTGGCCCGCATCCTTTCCCCAGCATGGTCAAACATTTTCAATCCGTCATCAGTGAAGAATCCAAACGGCAAATATTGGAAAAAGAGGGACGTCTTCCTGATGCTGTCGTAGCCTGTGCAGGCGGAGGAAGCAATGCCATCGGAGCATTTGCCCACTATATTGATGAACCGAATGTCCGCTTGATCGGTGTAGAACCGGAGCAAGCCCCCACGCTGACACAAGGCGTCCCCGGTGTCCTGCATGGCTTCAAATGTTTGGTATTACTTGATGAAGAAGGCAACCCCCAACCAACTTATTCGATTGCTGCTGGTCTGGATTACCCGGGCATCGGCCCGGAACACAGCCACTTGAAGACATCGGGACGGGCTGAATATTACACCGTAACCGACGAAGAAGTGCTCGAAGCCTTCCAAACGCTGTCCCGGACAGAAGGCATTATTCCTGCTCTTGAAAGTGCACATGCCGTGGCTTATGTCATGAAACTGGCTCCCGCCATGAACAAAGATCAAGTGATCATTGTCAATCTGTCAGGCCGCGGCGATAAAGACGTGCAGGAAGTGGCTCAACGCTTGGAGCAGATGTGAACCACGTTTAAGCATGAGTGTACAGAAATGACCTGCAAAAGTTCGGGGGTCTGTCCATCTGTTTTTCAGACAGGCCCCTTCATTTTGTTCGTTTCGGTTTCATTTGAGGAGAGATGGTCATGTCGCCAAAAAAACGGAAAAGAAAACATAAGCAAAAACGATCACAAGTTTTAAACCAAGCCACTCAACAGGTATCTACCATAGGCAACAAAATGCAAAAAGTCGGCTGGCTGATGCTCTTTATCGTCACCATTCCCGTAACCGGACTGTATCTTTTTGATTTGATTGGCGGCGTGATAGGTGCCGTCATCGGCATGATCGGTTTAATGGTCATGAGCAGTAAAAGTAAACGGCATCAATCTAAAGATTGAGCCGCAGACTGAGCCGCCAAAGCATTCAAGTTGATTAACCGATCACTGATTCTGTGCAACAAATGTTTGTCATGACTGATCACCAGCAATCCGATTTGACGTTGTTTGACGATATGCAGGAGGGCATGCCAGATTTGCGCCTGAGTTAACGCATCTAACATTGTTGTCATTTCATCAGCAATCAGATATTTTGTCTGTGGTCCCAATGAGCGCGCCAGACAAAAGCGCTGTAATTCCCCGCCCGAAAGTTCATGCGGCCGACGGATCAACCATTCGTCATGAATACCAAGCGTGTGCAGCAGATGTCGGTCGGTCACGCCTGCCTCTGCTAATGTTTTGCTCATCCGCCACCTTGGATTGACGGCATTTTCCGGATGTTGCCAGATTAATTGCACGGGATTTGGTCCCTTCTTTTTTTCTTTTGTCAGTGATAACTTCCTTCTTTTTAAAAATGGATATCGATCGGTTGAGGTCTGACCATCGACAACAATATATCCTTCAACCGGGCGCAAATAACCGGCCATCACTTTGGCCAAAGTCGTTTTGCCCGATCCGCTTGGACCAAATAAGCCGACAATTTCACCGGGTTGAATCCGCATGTTGATGTCTCTAAACAGCCACATCTTCCCCCGATATCGATAACCGATCCCGCAAGCCTCAAGCATAAAAACACCTGACCCATCCACCGGATACTTGACGTAATTCCGGTATTTGTTGTTGACATAATTCGGTGGCCAGAGGACAGCGGGGATGAAACGCACAACCGGAAGGGTATTCACCGGCGACAGGTTGGGAGCCGGCCAAGGGCACAAAGTCGTTTTGCGGCAAAGAACGCCACAAAGCCCGCGTATATGGATGACGTAATTTGCCACCCCGCCCTTCAAAATCTTGCACATTGGCCAGTTCTATCGTCTCCCCTGCATAAAAAACGGCAATTTGATCCGCTATTTGCAGCGCTGCTGAAATATCATGCGTAATGAACATCATGCCTCTCCCTTGCTTGGCGAGGAGCTTGATATGTTCCAGCACCTCTTGAAGCGCCTTTTCATCGAGACCGGGAGTCGGTTCATCGGCAATCACCAGTTTAGCCTGACTGGCCATGGCGATAGACGCCAACACTCTTCTGGACATGCCCCCCGAGAGCTCGAACGGATACAGATCCCCTGCTTCTTGTGGCAGCCCGACTTTGGCAAAAATATCTCGCTGAACAGCTTGTTTATCTTCAGAGCGAATGACCGCTTGAACTTGTCTGGCGGATGGCATTAAAGGATCGAGTGCCTGAACCGATTGAGGGATGAGGATCATTTCTTTGCCCCTTAATTGATGTAGTCTCTCGGGAGTTAACACTTCCCCTTGGAAATAAATGGATCCTCCGAGCACGGCGTTTTTCGGCAGCAGACCGAGCACGGCATTGGCCAATAAACTCTTCCCTGATCCGCTTGCACCGACGATGGCCACAATTTCTCCGGCATTGATCGTCAAGTCCATGTTCCTGATCACACAGACATCATTTTCACGCATTCTTTTCTGAAAGCGGCGAAAGGATAAAGACAATCCCTCGACCTTAAACAGCGGCACATCCCCTGCAGAAAACCGTTCTCCATCTTCTGTCACGATGTTCCGTTTCAGATGACTCACCTCCGCCCCCCCCTTTATCCTTCATCGCTGGTGAGCGTACACTAGCTTTTTTCCTTTCTCTGCTCTTTAAGCGCAAACTCTGCTCTTTCAGCGCAAACCGGCCTCTGTCTGCGGAACTTTACAATGTCTCCCCAAGTTCATCTAAACTGCACTAGCATACGATCTCAACTACACCGGGCATACGATCTCGGTTTCCCCTTATTGGTGATCCTGATACGGATCGAGCAGTCGGCGTACATTTCTTCCTAGCAGATTAAAAGCAACAACCATCAGTAATAACGAAAGTCCCGGAAAAAAAGCGAGCCACCACATCCCCGTAGACAAATAGCCCATGGATTCGGACAAAATAATTCCGATGGCCGGCTCTTCGGGGGATAAGCCAAAACCGAGGAATGAAAGTGCTGCTTCATGCAAAATGACATGTGGAAATAACAAAATGAAGCCGACAAGCATCTGAGAAATCAGCTGTGGTAAAAAATGATGCCTGGCGATCCACAATCGGGATTTGCCCAGCTGCTGAGAAATACGCACATATTCCGCCGATTGGGTTTGCAGCACTTCTGCACGTAACAACCGGGTTAAACTCGGCCAATGGGTGAAGGCCAAGCCGATGACAACGCCTTTAAAACCGCCGCCGAGGGCAAAAGAAATTAAAATCAAGATGACAATGTGCGGCACACTCAAAAAAAGATCGATCAACCAGGTGATCACTTGATCGATCATTCTATGCCATGAAGTGAGTAAACTTAAACCGAGAGCAATCAGAGTGCTCAACAAAGAAGCCGCGACGCCGACGCCAAAGCTTGTAGTCAGTCCTTTCAGCGTGCGAACAAACATATCCCTTCCTAACCAGTCAGTTCCAAAGAGGTGTTCGAGTGCAGGTGGTCTGTTACGGTTGTCCAGATTGACCGCCAAGTTTTCAGGACCGAGAAAAACGCCACCGGCAACCATGCCCGTCAAGAACAGCACCATACTCATCGCCACAAACAGTGCACGCTGGCGTCGATTGAAGGTGAATTTACGAAGGAACGTTCCCCTATCGATCAACCGGTCACTCATCCGTTTTCTCCCTTTCTCATCCGTGGATCGATCACTTTATACAACAGATCAGCCAGCATGTTTCCGATAAATACAAATAGGGTGCTGAGGAGAACAATCCCTAATAAAAGAGGCACGTCTCCGCCAAGTCCTGCTTGGACGACAGCCTGGCCCAAACCGGGATAAGAAAACACTTGCTCGGCCAGCACCGCTCCGCCAAATATTTCGCCGAAAGAAGCAAAATGCAGAGAGACGGCGGGCAAAGAGACGTTTCGCAATCCGTGCCGCCACAGAAGACGCAGGCCATGCTCTCCCTTCGCTTTCGCAAAACGAATGAATTCACTGTCAAGTATTTCAACCAGTTTTTGTCGCGTATGTAAAGCGACATTGGCCACACCAACAATACTTAATGTCAGCGCCGGTAAAAACAGATGTCTTAACCGTTCCACCAGCGTGACATTTTCGGCATTCATCCCCGCCGGAGTGCTTAATCCAACTGGGAACCAGCCCAGCCAGACCGAGAATAACGTGAGCAAAAGCAATCCCAACCAGAAAGCCGGTGTTGAGGCCAGCATGAAACAGTATGCTTGGATCATTTTGTCCAACCATGTCCCCTGACGCATCCCGGCCACGATACCCAACCAAAAACCGATGACCCCGGCCAACAACCAAGATACACCCATTAAGGCCAGAGATGACTGAAAACGTTCAGCGATCACGTCGGCTACCGGCGTGCGATAAATCAGGGATGTCCCCCATTCACCACGCAAAAAGGACTTTCCCCAGGCAAGGAATTGTTCTGTTTTGGACTCATTCAATCCCCAGTACTCGGCAATGTTGGCCCTCTGTTCGGGACTCACTCTAGTCATGTCAGCCCCAACATACGCCTGAACGGGATCGATCGGTGAATAGCTGATGAGAGCAAAAGATAAAAGACTGACGGCCAACAAAAGCAAGATCAGTTTGAACACATGCTTGACGATCCACAAACTGATAGATTGCATACGCATAAGTAACCCTTCTCAAATTCCGTTTTTATTTTCCTTTTTCACCGTTTGTCCTTCTGGCGGACCATTCACTTTGACTAGTCCGTCCAACGCCAATCGGTAATAAAATCTGTCACCGGCCAGCCATGACCGTGGGGTTGAATTTTTTGTTCACCCATATCCAAATTTTCACGCACAAAATATAGATGCCTCACATTGACAAGCCATACCCAGGGAGCATCCCCTCGGGCAGACAAACCCGTGTTCCCGTCCCACTGCGCCTTTTGCCAATACTTGTTCGCTTCTTCAGGCGTTGTGGCTGTCATCGCCTGCTGCATATATTCATCGACGGCCGGATTGGAATAAAAATTCGCATTGTAATAACCGATCCCTCTCGTTTCACTGCTGTATAAATTGTACATTTCCAATGGATCATGACTCCCCCAGCCCATCATTACAGGGTTGGCGTACATCACTTTCTCCAATTCATTCCAGCTCTTGCCTTCGGTATGCACTTCAATGCCCAAAGGAGCGATCATTTCGGCAAAAGCCATCGATAAGGACTGGCGGGTATGGTCGTTTGCCGGATAGTACAGGGTAAATTCAGCTTTTAAACCGTCTTTTTCCCTCACTCCGTTGTCATTCTCAAGCCAACCGGCCTCATCCAATATGTTTTTGGCCGCTTCCATGTCCCCATCCTTGATCACTGTTTCCGGGTTCCACCACGGCAAATGATCCGCCACAGTGTATGCGGGCGTGCCATAACCTTCTAACACACCTTCGACAAGGGCCTCTCGATCAACAGCAATGTTCAGCGCCTTGCGGATCGCCAAATCCGCCGTCACATCATGACCGACAGGTAGTCCAGCTTCGGTCTGGGTGCCGGAAGGGATGAAAGGCAACATGATGCCTCTGTTATCCACACTGTCCAGTTCGACTAGCTTCATGCCCGGCACTTCCTCATTGGCAAATGCCGGAGGGACGGAGACAACATCCGCTTGTCCGGCTTTTGCCGCCGCAAAGGCGGCATCTTCAGCCAAAAACAAAAACGTCAACTTCTTGAAATACGGCTTCTCCCCGTAATAATACGGGTTTTGTTCGACGATCAACTGTTGGCCCTTATGCCATTGAACCATTTGATAAGGCCCTGAGCCAATCGGATGTTCATGATACAAATGGTCATAGGCGTGTTCCGGAACGATGCCGATCGAGAGCAAATGATGAATAAAAGTAGAATCAGGCTCTTTCAATGTAAAACGCACCGTGTGCGTATCAACGGCTTCTATACTGTCTAGATGAGTCAAGTCAATGACGGAATCACTTTCTTTGGCGGTCTGATATGTAAAAACAACATCCTCAGCCGTAAGAGGTTCACCATCAGAAAACATTACATCATCGCGAATGTCAACCGTCCACTGCAGGCCATCTTGACTAACTGCGTAATCGACGGCTAAATCGGACTGAATATTGAAATCTTCATCGTACTTAAGTAATGTACTTTGAAAAAGAGGTGACCCGTATCGTCCCCATCCCGTTGTCGGATCAAATCCTGCATCCGGTTCCCCGCCGATGGCCAGCACTAACTCGTCTTCGGGCCTCTCTTCGGCCTCCGGTCGATCCCCTCCGTTCGTTTCCCCGCTGTTAAACGCTGAACATGAGCTGAGAACAATCAATAAAAAGACAAACAACAACCGGCATGAACGTCTTTGTCGACCTGCTCCCATTTTGCTTTTCATCCTTTTCAACTTTTTTCTACGAGTTTTACATGAGAAGCATCATTCG
>CALBTX010000234.1 GCA_937967685.1 uncultured Bacillaceae bacterium | reverse complement strand
ATCGTTTCATGGTTTGATGACATTATTTAGGGAAAACTTAGAAATAGGGCTTCGACAAAATTTAGTACAAATCCTTTGTCTGACAAAATTTTTTCACTGCAGTTTTAGATGAATTATGATAAAATGCTATCGATGCTTTTTGACCTGAATTTGCACTTTAGAAAAGCTAGGAGATCATTATGTCTGAACATCACTTGCTTCGCGGAACGGCCATTCTGACCACTGCCATTTTTATTTCCAAAATCCTGGGGATTATCTATATTTTTCCCTTTCAAGCTATGGTCGGTTTGGAAGGACTGGCCCTGTATCACTATGGATATACGCCGTATACGGTTTTTATTAGTTTATCGACTTTAGGTATTCCGATCGCCATATCCAAATTTATTTCTAAATATCACGCCCTCGGGGACCGCCACACCGTGCAGCGCTTGTTCCGATCGGGATTGGTCGTCATGTCTATGACTGGGTTGGTTGCTTTTGCCACCCTTTTCTTTTTGGCCGAACCGATTGCCCTACAGGTGTTAGACCCGGATAATCTGGATGGAAATTCAATCGATGACGCTGTTTTTACCATTCGCATGGTCAGTACGGCGCTTATTGTGATTCCGTTACTCTCTACCATTCGCGGTTATTTTCAAGGTTTTGGCATGATGGGACCTACAGCGGTTTCCCAAGTGGTGGAACAGATTGTGCGCATCATCTTTATTCTCGTATTGACCTATTTGATCTTGGAAATTTGGGGAGGAGGTTTGGGCGCGGCTGTCGGCTTCGCCACTTTCGGAGCTTTTGTCGGGGCGCTCGGTGGACTCGCGGTGCTGATCATATTTCTTGTAAAAAGAAAAAAAGTTTTAGCGACACAGGCCCTTTCCGATCAGGCGAACGGAGAAAGGGATCACGCCATGTCCCTGCCGAGAATGTATAAAGAGCTGTTGTCGTATGCTTTGCCCATTTCTTTCGTCGGACTGGCGATCCCTCTCTACCAAACGGTTGATTTGATGACGTTTAACCAGGCCTTGATGCAAATCGGATACAGCCAAAGAGAGGCGGAAATGTTCTTCGGCGCCTTTGGTCAGGCAGCACATAAGCTCGTCTTGATCCCCGTTTCGATTGCCACAGCGATGTCAATCACCATCATCCCAGCGGTCACCAGCGCCTTTGTCAGTCAGGACCATGACAAGCTTCAGAAGCAAATGACACAGGTTTACCAAACGATTCTCTTTTTTACCCTGCCTGCTTCTGTCGGCCTTGTTTTACTGGCCGATGCGGCTTACGGGACGTTGTACAGTTTGGAAGATATTGAGATTGGAGGACATATGCTGACATACTATGCTCCCATTGCTGTCCTGTTTTCTGTTTTTGCTGTATCCACATCGATTTTGCAGGGGATTAACCAGCAAAAGTTTGCCGTCATCGCCTTGATGAGCGGGATTGCCTTGAAGGCGATATGTAATTATCCTTTTATTTTATGGTTTGATGCCAAGGGAGCCATTCTGGCCACAGGTGCCGGCTATATGCTGGCCATCAGCATCTGTCTCTGGGCCATTGGCAGATACGCCGCTTTTGATTTCCGGGCGGTCGGCAAACCATTGTCTTGCATTGCCGGATATACCGCACTGATGGGTGTGCTGGTTTGGTTGATGAACAGCGGACTCGCTCACGTCTTCCCCTTGGAAACAAAGTTGAACGCCTTGATCATTTTAAGCGTTACGGTGATCACCGGTGTGGTCGTCTATTTGTTTATCAGTATTCGTACAGGATTCGCCGAAAAAATATTGGGTCGGCCGTTGCCGGTCATTGGTAAATACTTGCAGCGGAAACGGGATCGGAATGAACTAAACGGTTGACATGCCAAGGTCAAGCGCCCTTTGATTCGAGAGCTACTTAAATCGAAACGTCGCTTTAGGATTGAGCCGTACTTTCCGGCACAAAGCGGCGAATTTCGTCAGCGTGAAGTCTTTTGACGCGTTTTCCCGCCCGTTGAATCGATCGTTCGGCCAAAACCGCCTGGGCATCAACCAGGGGGAAATCATGAGCATCAGCTTCATCCTCAATGGTGGATAATTCCGTGCAGCCCAGAATCAACCGGTGACAACCCAGGGCATACATATTTTTTAATACGTCAAGATATGTACGATAGTCCACACAATGACCTTGTTTGACTTGCCGAAAAATTAACGCATTGACCTTATTTTGAATGGCTTCTGTGGGCAACACAGGCGTCAACCCTGCTTCCAGCAGTTCTTTTTGATATAAGTTCGACCGAAGCGTTCCCGGCGTCCCCAGAAGGCCAATTTTTTTATCTGCCGAAAAATGTGTTGTGATGTACCGGACCGTTTCCCGAATCATGTTGATGATCGGCACGGAACAGCTGTCCTGCAACTGGTCAAAAAAATAATGGGCCGTATTGCACGGAATGACGATGAACGACACCCCGGCCTCGGATAATGATTGCACATCTTTTAGTAAATAAGGCAAGGGATTGGGTTTGGACGGATCTAAAATGTAATCTGTTCTGTCTGGAATTTGCGGATGTTGTAATAAAATAAATTGAGGATGATCTTGATCTCTTTTCGCCGCCGTGCGGGCGACAATATGGTTCAAAAAATGGACCGTTGCTTTCGGTCCCAATCCGCCGACAATACCAAAGCATTCCCCCATACGTACACATCCTTTCTCTTGCTCTTCTCCGGCTATCTTCACAAAGGGGGATATTTTTTAAACTTCCTGAAGAAGTTTAGAGTGGAGACAATAACATAAAATAACCGTTTGATACTTTTTTCGACCGAAAAATAATACATCGGATTTTTGACCCGTCGTGATCGATAAAGCGTTTTAACCCGTTTCTTTAAATCTTTGTTTTTGATGTATTTGAGTACCAGCCTTTTGGGCACAACGGAATACAACACCTCTTTTTCCGCCATGGAAAATGTGAGCGGGCGCTGATAGACATAATCTTCCACGTAATAACGTGAGGTGTTGTGGCCTTCGGCCGTAACATAATAGTTGCTTCGGCCAAGCCGGGGATTCAATTCAAAAAATTTGTATTTCCCATCGCGCTCATCATACTTTAAATCAAAATTGGAAAACCCGATATAACCGACATGCTCAACCAGTTTTTTGGCTTGTTGAACGACGGTATCGTTGCAAAAAGTGCGAATGGCCACCGGATTCCCAATCCCCCCAGGGGTATGATCTTCAAGCAATGTTTGTCCAAATGAACCGAGTTTTGTTTGACCGTCTCGAGCGGTGTATAGTGTTAAGATGTGCATCGACGTATCGTCACCGGGTATGAATTCCTGTATGATCAGTTCCTCCTTAAAACCCGCCTCCCGAATTAGCGCGATGATGTCAACAAGTTCACCTCTGTCCTGGGCTATAAACACCTTTTTCTTTCCCGTAAAATGGATGGCTTGATAGGAAGTGCTTTCGGCCGGCTTGATCACGACAGGAAAATCGAATGGCAAATCCAAATTTTTGGCGGTATCTCCTGTAAAAGAGACGAACTTGGGGTAATCGACATTTAATTCTGCACATAACGCATAAAAATTTTTCTTGTTGGTCACAAGCTGCAAGATGTCCCGGCTGGCATAAGGTACAATCCATTCATTGCCCAATTTATCTCTAACATTGGCAATTTGCTGCACATGCCAGTCAGCACTGCCGATCAATATTTTCGGAATGCCCGGATAGCAGCGCGTTACCCGGCTTAAACAGGCCACTAAATGATCTTCCGCTTTCATTTTCGCTTCAACGAACGGCTGGATAATCGCCGAATGTTTGACAGCACCAATGAGTTCTCTGCTGATGCTGATCGATTTCGTGCCGTAAGCTTCATGAAATGATCTGGCCGTGCTGTAGACTCCGATATTTGCTCCTAATATGACCGGTATAAAAGGTTGTTTAGCGATTCGTTCATCTTGTTCCATGATTTTCTCCTGCCAATTTATATAATTTGCTCACTGATACGATTATAAATAATATCTAGCAATAATAAACAGTGTCTATTGTAACTGATTTATAAGAATCGTGCATCTTATTCTGATAAAGTAAGATTTTCCAACAAACGATATAACAATATTACTCACTTATTAGACGAATATTAATACAAAAAGTTACGAGATGATAAAAAATAATTTGTCACAATTTGTCCAACATCAAAAATCCAAGTTTTCAATTTTTGAGGTTATGAATCTGTGAGAAAAGAATCAGCAGAAAAGGCCGTGATCGCTCCCACTTGGGTACATACGCGAGCACCAATTCGGTTGGCAAATGAAACGATCTCCTCCAGTTGTTGTTCATTCCCGATGACCGTTTCCGGATCATCCAGCTGGGAAAGTCGATAGAGGACGGCCCCGACGAATGCATCTCCGGCTCCAGTGGAATCGATGGATTGAACATTGATGCTCGGAACATGTTTAATTTTTAACCCGTTGGAGAACAGAGATCCGTCCTTGCCCAATGTGACGACAACCAATTTCACTCCTTGCTCATGCAATGTCTTCAATGCATCTTCCCTGTTGCTGTTTCCTCCCGTCACAATCTGAAGCTCTTCGGCGCTCACTTTGACAAAATCGGCGTACGGCAATGCCTGCCTGACTTGGGCAATGAATTCGTCCGTACGTCCCGACCACAAATCTCTGCGGTAATTCGGGTCAAAAGAAGTGAAAATGCGTTTTTGTCGTGCCTTGCGCATCACTTTCAAATATGTTTTCCGCAATGGATCGCTGAGTAAAGCAGTGGCTGAACCGAAATGTAAAATTTTTGCTTTATCAAGTTGGTCGAAATGCAAATCTTCATCACGCAGAAATTGATCGGCCCCCCGATGAAACACAAAATCCCGTTCGCCGTCCGCTTTCAGAGAGACAAAAGCCAAAGTGGTTGAGGCATGTTGGTCTCTAACGAGCATCGATGTGTTAACCCTTCGGTCAGCCAGCGTTTGCCTCAAAAAATCACCGAAAGGATCGGCGCCAACCTTTCCCACAATGGCTGACGCTCCTCCCAGCATGCTGATCACAACGGAGACATTGGCCGGTGCACCACCGGCTTGTTTTAAAAAATGAGTCCCCTCTCGCAAACTTTTTTCCACATCGGTACAAAAGAAATCGATGAGCACTTCACCGACGGTGATAACCGTCTTCGTGTTGGGTCGGGACATGCTGATCCTCCTCCAGGCAGGCGCTTCTTGAAAAGTCCGTCCATAATGATTAATGGATGAACGTAACGGAAAAGTCAATAGGAAAAAATAAGGACAACCCACAGCACACGGTTGTCCTTCTCATACTTGTTGCCGGTTAATAACCGGTTATTAAAATGATGCTGATCATACGCTGGATTCAACTGACAAGTTAACTAGTCACGTGATCGCAACCATTGCGCAAACGTCCTTGCTTGTCGAGGATCCAACTTGCAAGTCAACCAGTCACCCCGACGGTTAACAGTAAATTGGCATACACTCGTTGTTCCCCGGTGGCGATAGCCAGTTTGACATTCTGCTCCCGGCAGGCGCGGTAAAACTCAAAGCGTTTCAGCTCAACCCGTTCAGCCTCAGGCATCATGCCGCTCATTTCGGCATGGATGGGCAGACGGCTGCCATCGTCTGGGACCATGACGGCCATTTTTTCGATGGGGATTGTTTCTTGAATCACTTTTAACACATCGGTGACCAGCGGCATCCCATGCGTTAAGTTCAAATAAATTTTCCTCGTCTCAGGATGTGTATTCGAATCGAGCGGATAGTTTCCATCCGCAATCAACAATTGGTCACCGTGGCCGCATCTGGCCAGCGTTTGCAAAACAAGCGGATTCAAACAAGATGTTTTCAGCAATCGTCATCACCTTTCTGTACGTTCGTTTGTGTCTTTTTAACGTTGCAAATGATCTTCGGGCTGAGCCGCTTTGACCGTCAATCCGCCATCAACCATTAACAAATGTCCATTGATTTGCATGGCTTCCCGAGAAGCAAGAAACACGACGGCATCTCCGATTTGTTGCGGTGTTCCCAACCGTTTCATCGGATTGGCTTCCACTTCTTGCCTATAAATGTCCGGATCGGCCAGATATTCTTTCGTCAGTTCCGTGTCAACAGTACTCGGTCCGACGGCATTGACGTTAATGTTATACTTTCCCAGTTCAATGGCCAGCGCTCGTGTTAACTGATAGGCCGCCGCTTTGGAAGAAATGTAATGCGGAACGACAGGGCTTGTCACCATAATGCTCGCTGTAGACGTGATGTTGATAATTTTGCCGTGTTCTCGTCCAATCATGCCTTTGGCAACGGCTTGAGAAGTGAGAAAGATCGATTTGACGTTCGTATTGTACGTCTGTTCCCATAGTTCTTCGGTCAGTTGCATGAACGGAACAAACGGGGCAATGCCGGCATTATTGACCAAAATGGATATGGGACCCAAATTTTTTTCAACCGCTTCAATCATTCTGTCCACGTCATTTTTCACACTGACATCAGCTTGAACAGTGAAGGCTCTTTGCCCCCGTTCAAGCACTTTTCGCTTGACCCTTTCGGCCTCTTCTTGCAATGCCTCGCTTTTATAATTGATGGCCACGTCCGCTCCTGCTTCCGCCAAGCGTAAAACGATGCCTTCTCCAATCCCTCTGTTTCCCCCGGTGACCAACGCTGTCTCATGTTTGAGTCGCTTCATCCAACCGCTCCTTTTTCATGCTTATCCTTGCGCAGTTTCAGACGTTTATAAAAATGAACAGCGTTCAGACCAAAAATTTTCAGCAGGTCCTTTTCGTCTATTTGCTTGTGTACATTGTGGTATAAAGCATTGTAAACATCTTCATATGTGCCGGCCGTTAAACAGACAGGCCAGTCACTGCCAAAGACGACTCTGTTGACTCCGAATAGATCAAGGACATGATCAATGACAGGCCGCAAATCTTTTTCCTGCCATTGATCGTGGTCAGCTTCCGTTATTAATCCGGACAGTTTACACATCACATTTGGAAAGGCCGCGACCTCTTTCAAATCTTCTTGCCAAGGGTGAAACCGCTGCCGTTTAATGTCCGGTTTGGCCGCATGATCAACAATGGCATTCAATTGAGGATATATTTCCAACAGACGGCGAATATGGGTCAAATGTTTGGGTAACACAAGCAAATCAACCGCAAAGCCGTCTTCAACAATGAGGGCCATGTTGCGTAATACTTTGGGACGCAAGATCCATCGGTCATCTTCGATATCTTGAAGCATGGGCCTTAATCCGACAAAACCTTCATGTTCACGCAACTTTTGATACTCATTTTCAAACGTATCCGCTTCCAGATCAAGCCATCCGACAACACCGGCAATAAAATCGTATTGTTCATACAAATCGAGCAAAAACATCGTTTCTTCTACCGTAGGTGCCGCCTGTACCAGAACCGTATAATCGATGTGCAATGCTTTGAGGTGCGGCATGAGATCTTCCGGTGTAAAATCCTTGTATAAGATGGTGGACTCTGGTGTTAACCAACCATAGTCTCCTCTTTCCACTTTCCAAAAATGTTGATGGGCATCAATACGAATCATCTTTCACTCCTTGTCATCTTCTATCCCGTTTTTCAGCCTGATTGTCAAAATGCGTGACGTCGTTTACTTTGGCTATTCGTAAATGACCGCCTGAATGTCTTCATCATCCAAATTATTGGCATCATACCAAAAAAAGCCTGTATCAATCACTTCAGGAAGCTCTTCCCCGTTAATCGCTTGCACGGCCGCTTTGACGGTTTCATAACCGATCCCGACTGGATTCTGAGTAATGGCCCCTGCCATCACGCCATCCCGAATGGCATCAATCTGCTGTTGACCGGAATCGAAGCCGATAATGACGATTTCTCCTTCTTTGTTCATTTCTTTCACCGCATTGACGACACCGATGGCAGATCCTTCATTTGTGCCGAAAATGCCGTCCAGATCAGGATAGGCCTGCATGATCGCTTTAGCCGCATCAGTCGACTTCAAGTGATCCCCTCCGCCGTATTGAATGTCTACCAGTTCGATATTTGGATGATTATTTTCAATCGTCTCCACAAATCCGTCTCTGCGTTCGATTCCCGTTTGGCTCGTTTGATCATGAGCAATGACGGCTACTTTCCCTTCCCCTCCGATCAATTCGGCCATTTGCTCCGCCGCTTCTTGAGCAGCCGCATAATTGTCCGTTGCAGCCGTTGTCACAGGAATGTCGCTTTCCACACCTGAGTCAAAGGCGATGACGGGAATATCGTTTTCCTGAGCTTGAGTGAGCAAAGGAATGGATGCCTGGCTGTCCAATGCGGCAAATCCAATGGCATCCGGATCTCTGTCCAGAGCTGTGCGCAGCATTTCAAGTTGTTTATCCACCTGCGCTTCCGTATCCGGACCTTCAAAAGTGATTTCTACGCCAAATTCATCTGCCGCCTGTTCGGCACCATTGTGAACGGCCTGCCAAAATTGATGCTGAAATCCTTTGGAAACGATAGGAATGGAATAGGTCGCGTCCGTATTTGCTTCATTGTCATCAGTTTCTTCTTGATTCGTGCCGTTTTGCCCATCTTCATCGACTGCTTCTGGCTGACCATCCGTCTGCGTTTCTCTCTCAGCTGTGTTTTCATTACCCATTTCCCCGGTCGTTTCTTCTCCACCGCTGCAGGCCATTAGTGTGGACGCAAGCATGAGGACAAAGACGGTGAAGACAAACATGTTTGTTGTTTTTGGCAACTTTTCATCTCCCCTTTTCATTTTTTGTATTTCACTCCAGCTGACGGAGTAAATACCCCGATTAAACCACAGCCCGCCTCCTGCGCAAAATATCGATATAGACGGCGAATATAATCACCAGCCCGATGACGACTGTTTGCCACTCTTGAGGGACGGAAAGGATGCGCAAGCCGTTACGCAACACGCTCATGATCAGAGCGCCGATGACGGTGCCGATAATCGTTCCCTTGCCTCCGCTTAAAGACGTCCCACCAATGACAACCGCCGCAATGGCTTCCAACTCATAACCCATTCCCAAAGCCGGCTGAGCCGAATTCAGTCGGGAAGCCATCAAAATGCCGGCCAGACCGGTAAATGTCCCGGCAATGGTATAAACGACAATTTTCCAAAAATCAACGTGAACACCGGATAGTTTCGCCGCTTCTTCATTGCTTCCCAGGGCATACGTGTATCGGCCGATAACCGACTTATGTAACAGCAGGCCGGCGACAACGGCAGCCCCGAAAAAAATGAGAACGGCATTCGGTACCCCGGGAATCAGCGTACCTAGGGCAATTGTTGAAAATACCGGCCTGTCGGTGAAATAAATCGGACTCGTGCCCGAAATGACGAGAGACAAACCGCTGGCAATCATCATCATTGCCAATGTGGCGATAAAAGGAGGAATTTTCATCTTGGCCACCATCAAACCGATCAGACATCCCATCAATGTACCGGTGAAAATGCCTCCCAATACGCCGAGGGGCGTCGCTAGTCCCCAGAAAGTGATAAACACCCCGGCCATCACCGAACAGAGCGTCATCCCCGTTCCTACGGACAAATCAATCCCTGCCGTAATGATGACAAATGTCGCTCCTAATGCCAGCACGCCAATGACGGCCGTGGAGAGCAAAATCCCCATGATATTGGAAAATTGAAGGAAATTTTCTGAAGCCAGCGAAAAAAAGATGATCAGTCCGATCAGACTGGCAAAGGCGAGCAATTGCTGTAACGCGGCACCCGTTTTAAAACGTATTTTAAAAATATTGGAATAATTATGGACAGGTTTCACGTTGATCACCCCCAATAATTTAACTAGATGGCCCAAAAACAGCGTTTGATTGAAAATCAACTCATCCGCTGAGTGGCGTATTGCATAATTTCTTCCTGCGTCGCCTCCGGTCCGTTTAATTCAGCGGTTATTCTTCCTTCACACATGACCATGATGCGATGGCTGAGACGCAAAATTTCCGGCAATTCGGAAGAAATGACGATGATTGCCTTTCCCTCTTCAGCCAATTGATGAAGCAGATGATAAATCTCAGTTTTCGTGCCTACGTCTATTCCTCGCGTCGGTTCATCGAAAATAAGAATATCGCAGTTACGGACTAGCCATTTGCCGATCACCACTTTCTGTTGATTGCCTCCGGAAAGGTTTCGAACGTGCTGGTCGGCATGAGGTGTTTTTATGTTTAAAGAACTGATCATTTCCTCAGCAACGGCAGCAATGTGTTTGTCATCCATCCAGCCCAACCATTGCTGGAAGTGTCTCAAATGCGCCGAGGCGATGTTCATTTTGACATCTTTGTCAAGCATCAGGCCGTATCGTTTTCGATCTTCGGAAAGGTAGCCAATCCCCTTTTGGACTGCATCAAACGGCTGTTTAATGTCAACTTTTTTTCCGTGAATATAAATGTCGCCGCTGTCGATCGGATCAGCCCCGAAAACAGCCCGGGCCACTTCCGTTCTTCCCGCGCCCATCAGTCCGGCAAAACCGAGAATTTCTCCCTGATCAACGTGAAAACTGATATCTTGAAGCAGAGGATAGCGATGGAGATGTCTGACCTCCAAGAGACGCTTGTTTCGTTTCGTCTGCACATCCGGTTTGGGAGAATGCAAAATTTTTCGCCCCACCATCATGGCAATCAATCGATCTCTGCTCACTTCAGCCGTACGAACGGTGTCGATATACTCCCCGTCACGCATGATTGTTGCCCGATCGGTGATACGCTTCAATTCATCCATGCGATGCGAAATATAAATCATGCCCACGCCATTTTCTCTTAACTGGTCGATGATTCGAAAAAGATCATTTGTCTCCGCTTCACTTAAAGCGGCTGTCGGCTCATCCATAATCAGAACTTCAGACTGGAAAGACAAAGCTTTGGCGATCTCCACCATTTGTTGTTTGGCAACGGTAAGCTGCCCCACTTTCATTCGGGGATCAACCTGCAGGTTCATCCATTCAAATAATTGTTCCGTCTTTGCATTCATTTCATCTTCATCGACGAATAACGGCAGCCGTTTGCGCGGCTCACGACCGATAAAAATGTTTTGGGCGACCGTTAAGTCAGGCATCAAATTCAGTTCTTGATGAATCATGCTGATGCCCATATCCTGTGCGGCTCTCGTGTGGGGAATTTCCACTTCTTTTCCTTTGAAAAAAATCGTTCCGCCATCTTTTTGATAGACCCCCGTGAGCACTTTCATCAGGGTAGACTTTCCCGCACCGTTTTCGCCGACGAGGGCATGGACTTCTCCGGGCATTAATTCGAAGCGAACGTGTTTGAGCGCATATACGCCCGGGAAACGTTTCTCGATTCCCTCCATCAAAACCAAGGGCTCACTCATACGTTTCACCCCTCATCATGATCTCTTCCTGTATTGATCTCCCCCAGTATAGATCCTCTTTCAGCATTGATCTCATCCGGCTTTATTTCCGTGCACCACTGGTGGCGCTTTCATGTTAAAATATGTTATCGATAACAGAATAATAGCACCTATTATTTTGTTTGTCAATTATCAATATTTGCAAATATGTCCTGTTAGCGATATCATATAGTTGTGATAAAAAGAATCAGCATATTTTGCGCGAGAAAGGATACGGAAACGTGGTTACCATTTATGATATCGCCAAACGTGCAAACGTCTCCCCCATGACTGTCTCCAGGTACATTAACCAATCGGGATACATGAGTGAGGAAACGAAACGGAAAGTGGAAAAAGCGATTGACGAATTAGGATACGTTCCCAATTTAAATGCCCGGAGTTTAATTTCCAAAAAGACAAAAATATTGTCTCTTTTAATTACCGATATTACCAATCCTTTTTTCACAAAAGTGGCCCGGGGAGCGGAAGACAAGGCAAAACAGTTAGGCTATCAAATTTTGTTAAGCAATACGGATGAAAATATGAGCAAGGAATCGGACTATATTGAGACGGTGTTGGCCACGCGGGTGGACGGTGTTTTGCTCGCGCCGGCCGGTGATGAATCTGTTAAAAATCTAAAAAGGTTAAGGAAACATCACATTCCATTTGTGTTGATTGACAGGGAAATTCAAGGGATCGATTGCGATTTGATACTCGGGGATAGTTATGAAGGGGCACGAAAATTAACGGAGCATTTGCTTCAACAAGGCCACCGAAAAATCGCCATGCTCAATGGACCCGCTCACATTTCGACGGCCAGGGAAAGAAAACGGGGCTATGAGGAAACGTTAAAACTGGCCGACATTCGCATCGACCAAAGATGGATAAGCGAAATCAATTTTAAAAAAGATGATGCTCACGCTGCGATCGAACAATTTCTATCCCTTGACCGCAAGGACCGACCGACAGCGATTTTCGCCGCCAACAATTTTATCGCCGTGAGTGCCATTCATGCCTTGAGAAATCATGGCGTAAAGGTACCGGATGAGATGACCATCGTCTGTTTCGACGATATCGATCCGTACACAAACACAAGCCCTTATTTGACGGCGGCCAGCGCTTCACAACCCGCTTATGATTACGGATATATGGGCATTCAGTTTTTGATCGAAAGAATTGAAGGAAAGGCCCCGGCAAGCTACCGGCGCATAGAATTGTCCCCGGAGATGCACTTTGCAACAACCGAGTCCATCCTTAAATGACCAGCAGTCCATCCTTAAATGACCAGCAACAAACTGACGGCCATGACAGCCATACCGGCCATTAATCCGTAGATGGACAAATGGGCTTCATCATATTTTTGAGCCGCTGGCAACAATTCATCAAGTGAGATAAAAACCATGATTCCCGCCACAGCTGCAAAAATGATGCCAAAGACAATATCGTCTAGAAAAGGCATTAAAATGAGAAAAGCGACAAGCGCACCAATCGGTTCGGCCAACCCGGACAAAAAAGAAAGTTTGAAAGCTTTTTTTCGGTTTTTGGTGGCGTAGTAGATCGGGACAGAGACGGCGATACCTTCGGGAATATTATGAATAGCTATGGCGATGGCAATGGCGACACCGAGCGCAGGATCCTGCAAAGCAGAGATAAAAGTGGCCATCCCTTCAGGAAAGTTATGAATGGCAATCGCCAGCGCCGTAAAAGTCCCTGCTCTTAAGAGGTCGGGTCCTTTTGTCTTTTTCTCTGGATTGAGCACCTCTTCTACCTTTTTCGTTTCGTGCGGGTTTGTTTGCGTGGGAATGAACTTGTCGATCATGGCGATCAAAATCATGCCCCCGAAAAACCCGATCACGGTCATCCAGTTTCCCCAATGGACACCCACGGCGGCCACAAGGGCATCTTTCGCTTTGAAAAATATGTCTATCATGGAGACGTAGATCATCACGCCGGCGGAAAAGCCGAGAGCTACCGATAAAAACTTGGTGTTTGTCGTTGAAGTCATAAAAGCGAGCAAGCTGCCGATCCCTGTGGCCAGTCCCGCCATAAACGTCAGGGCAAAGGCGAACATCAAATTTTCAGTCATCATCTTTCTTCACCGTGCAGAGATGTGACATAAACAGGTCAAACCATCATCTTACAGATATCATTCGTAAAGTCGACCGGATCTTGAATGGGCAATCCTTCGATCAATAGAGCTTGATTGTACAACAGGTTCGTATACAATGTCAATTTCTGCTTATCATGTTCATAAGCGTTTTGCAAGGATTGAAAAACGTCGTGGTTGGCATTAATTTCCAAAATTTTTTCCGCTTTAACATTTTGGTTGTTCGGCATCGACTGCAGCACTTTCTCCATCTCAATCGATACGTCCCCTTCCGTTGCGAAACAGACGGGATGGTTTTTCAATCTTTTTGATGCCCTGACATCCTTCACTTTGTCCCCAAGGATGTTTTTCATGTAGGCGAACAGCTTTTCATTCTCTTTCTGCACCGTTTCCTGCTGATCCTTATCTTCTTCCGTTTCAATGCCCAAATCATCGCTGGAAACGGACCTGAACGGTTTATCTTTATAACGGTCGAGCATTTTAATCGCAAATTCATCAATGTCATCCGTGAAGTAAAGAATTTCATACCCTTTGTCCAATATGAATTCAGTTTGAGGCATTTTTTCGATTTTCTGCGCATTTTCTCCGGATGCGTAGTAAATGTATTTTTGATCTTCGGGCATTCTGGAGACATACTCATCCAGGGTGACCCATTTCTTTTCTTTCGATGATATAAACAATAACAAATCTTGCAATTCTTGCTTGTTCGCTCCGAAATCACTGTAAACGCCGTATTTCAGCTGTCGGCCGAATGAGCGGTAAAATTTCTCATACAATGCCCGATCATTTTTTAACATGTCTTTTAAATGTTTGGTGATTTTGTTTTTTATGTTTTTGGCAATCTGCTTAACCTGCCGGTCCTGTTGCAGCATTTCCCTCGATATGTTCAAGGAGAGATCTTCGGAATCGACCATCCCTTTCACAAAGCTGTAATAATCGGGCAGCAAGTCGGGGCATTTATTCATAATCAAAACCCCGTTCACGTATAACTCCAACCCTTTTTCATACTCAGCGGTATAGTAATCCAACGGAATATTTTCCGGAATAAATAAGATGGCTTGATACCTTAAAGATCCGTCCACATTGATATGAATATGTGTCAGCGGCTGATCGAAACCGTAATGTTTTTCATGATAAAAGTTGGTGTAATCCTCAGCGGTCAGCTCACTTTTGTTTTTTCTCCAGATGGGCACCATGCTGTTGATCGTTTGTTCTTCCGTATATTCTTCAACTTCCCCTTCTTTACCTTCCTTAGGTTTGGAGACGGTTACGTCCATCTTGATGGGATAGCGGATAAAATCGGAGTACTTTTTAATGATTTCTTTTAAACGATGTTCTTCCAAATATTCGTCATACGTTTCATCTTCGCTGTTCTGTTTGATTTTCAAGACAATCTCTGTCCCGACCGTCTCTTTTTGGCACGGTTCAATCGTATATCCTTCCGTTCCTTCCGACTCCCATTTGTACGCCTGCTCACTGCCGAGTGCTCTGCTCATGACCGTCACTTGATCGGCGACCATAAAAGCGGAATAAAAACCGACGCCAAATTGACCGATGAGGTCATGGCCATCTTTAATTTCAGTTTCATTTTTGAATGAGAAAGAACCGCTTTTCGCGATGACGCCCAGATTTTCCTCAAGTTCTTCCTTCGTCATGCCGATTCCCGTATCAGTGACGGTCAATGTCCTCTTCTCTTTGTCCGCCTGCACTTTAATATAATATTGATCTTTGTCAAAGCTTAAGCTGTCATCCGTTAAAGCTTTGTAGTATATTTTGTCTATCGCATCGCTGGCATTGGAAATCAATTCTCTTAAAAAAATCTCTTTCTGGGAATAGATGGAATGAATCATGAGTTCCAAAAGCCTTTTGGATTCCGCTTGAAATTCCTTTTTGGCCATAAAACCTCTCCTTTCAAACAGTGATACTGACAAATAGTGAAGGCACCTCAAATAGTGAATCGCAAATAGTAAAAGCACCTCAAATAATGATACTCATTAATAATGAAGGCCCTCAAATAATGAAAGCACGCCAAATAATGAAAGCTACACCGATCATGATGAAAGGTATAGCAGTAACAAACATGATTGACTAGCACTCATATACATAGAGTGCTAATCAATATTATTCAACATACAGAGGAAGATTGTCAATATGTCGCCCCTAATCGTCAAATGCGATCCGGGTCAGCTGAGCAGGTCATTCACCGTCTGAATGAACGTCATTTTGTATCAACGTCTAAAAAAGGAAGGATATGGTCTAAAAGCAGTTCAGGTGCTTCCTCAGCGATAAAATGCCCACAAGGTAAAGAACGGCCCTGCACACGCTGATCGGAAACGTTTTGCCATTCTCGTACTGGATCAAAATATTTTTCAATGACTCCCTGCTCACCCCAAAGGACCATTAATTCACATTGAATTTTTCGACCTGCTTCAACTTTCCGCTTAATATCGATGCGTATGCTCAACAATTTCCTTACGGGTTGCGCCCGAAATCGAAGGCCGGTCTGCTTCAGCCATGGGGAAAACCGCATATTGATTGTTTTCATTGACAACAAGAGTGGGTTCTAAGTGCGGGGAATGAACGTTGACCGAAGTATCATCCCCTTCTGTCACCTTCGTGATTTCCACGGTGGCCACCCCACCGATATCCGTGTACTCAAAGTCTTGCCCCGAAAGGAAGTTTCCGAGTGAATAGAAAACGATCGTTTCCTTATTTGAAGGCTCGTCATTTGAAGGATTGTCACTTGAAGGCCCGTCCTCCTGCTCGGATGACTCGGCTGAGATCCATTCTACCGGCTGCAAAACGTGAGGATGATGGCCAAAGATCACGTCGACACCTGCTTCAGATAACTCGGCGGCCAGTTGACGCTGTTCTTCGTTCGGTTCTCTCTCATACTCGTTCCCCCAATGCAGATGGACGATGACAACATCCACTTTCTCGCGCATTCTGTGAACGTCTTCGACCATCCGCTCGGGTTCGATTAAAGCGACAACATCCTCATGTCCTTCCGGAATTGGAATGCCGTTTGTACCATAAGTGTAGGCCAAGACCCCGAGTTTAACCCCGTCAACAGTGACGATACGATCCGTCTGCCTATCTTCCGTATCCCGATAAACACCGACATAGTCCATCCCGATTTCATCATAAAAATCCAAAGCGCTTTCCACCGCTTCAATTCCGCCATCGAGCGTATGGTTATTCGCTCCGACGATCATGTCTACGCCCGCGTTTTGCAAGTCGCGGACAATTTCCTGCGGACTATTAAACAGCGGGTATGTGGACAGGCCGAGTTCCACGCCGCCGGGCATCGATTCCTGGTTGGCCATCATAAAATCGGGTGCTTGCAAAAGGGGTTCCACCGCTGCCAACATCGGTGAAAAGTCATATTCTCCATTTTCGGCTTCCGCCGTTTCATACACTCGTGCATGAAGCAGGACATCGCCAATCGCACCGATGGAAATCGTCACTTCTTCTTTCTTTGCTTGTTCTTCTTCTCTTTCATGTTTTGGATCGTCATGTTCTCGAGCCTCAATTTCTTCATGATCGGTTTTTTCTTCGTTAAGTTCTCCTTCTGTTTCCTGCTGACCCTGTCCTTCCGTTAAGCCCGTGTTTCCCTTTTCATCAGCCTTGCAGCCGGCGGCAAACAGGCTTATCACGCACATGGCAATGATCAACACTTGCAAACGTTTAGTACTCATCAAATACCTCCAAAACCTATTTGATCAATCATCACTTTTCCCGGCTTGCCGGAGAAATAAAACGTGATTTTGTTCATTTCCTCAAACTGAAAATGCGGATTGTTCTGTTCAAAAGCAGACAAAGGCAGTTCATATGTTTGAAACACAGGCTCTGTGGCATGTCTGTATTTCCCCTTTTTCATGATTTCATCAAACCAGGCCCATGTCGTATACTGCGTTTCTATCGGGGGAAGGACAGGCATAAACTGATCCAGCGAAAGACGGACGGCATGTCCGTCTTTCGTCTCGATTTCAATGTCGACCCGGGCAGACATCGTCCCGGTACTTGCCGCTTGATCCGATCCGTTCTCCTCTTCCCCTTCCGTGTTGCTTTCCATATTGGCCATTGAAAAAAACAACCGCTCCGCTTTTCTTCCGTTGAACAAACGTTCTCGAAATGAATCATGAACAATAAGCGTGTAGGTACCCCTTGTGTCCCATTCCAGCAAAACCCCATTTGTGCCCTTTTGCCGGCCTTGTCTGTCCTTGGCTGATTGGACCTCCCATGTGCTGAACCCATCCGCTTCGATCGTCAAATTTTCCTCGTGATCCCGCTCGAAATCAACTAGCAGGACAGAATCGGCACTTTCGAACCGGCTCACATATTGCGTACCAGGCAGCCATCGGCGACCCAAACGATAATCTTGAAACAACGGCCGATACGCCCGATTGCCATTTAATGCGGTCTCTAAAAAAGCTGAAATATATATTTTGGTAATTTCTCTTTGAGCCGCCGGTTCCATAGTTTGACGTCGATTGAGAAACAGACCTCCCGGCAGACTGATGTCCATCCTTCCCCATTCAGTGTTAAACTGGCTGTGATTGGCATCGGCGATATAGAGGGAGGCCTTGAATCGTTCGGAATGTTCACTGAACGTCGTCCGTTCATACTGACGTTCACCGTGGAAGTTAATCACATCGGCATCGCGGGCACCATGCAGAACGAGATAATATGTATCTTTTAAATGCGGGTATTTCCCGTCTATCTTTTTATCTGTCGGTGCTAGACCGACCACCGCTTGTATATGTATATCTTCGATCCCGGTTAATGATTCGTCTGAGCGGAACCAGGAACGATAGTCCGCCGCCATGGCGGCCGCCTGACCACCTCTGGAATGACCAATCAGAGCGATTTGTTGCCAGTCAACCTGCTTGTAGAACGGAGTATCCGGGCTTTCCTGGAACTTTTTTATTTGTAATAAATGTTGCAGTAACAGCCATGCTCTCAGTTTTCTGTCTTCTTTCGGGATGCCCGACCAATTGGAATAATTTAAAAAGTTTTGATCGACTGAAATGGTGATAAAGCCGCGACTGGCCAACAGTTCACCCAAGTAGGCGTATCCGCCGTCTGAAAAATATTCCATCGTGTGGTTGCCATGGACAATCAAGACCAGTGGGAAGGGCCCTTGGCCTTCCGGCATCCAAACCCGCCCGTTTAACGGAAGTGCCCGCTCATCAAACCCCCAGAAAAGGGTGCGCAGCCGGGGCCATTCATCAATGTAACCGGAAGCGTCGACCGAATCAGATATGTAATCGACTTGGGAACCGAATTCTTTGCGGTGCTTGTCCTGGCCATTGCCGTATGTAAAATAATGAAAGTCATACGGACCCGGGTTTGCCGGGTTTTCTGCTTGAAAAGAAGGCATCGCCGCTATGGACTTCCCGTCCGAAAAAGTGGGTGCGACGTCAAAGCCGCTCGTCTTCGGCCAGGACACATAAGTGCACACCAACACTATTGGCAGAAGAGAGATTGCTGCTTGCGTCAACCATCCTTTTTTTCTGATCAGCATGACGGAAACGGAAAAAGCACCCATCACGGCTAAGAGCGTATAACCTGCCGCAATCACCGCGGAAAATAAAATGCCCAGCTTGTCCAAATACAAAATAATGTATGCGGTCATACCCGTACATAACAAACTGCCCGCAAACAGTCGCGGAACAGGCATATAGAGCATCGACAGGATAAAAGCGGCCAGAAAAGATGCAAGGACAACGGCAATAGTACCCAATGAACCGTAAACCACTACATCAAAAAGAAGCCCCAAACCGGTTGGATTTCCCAACCCGGCGATCACGATAGCCATCATGGCCGCAAACCATAAACCCGTGCTCATCAGCCGCCAAAACGTCGTGTCATGACGGTGCGTCTGGACCATTCTATTTCTCAGCCAAATGAACACGTGACTCAACCGGAAAGGACGCCTGGACATATTGCTGGACATATTGGATGATCATTCCCTCATTCTCAGTTCAGCGTGACGCAATCAAGCGTTGTGCTCTCTCTGTTATTCTACACGAAATATTCGAACTGTGCTTCGGGAAAATATGTTTGCAAATAGCGACCGAGGGTATTTTTCATTTCCTCCTGCTCTTCTGGACGGTAAACATACTTGCCAATTCCGTAACGTCCCCACTTCCGTTTACGTTTACTTTCATCAAGATCTAGTTTTGTTAACGGGTAGTTCTGTTGTATGACCCTCTTGGCCGGCTTGGTGAATCGATGCTGGATGAATTCAAAAGTGAGATTTTTGCGCTTTGAGCGCGGGAGCTTCTCGTCCAGCTTTTCAAACATGGCTCGATAGCCTTCTTTCCAGCCGTCATGCAAATAGATGGGAGCGACGATGAAACCGAGCGGATAATCCGCTTCAGCCACTTTTCTAGCCGCCTCCAAGCGGTCGTCGAGCGCCGAAGTACCCGGCTCGAAATATTTGATCACGTAATCATCATTGATGCTGAATCGAAAACGTGTTTTGCCATTGTGCCTGGCATCCAGCAAATGGTCCACATGGGCGAACTTCGTCACAAAACGAAGCAGCCCATAATCGGATGCACCGAAGAATTCAATCGCCCGTTTCAATGTATGGGTCAGATGATCAATCCCGACAATGTCAGAAGTACAGGAAGCCTCAAAGCGTGTTTTTTCCGGCGCCCGTTCCTGCATATACTGCTCAGCTGCTTGAAAAATCTCCTCAACATTGACATACGTGCGGATATACGGTTTGCTGCCCATCGTCGTTTGCAGATAACAATAATGACAGTGGCCCATGCAACCAGTGGCCAAAGGGATGGCATATTCCGCAGACGGCTTGGACGTATCAAACTTCAACGTTTGCCTGACGCCAATGACGAGGGTCGACTTGGCCATGCGGTAGCGTTGAAAATGGTTGTCTCCGGGTAAGTTTCTAATCTGATTGTGAGACGTCGTCTGCCTGATTTCGATGCCTTCTTCTTCAAATCGGTTCAACAATGTTTTGGCCAACGGATATGCCAGGGCTCTTGGTTCGACATAGACGAGCTGCGGTCTGAACGGTTTAAGCATTGAAATCGCCTTCGGTCTCGCCAAAGTAATAGGAATACGCTTCTTGCGCTTCTTCTTCCGTTTTAAAAATGGCCAACTGTTCATCGAGTGGATAATACGTTTCGTACAGAAACAGGCACAGCTCTTCGCCGGCTTCCGGATGCTCGACAACGGCAGCTTCCTGAATATGGACGACATCTTGGGCGTGGGGATTGCGGTACAGAACGTAAACGATCTCTCCAGGTTTGTATGCTTGTTTCTGCCTCGTGCTCTCATCAATCATTGTTTTTCACCCGGCCTTCTGAACGATTTGTTCTAAACGATTTGTTATCAGTTTGGCTTAATCGCCGAATTCAATCACGTCAGCCGGGTGGTAAATGATGACAACCTGCTGATTTATTCGTTGAAATCAATCATGATACTTTTCGTTTGAGTAAAGCTTTCCAACATGCTTTCCAACGAATATTCCCGTCCAATCCCGCTCTGTTTGTAACCGCCGTAGGAGTGCCCGGTCATCATCCCTCCGCCGCGATTAATTTGAACCCAGCCTGCTTCAAGACGATTGGCCGTCTTTAACGCCTGTGAAATGTTTTTCGTCCAGATAAAGGCCGCCAGCCCATAGTTGCTCCTGTTAGCCATGTGGATGACTTCCTCTTCATCTTCCCAAGGTATAACGAGCAAAACCGGACCGAAAATTTCCTCTTTGGCCAATCTGAGTTGATCGTGTTGACAACTAAAAACAGTCGGCTCTAAATAATAACCTTCGGCAAGCGGTCCATCCGAGGGAGGCAAGCCGCCCATCATTAATTCGACATCTTCATGCTGAAGGCCTTCTTCAATAAAAGAACAGACCGCCTGAAACTGCTTTTCATTGATGATGGTTCCCATATCCGTTTCTTCATTCAGCGGATCTCCCACTTTCAGACGTTTCAATCGGTCGGACAATTTTTGGATAAACGAATCAAAGATTGATCGGTGCAAATAAAGTCTGGAGCCGGCAGAACAGGACTGACCCTGACGGGCAAAACGCATCGCCGCAATCACATTGTCAACCACTTTCGCGCTGTCAGCGTCCGGATATACGATTTGCGGGCTCTTGCCTCCAAGTTCTAAGGAAATGGGGATGATCCGCTCCGCAGCCTCATGCATGATCACTTTCCCTATTTCCGTCGAACCTGTAAAAGTCAGTTTTTGAACGAGCGGATGTTTGGCCAGCGGTAGGCCGCATTCCTCGCCAAATCCTGTCAGCACGTTAACGACGCCTGGCGGAAGATGTTCCGAACAAATTTTGGCCAATTGCAGGACAGCCAAAGGGGCGTCTTCCGCCGCCTTCAGAACGATGGTGTTTCCCGCTGCCAACGCCGGGGCGATTTTCAAAGCCGCAAGCTGTACCGGTGCATTCCAAGGAATGATCCCTCCAACGACGCCAAACGGCTCGCGTTGGGTATAGGCTGATATACCGTTGTCGACCGGCAGCGTCTCTCCTTTTAATTCTCCGGCCACCCCGCCGAAATAGCGAACGATGTCCGCCGCTGTTTTCACCTCTCCTCTTGCCTGCGTGCGCAAAGCGTTTCCGGTTTCCAACGCTATCGTCCGCGCGATGCGCTCAGCTTGTTCTTCAACGGCATCGGCAATGTGCCACAGTAACTTTCCCCGCTCTCTGGCCGGTACTTTTTTCCACGACTCAAACGCTTTATGTGCGGCTTGCACGGCGAGATCCACGTCTTCAGCCGTCCCTCTGGGCACTTCGGCGATCACTGATCCGCGGTGTGCGGGATTCTCCACCGGGAAGTATGCTTGCTGGACAGCCTCTGTCCATTGTCCGTTAATGAGCATTCGTTTTCTTGGTATCGTTTGCATCGCTAACACCCTTCCTATGAATGGCTAGTTCAAGTTTAAAAATCGGTCCAAATGTCCGGCCAATGCTTCAATCTCTTGCCAAGAAGTGACATCTTCTGCCAACATCGGCAGACGTATGATTTGTTTGTTTGGGTATAAATTTAATATTTGCTCTAGATAAACACGTTCCTGCTGTTTGCGTCGCTTGAAAAAGTGATCCTCGATTTTTTCCGGCAATACTTTGTTGACGATTAATGTCTGCACGGAAATTTTGTACTGTTCAAGCAAAGAGAGTGCTCTTTCGGTTTCCATGATCGGCAGGCGTTCCGGAACGAGCACAAAAATAAACGTCGTTAAATCTTCGTTGAGAAGAATTTGGCGCACGGTGGCAAAGCGTTCTTTACGATATTGAAGAATACGGTAAATCGGGTCATCGACAGGTTGCCCGTCGCCGAGCCAGGCCGAGTAATTTTCATTGATCTTTTCCCGCCTGCCGAGCATGCCATCCACCCACACGCCCATCAGTTCGGGTAGTGAGAGGAGACGGATGGTATGTCCGGTTGGAGCCGTATCAAAGACGAGCAGGTCATAATTGTCTTTTTCATCCAGTATCAATGATACGATCCGATCAAACAAGGCCGATTCGTCAGCCCCCGGAGAGACGGCGGCCAAGTCGATCTGACGGTGAACTTCTTCGACCAGCTGGGATTTTATCATCCCTTTTAAATTGGATTTCACTTGTGCGATATACCGTTTGGATTCTTCCTCGGGGTCGATTTCCAAAGCCCATAAATGGTCTTGCAAACGTTTGATGCTTCCCCCGATCTTTTGCTGAAAAAGATCCCCTATATTATGGGCCGGATCGGTCGAGATCAATAACGTTTTTTTGCCTCGACGGGCGGCTGCCGCAGCAAAGACCGAAGCAGATGTGGACTTGCCGACCCCTCCTTTTCCACCAAAAAAATATATCTTTTGATCCCAGTGACGGACGGCCCTCTTTTTCTTCATCATTCCGCTCCATTCCGCTCTTTTTTACTTGATGTGCAGGTGTCGTTTTGACCAAATCTTAACAACAACAACGAATTCCGTCCAGAGGGGACTTTTCCATCCCCATGCGCAAGTGCCATTCGTGGAATCGTTCCACCATCACCGGATAGCACTCTAACGTATAATACGAGACCGGGTTGGGAATGCCCAGCATTTCCGAAAAGCAGAGAAGCATGAACAGATCGTCCTCGTCCCGAATCTCACGTTTAATCTCGGCTCGATGAGCCTGGCGCAACACTTCATCATAATATCGAAGGGCTTTCTTAAGCATCATCTGGATGTTTGGCATACTTATTTTCGCCTCCTTCACGTTTAATTCATGTCAAGAGGAGTCTGTTTGTGATTGTCACGGATGAGTATTGACAGGGAAACAAAAATCACCCATAGCGCAAATCCCAATATGATCGCTCCAAAAATGAAGAGGAGAAGGTCTGGATCATTGCCCCAAAAGATGGCCCACTCTGTAAAAACTTGTTGACCCATGGCCCAGACCGTCATGACTAACAGAAAGAGCATCGGCGCTAACGTGTACACGTAATTCCTGCCCTGACGTTTTAACCAGATTGAAATCAGCAATAAAGCGATACCCGCCAACAGTTGATTGGATGTTCCAAAGAGCGGCCAAAGCAAGTATCCTCCAGACCCGAATCCTTGCGGTCCCTGCGGAAGGAGGACAAGCGCTGCGCTGGATCCGACGGCCAAAAGGGTCGCGGGATGTTTTTTGGTAAAAATGTGCACATCATATTCGTGGGACAGCTCGCTGATGATATAACGCATTAACCTGACAGATGTGTCTAGCGTCGTCGCAGCAAAGCTGACGACAATGACCGCTACGATCGTGATGGCCACGCTTTCCGGAATGCCGATCCCTGTGGCCAGCTGAGCCGCTCCGTTCACAAAATTACCCAATCCTACATCACCGGCGGCGGCAAAGCTCGTGTACGAGTTTAAGAAATCGGCTGGCGTAGCAAAAAAGGTAATGACCGCCAGAATGGAGATCAAGGCCAGGGATCCTTCACCGACAGCGCCCAAATAGCCGACAAAGCGCGCATCCGTCTCTTTGTTGAGCTGTTTGGATGTCGTTCCCGAGGATACCAAACTGTGAAAACCCGAAATCGCCCCGCAAGCAATGGTGATAAACAATAGAGGAAACCAGGGAGTCGCAGCCGTCGTATTTGTCATCGGCGCCGTTATCTCCGGATTGCTGAAAAACAATCCGAGGTACAAAATCAGCAAACCGAGGATTAACTGATGAGAGTTAATATAATCTCTCGGCTGCAGCAACTTCCATACCGGTAGCGTTGAGGCGATATAAACATAGATCATCAAGATCATAATCCAGACGAAAAATGCCATGGACACGGCATCCAGACCGAATAAAACGGTTGTCCCCTCTCCGCCGAAATAGCTGACCACATCAATGTGCAGGGCTGGAATTTGACTGGCGATGATAGCGGTTGCATACATGACGGCCAAAACCGCCAATGACGGAGCGAGCATGCCGCCTCTTTTCCTGTAGACGTAATAACCGATCCATATGGCCAAAGGAATCTGAATAAATATCGGCAGCACACTGGACGGAAAAGTAATAAACAAATTAGCGATGACCCAGGCGAAAACGGCATTGACCATCAAGACGAGGATTAAAATGATAAACAGAAAAAGCAGCTTGGCCTGTTGCCCGATCAACGAGTTGGCCAGGGTTCCGATCGACCTCCCCTTATTCCGTACGGAAAGCACAATCGCGCCGAAATCGTGCACTCCGGCAGCGAAAACCGTCCCGAGTACGACCCACAGAAAGGCGGGCAGCCATCCCCAATACACGGCAATCGCCGGACCGAGAATCGGAGCGGCGCCTGCCACTGAAGTAAAATGATGCCCCCACAGGATGAATTTGTTGGTCGGGACGAAATCAACTCCGTCATTGAACTGGTGAGCCGGCGTCACATAATCCGGATCCAGTTGATAAATGCGTTCCGCTATAAATTTCGAATAATAGCGGTAACCCAGAAAGAAGACCAATATGCCGATCACAGCCAACAGTATCGCACTCATCATACCCCTCCCTAATGTTAATGTTCCAAATTTTAATACTATTAGTCATCTTAAAGAATCGATGAATGTCTGTCAAACAAATTAAGTAGTACATATGTTCTATTTTTCCAGTACTAAACGAACATATTTTCGTATATAATAATAGATGCAAACATACGTTCTTTTTCAAGGGGTTGTCAGTATGACTCACAGAGTGGTTTTTCTGGCGGATATGCAATCGTTCTACGCCTCTGTTGAAAAAGCGGATCACCCGCCACTGCAAAATAAACCGGTGATTGTTTCCGGTGATCCCAAGCGACGTTCCGGTGTGGTGCTGGCCGCTTGTCCTTTAGCCAAAAAATGGGGGGTGCAAAATGCGGAACGACTGTGGGAAGCCCAGCAAAAATGTCCGCAGGCCGTGATTGTCAGACCGCGCATGCAGCGTTATCTTGACGTTTCCATCCAGATCACGAACATTTTGAACCGCTTCACAGATTTGGTCGAGGTTTATTCCGTTGATGAACAGTTTATGGACGTCACCGCCAGCCAAAGGCTCTTTGGCGATCCTGCGGATATCGCCCGACAGGTTCAAGAAACGATTATGCGAGAAACCGGGGTGTATGCCCGGATTGGCATCGGCCCCAATAAAATCTTGGCCAAAATGGCCTGTGATCACTTTGCCAAGAAAAACAAAACGGGTATATTTCAACTGGATCATACCAATATGCAGCGGAATCTGTGGCCGCTTCCGGTTGACAAAATGTTTGGTGTCGGCAGTCGGATGAAGCGCCATTTCCAGCGAATGGGCATCCGCACCATCGGCCATTTGGCTCATTTTCCTTTATCCGTCTTGAAGAAAAAGTGGGGGATTAACGGCCAAGTCCTATGGCAAACAGCCAACGGGATCGATCATTCACCGGTCAGCGTCAAAACCCATGATCAGCAGAAAGCGATCGGACACCATATGACTTTGCCCAGAGACTATGAAACATATGAGGAAATCAGAGTCGTCTTACTGGAGTTGAGTGAAGAAGTTGCCCGCCGTTCCCGTCGGAAACATTATATGGGCAACACCGTTTCGGTCGGGGTTCGAGGAGCGGATTTTGAGTGGCCGACCGGATTTTACCGCCAATTGAAACTGCTTGGCCCGACGAATTTTGGGCTGGACATATTTAAAGCGGCGGAGCAGCTGTTTCGCACACATTGGGATGGTCTGCCCGTTCGCAGTGTCGGCGTGACACTGTCACAGTTGCAACCGGCAAACAGTTACCAATTGAGTTTGTTTGACAATCAGCTCAAAAAAGAAAATCTCAATCGGGCTTTGGACGCCATTTATGCCAAATTCGGACCGACAGCCGTGATTCGGGCTGCCTCCCTGACCGAAGCAGGGCAAGTCTTCGACCGATCCCAAAAAATCGGCGGACACTATAAATAACACAAGCGCTCATCCCGGAAGAAAGAGTTAAGAAAGGTGGAGATGCGTGTGCGTCCGAACAAACTGACACCCGGGGCTAACTTGTTGTGGGAAGGAAGTCGGATGATGTTGCCTGAACACCGGGAACAGTTATTGCACGAAAAGCGTCAGGAGAAAAAATTCCATCCCCCTCTGCTTGACGAAGACCAGCTGCAGCAAATCAACCGGGCGATTCTAGAAGCTATCGCCCACAAACGAACCGTGACGGTGACGTATGCGGAAACATACGGTCCCGCCCGAATCCGGGGCTGGATTGAACAGGTCAAACCGGATGAGAAACGGCTGAAAATCGTTAACAAGGAACACCGTTTGGTCCTGTCCTTCGAGCGCATTCTGGATGTCGAAATCGATTAACGTATCCATCCTCCTCCGCTTTTTCCACTCGTATCAAACCCCATATCAAACGGTTTGAACTTGTATCAAACCGTTTGATATTGTTTTTCAATAAATCGAATGGCATCAAACAAAAACTGATGGTAAGGCATGGCCACATGACGGGGTTGCGCTTGAGAAAGCAAATATCCCGTAATCGCATCAATTTCAGTCGGACGTCCCTGTTGAACATCTTGAAGCATGGAAGAATAGTTTTCAGCGGTGTGCCGGCACACTTGTTTAATCTCCGCCCACAGCTCCCCTTTTTGCAAAATGGCATCTTGTTCATCCGGTTTGATGTGGGCTGTCAGTCTGGCAGCTTCTTCATAAAGCTGGCGCATCAGCCGAGACAACTCGGGTTCCTCGATTAGGGCCCCGTTTTGGACACGAAACAAAGCGGTGAGCGGATTGATGCAGGCGTTGACAATGCATTTTTTCCACAATTCACTCTCGATATCGTCGGAGAAGAAGACCGCCAGACCCTCATTTCGCAAAAGGTTTAGGAAAGAAACAATCCCTGCAGGCATCCGCGTTGACCGATCAGCCTGTTGATCGTTCCGTCCGGTATGGCCCATCAACAGCGTATTTTTTTGCCGGAAACGGTCTGATCCTATTTTTGTCACTCCCCCGCCTCTTGGTGCCACCGTATTGAGAGCTGTTTTAAAAGCACCCATTTGCGTCATGCCGTAAAAAATAGACCGATGTTCGAGCTGGCGCGCTTTTTCCTGATGGCCGAGTCCGTTCATCAGGAAAAGTACGGGTATATCCTTACTGATAAACCGGTTTATCCAGGGCAGCACAGCATCGACATGATGTTGTTTCGTCGTGACGATCACCAAATCCGTTTCCTCAAAAACGGATTTTGTATACGGCAGATGAGACCGAGCTTGTCCCGCATGATGAATAAAAGGATACGCCCGCACAGCGTATGTATCGGAGCTCTCACTGTCAGTCTGAACAACGACGCCCGTTTGATTCAACACGTCCGCTTGGGCGGCAGTTCTTGTAATGTAGGTGACATCCCCTCCCCCTTTGACCATCAAACCGCCCAACAATAACCCCAATGCACCCGCACCGATGATCAGCACATGCATGCCAAATCTCCCTTCCTTACCGATGAAACATCTTTGTTAATTGAACATGAACGGCTCGCAAAGCATATATTACAATAGCACGATTACTTAGCATGATTACAATAGTATGATTACAATAGCATGATTTGGCTCTTGCAGAAATGTATAGCCCGATCTGGCTTAGCAAATAATACTAAAAACAGGCTGAAAAGGAGGTCAACGTATGTCCAAAAAAATATGGATTATGGCAGGCATCGGCCTCACCCTGATTTGCTACGGTTATTTTATGTTCTTCCAATTTTTGTCAGGTACCTCGTGAAAGGAAACGCCGCTAGTTTTCTTCCACGCGTACGGTTTCGGAATTTTCGATCCGGTCCTCATCCCCGTCTTTTTCTTCAGCTTCAGATCCCTGCTCCTCGCCGTCTTTAGACAAAAACCATCCTGCCGCAGCAATCAGCACCAAAACAACGTAAAAGATCACTTTCCAGGCCGTCGATTCGGCCAGATGTTCCGGCAACACGCCCAGCTGTGGATGGGACAACGTATAAACAGCTAACTTGATGCCGACCCAGCCAACGATCAAAAATGCAGCAGTTTCCAGTCCCGGCTTGCGATGCAGCAGTTTGACAAAAACCGTTGCCGCAAATCTCATGATCACCAGCCCGATAAATCCGCCTAAAAAGATGACAATAAACTTGCCTCCGTTGATCCCCCCGATATCGGGCAAGTTTGCATTGGGAAGTGTCACTGCGATGGCCACGGCGGCAAGGATGGAGTCGACGGCAAAAGCAATATCGGCCAACTCAACTTTTAAAACAGTGGCCCACAATCCCGAACCTTTTTGCGGTTTGGTCTCCTTCGGTTTGGCTTCATCCGTCTGGCGTCTGACATATTTCTTAAACAGATAATTGAGCGCAATAAATATGAGATAGACGGCTCCCAAAGCCTGAACCTGCCAGACGTTGATCAAAAAGGAAATGGCGAACAGCGTCCCGAAACGGAACACGAATGCACCGGCCAAACCGTAAAACAACGCTTTTTTGCGTTGATCTTCAGGCAAATGTTTGACCAAAATGGCCAGAACAAGTGCATTATCCGCAGCTAAAATGCCTTCCAGCAAGATAAGAATTAATAAGACCCAACCGTATTCCAGTAACAAGCCGATGTCCATACATCAGTCCCCTTTGCCAATGATTTGCTCATGAACGACGATACGCGGGCGCCCGCTGAAAAAAAATGACCCTTACCGTTAGGTAAAGGTCTTGAAAAAGAGAGACCTTTACCATGGTGGTAAAGGTCTCGCTAACAACTTTCGTTGCCAATAAATCCGGAGCTGATGCTCGTAATGACGGATTTATTGTCCAGCTACTCCCCTTTAAAAGTAGTATATGGCCGTTCATGATGGATTATACACTCTATTATATACACGACAATCCGTGTGCTGTAAAGCTTTATACGAAATTTTGTCTCAAGTTTTTAACTGGATTCTCATTTCACTTGGGCACTGCGCTTGGATTTGGCTTCCAAGCGGCGGCGGTGCAGTATCGGTTCGGTGTAACCGTTGGGTTGCTCCAAACCTTTGAAAACGAGGTCACAAGCCGCCTGAAAGCCCACGGAATTCTCGAAATCGTCAGCCATTGGTTGATAGTTAGGGTCACCGGCATTTTGCTCGTCAACGACCTTGGCCATCCGTTTCAACGTTTCCAGCACTTGTTCTTTTGTACAAATGCCGTGGTACAACCAGTTGGCCATATGTTGACTGGAAATGCGTAAAGTCGCTCTGTCCTCCATGAGCGCTACATTATTAATATCGGGGACTTTGGAACAGCCGACGCCCTGTTCGACCCAGCGGACAACGTAACCTAAAATGCCTTGCGCATTGTTATCCAGCTCCTGTTGAATTTCTTCAGCCGTCCAATTCGGATTTTCGGCCACCGGAAGATTGAGAATGTCATCCTGCAAGTCGAGGGATTTCCGGCCCAGTTCTTCCTGCACTTGGGCGACATCAACCTGGTGATAGTGGATAGCGTGCAGTGTCGCCGCCGTTGGTGAAGGAACCCAGGCGGTATTGGCTCCGGCCTGCAGCTGACCAATTTTTTGTTTCAACATGGCATCCATCATGTCCGGCATGGCCCACATGCCTTTACCGATCTGAGCCCGGCCTTTCAAACCGGCTTTCAAACCGACATTCACGTTGGAGTCTTCATAAGCCTGCAGCCATGTTGAAGATTTCATATCGTTCTTGCGAATCATCGGACCGGCTTCCATTGAAGTGTGTATTTCATCGCCGGTGCGATCCAAGAAGCCTGTATTAATGAAGACGATGCGTTCCCTCACTTCATAGATGCAGTTTTTCAAGTTCAAACTTGTGCGGCGCTCTTCGTCCATGACACCGATTTTCAGTGTGTTTCGCTCCAAATCAAGCATGTCTTCAATGCGGGAAAACAGTTCGTTGGAGAAGGCCACTTCTTCAGAACCGTGCATTTTCGGTTTGACAATATAGATGGAACCTTTGCTGGAATTGCGGTATTTGCCGTTTCCAAGCAAATCGTGTTTGGCGATCAAACTGGTAATGACGCCGTCCATAATGCCTTCGGGAATTTCTTGGCCGTCTTCAGTCAATATCGCCTGTGTCGTCATTAAGTGTCCGACATTACGGACAAGCATGAGTGAACGACCGGAGAGGGTCATTTCATTTCCTTCGGGCGTCGTGTAAACACGATCCGGATGAAGCTTACGGGTGATCGTTTGCCCGCCCTTGTCAAACGTGGAGCTCAGCGTCCCTTTGATTAACCCTAACCAGTTCCGATACACCAGCACCTTGTCTTCAGCATCCACGGCCGTGACGGAATCTTCACAATCCATAATGGTTGTCACCGCCGCTTCCATCAGGATGTCTTTCACGCCTGCCGCATCGGTTCGACCGATCGGGTGGCTGCGGTCAATTTGAATTTCCACGTGCAGCCCGTTATTTTTAAGCAATACAGCCGAGGGGCTGTCCGCCTGGCCCTGGTAGCCGACAAACTGTGAACCATCTTTCAAGGTTGTTGTCTTGCCCCCCGCAAGTTCGACCGAAAGACGACCTTCATTCATCGCATAGCGTTGAACATCTTTGTGTGAAGCGCCGTTTAAGGGGAACGTTTCATCAAGAAATTTTCTGGCATAGTCAATGACTTTAGCACCCCGTTCCGGGTTGTACGTAGATCCGCGTTCAGCACCGCCTTCTTCACTGATCGCATCCGTGCCGTATAATGCATCGTACAGACTTCCCCAGCGCGCGTTGGCAGCGTTCAGGGCATAGCGGGCATTATTGACGGGAACAACCAGCTGTGAACCAGCCTGGTAAGCGATTTCATCATCAACATTTTCAGTTGAAATCTGAAAATCTTCCACCTCTTCTTCCAAATAACCGATGTCTTTCAAAAAAGATTTATAGCTTTTAAAATCCAGATTTGTTCTGTTTTGCTTGTGCCACTCGTCAATTTGCTTTTGCAGTTGATCACGTTTGGCCAACAATGCTTTGTTTTTCGGTGTTAAATCTTTCACCAAACGCCCAAAATCTGACCAAAACCGTTCACTCGTCAAACCGCTGTCCGGAAGCACTTCGGACTCAATAAACTCGTAAAGAATCGGACTCACTTGAAGATTACCAATTTTGACATAATCACTCATCTTCAGATCCTCCCATCTTCCAATACTTTACTTGATATTATAACCTGAATATGTCTATATATAAAATACATATTTGGAATGGACAGTATGCTCTAAAGTAATAAAGGAGGGCCATAATCTAAAATAATAAGGAGGGGCATAAGAACGTGGATATCCGCCATTTGGCGTATTTTGCCGAAGTTGCCAAACATTTGAGTTTTACGAAAGCGGCTTCCGCCTTGCACGTGTCTCAGCCGTCTTTAAGCAAGGCGATTAAAAATTTGGAAGCCGAACTTGGCGTCCCTTTGTTTTACCGTTCTTCAAAACGCCTGGAACTGACCGATGCGGGGAAAGCGCTGCTGGCCAATGCCAAAAATGTGCTTGAGGCGTTCAGCAATCTGACAACGGAATTGCACGATATTATGGAATTAAAAAAAGGTGAAATAAAAATAGGGATACCACCGATTATCGGTGCGGCTTTCTTCTCAAAATTAATCAGTCAATTTAAAGAAGTATATCCTTTAGTGAAAATCACGCTCATTGAAGTGGGAACGCTCAAAATAAAAGAAGGTGTAGAAGACGGTTCGCTAGATATCGGCTTAATTTGTAATTTACCGGTTCAAAAAGATCATTTCGAAGTGATCAAACTGTTGAAAGATCCTTTGATGTTAGTCGTCCATCAGGACCATCCGCTCGCCTCAAAAGAAACCGTCCATTTTGCCGACCTGGAACATGAAGCGTTCATATTATATCGCAAAGACTTCTCCCTTCATGACCGCATCATTGAGGAATGTTCAAAACACCGTTTTTATCCCAGTATCGTCTGTGAAAGTTCCCAAAAGGATTTTATGATCGAGATGGTCGAGGCCAAATTGGGGGTTGCCCTGTTACCCAGCAAAATTTGCGCAACCCTTCATCACGCTCAAATAAAAACCATCCCTTTCTATGAACCGCAGATTCATTTGGAGTTAGGGATGATGTGGAAGAAAGACAAGTACTTACCTTTTGCGGTCAGGGAATTTATCTCTATGTCCAGGCAATACGATCTGGGCCAGGTGGGCGTTAAGTGATGGATTGCCCTAAAACATGGCCAACTCATCAGCCGGTTTGTTGACGAGTGTGGCACACATCAGCTGCGCCCTTTTCCTTTGACATCTTTTCCCTTGCTGACCGGGTTGTCGGGATACGAAATCCAGTCGCTCCAGCTTCCGGCATACAACCTCGGCCGCAGACCGGCTTCATCGAAGGCAATGATATTGGCACAAGCCGATACACCTGAACCGCAATAAACAATCATTTCCTTATCTTTTTGGCGGATGAACGGGCGCAGGTCTTCTATCTGCTCTTCTTTCGACTTCCATCGGCCGTCTTCCCTCAGGCGTTTTTGCCAATTTTCGTTAACGGCTCCAGGAATATGTCCGCCGACCGGATCAATGTCTTCATGTTCACCCATATACCTTGCTTCGGATCGGGAATCAATGAGCAAAACGTTCGGATCATTCAGTTTCTGTTTCACTTCTTCCATCGTGACGAGCATATCTTCCCTGACATTGGGCTCAAAAGACGCATGAGCAGGTTCCGGCACATCGGAAGTAAGCGGATAACCTTGCTCTTTCCAGTGGGTGAATCCTTCGGCCAAAATCTGGGCCTGTTCATGCCCCGCATACTTCAGCATCCACCACAATCTGGCGGCCATCAATCCCCCTTGATCGTCGTAAATGACCACGTGTTTGGACGCATCAATGCCCTTGCGGCTTAACGTCTGAACAAAGTCGTCCAGAGGAGGCAAAGGATGCCGTCCGCCGTGTTGGCCGACCGGGCCGGACAAGTCTTTCTCCAAATCCAGATAAATCGCTCCGGGAATATGTTCAAGCTGATAATCGGCAGAACCTTTTGCCGGTTGTCCGAGTTGAAAACGACAATCGACAATAACGAGGTTCGGCCAGTGTAGACGGTCTTTCAGCCATTCCGCACTGACCCAATTTTGGGCAGCCATAACGTCTTCCTCCTTCTCCCTTTTTTTCTCTTGCCCCAGTCTCCTTGGCATCAAAGCGCAGGTGAGAGCAACTGACAAAAATGACTCTTTGCCCCGTTCAAACGTGACTTTTTTCCCCGTTCAACTGTGATTCTTTGTTTCGTTCAACCGTCTTTTTCCCCGTTTCAACCGTTTCGTTTTTGAAAATCAAGCATGAATTGCTTCAATGCCGTACAGCTTTCCATGGTCACCGCATTATAAAGAGAAGCCCGGCATCCTCCCACGGAACGATGGCCGTTTAAACCGACAAAGCCTTCATCTTTAGCTTGTTCCAAAAACCGTTTTTCCAGTTCCTCAGAAGGCAACCTGAACGTGACATTCATCATTGATCGGCTATCCTTCTCCGCGTGGCCTCTGTAAAAACCGTCACTTGCATCAATGACATCATAAATCAGACCCGCTTTTTCCCTGTTCCGTTTTTCAATGGCTTGGACACCGCCCTGAGCCTGGACCCATTTCATCACCAATCCGAGCATGTAAATGGCAAAAGTAGGGGGGGTATGATATAAAGAATTTTTGTGCGCATGGGTACGGTATTGCAATATAGCCGGAATATGCTCTGCGCCCCGCTCAAGCAATCCGTCATGGATGATCACAACGGTGACACCGGATGGACCGAGATTCTTCTGGGCGCCTGCATAGATGAGTCCGAATTGTCGAATATCCAGCGGTCTGGACAATATATCGCTGGACATATCAGCGATCAGGGGGATATCTCCCGTATCGGGGAAGTCCCACCATTGTGTTCCGAAAATCGTATTGTTTGAAGTGATGTGTACATAGGCGGCGTCAGAGCGGTACTTCAGTTCATCAAACTGAGGAATCCGTTTGTACTCTTCTTCCTTTGTTGTCGCGGCCACTGAAACTTGTCCGACCCTTTGCGCCTCTTGATACGCTTTTTCAGACCAGCTGCCGCTCAGCACATAGCTGGCCGACGATTCTGCTGATAAAAAATTCAAGGGAACCATCCCAAATTGTAAGCTCGCTCCTCCTTGAAGGAACAAAACATGGTAATCCTCCGGAACGTTTAACAATTGCTTGGTCATGTCGATCGCTTCCTGATGAATTTGATCGTAAACGGCACTGCGATGACTCATTTCCATCACGGACATGCCGGTCCCCCGATAATTGACCAACTCTTCCTGCGCTTGCCGTAAAACTTCAAGCGGCAAAGCGGTCGGCCCAGCGTTGAAGTTGTAAGCACGGTACGATTCATTCATTCCAATCCCCACTCCTCGGTTGTATGTCTATTTAACTTCCTTCATCATACGCCAAATCATCGTTTTCATAAAGTCATCAACAATGACAAATGACATCAATATAATAAACATCGATGATAAACATCGTCATCGATGATAAAAATCGGCATCTACAACGACGAAATCATCAAAACGCAGCAATTACAAATTTTTAAGCGCTTCTTCGATGGGGGTCTCCCCGGTTAACATTTTAAACACTTTTCCTTTCGCATTTTCAATATCCAGAGCGGCCACAGCCGTTTGAGCGACATCTTCCCGCGGGATGTGGCGCTGGTGATCTTCGTCACTCAACTGTGCTCCGACCTGAATTTTTCCCGTTCCGGGTTCATCCGTTAACCGACCCGGGCGCAGGATCGTATACGTCAGGCCGCTGTTCATTAACCGTTCATCGGCACGATGTTTGGCGACATTGTAATGTTTAATTTTTTCCGATCCTTGGAGAGGATCGTCGGCGTGGAATGCACTGATCATAATAAAATGCCGCACGTTAGCCCGCACGCTCTCGTCAATCATTTTAAACGCACCGTCCAGATCAACGAGCATCGTCTTGTCCGGACCCGTGTGTCCGCCTGATCCGGCTGTGAAAATGACGGCATCGTGCCCTTCAGCCGTCCCCCGCACATCTTGCTCCAGATCAGCGAGTTTGGTTTTGGCACCGAGCTTCTCCAACACATCGGCCTGCTCCGCCTTGCGAATCATGGCCACGACCTCGTGTCGATCGCTTTGACCCAACAACCGGACGATTTTTTGGCCAATTTGACCGTTTGCACCGACGACAAGAACGTTCAATTTGCAGTCCTCCTTAAACGAAAATATGATGTACTGTACCACCTAGTTTACCAGAATCGTGTAACGCCTATCAAAAAAATGTCAGCTGCTGAAACATTTCCGGATGCTCTTTGAAAAACGTGAATATTGTCTGTGAGTGATGAAGGTCGTCTGCCTATTTTCGCCCGTACAAGTTGTTCAGGTCAGTCGCCTTGAATAAGATGTTATGAACCTATTAGGTCATGGCGTATTGGAAAGGAGAGATGTGCTTGTGTATCCACAACGACAGCTTGGACCATGGGGGCCTTTCGTCGGTGGATTAATAGGCGGACTGATCGGGGGACCTCCGGGGCCGCCTCCAGGACCGCCGCCGGGATCCATGCCAGGGCCATCCCCGGCGCCAGGACCCAGCGGAGGCCCGCCAACCGCTCCCCCGCCCGGTTTCACACCGCCTAGACCCCCCGGAACAAACCAAGTTGGACTGCTTGCCGTTGATCCAGGCGGGATGCGCAGATGTTTATTCCGCTATACGTATGTATGGCTGACCAATCGGCAACAGTTTTGGTTTTACCCGGTTTTTGTCGGCCGAACTTCAGTGGCGGGATATCGCTGGACAGGATTTTTCTGGGTATATTTCGGCATTGATTTGCGTTTGATTGATGCCTTTCAATGTTTTTAAACAGGTGCAGTGCCGAATGGAGGATGCAACACACAAAATGCAACAAGAGCACGGTTTCCTTTTCAGCCGTGCTCTTGTTTGGGTAGCAATACGA
>CALBTX010000233.1 GCA_937967685.1 uncultured Bacillaceae bacterium | reverse complement strand
TTACTTTTTCTTGCGGCTGTTTTTTTTCTTTTGATGTTTCCTGGACCGTTCCTTGGGAAGGACTCTTTGACCCGTTCTGTGAACACCTTGATCCGTTCTGTGAACACCTTGATCCGTTCTGTGAACCCCTTGACCCGCTTTAGACGCCTGTCTTCGGACGGAGCGTCCGCTGGGCCATGCCTGACCTTCCCGGTAAAGCGGCGGATCATGTTTTTGACGGCGATAAATGATCAAAAAGATCGCTGCGAGAATCAGCAAAATGCTCATCACTTGGGCTATGCGCAAAACATCGCCCAGCATCAGGCTGTCCGTACGCATGCCTTCAATGAAGAAACGCCCAACCGAATACCAAATTAAATAACTCAAAAAAATGTCTCCCTGCCGGATGTTGATCTTCTTCCAGGTGATGTTGCGCAGGCCGATCAAGACAAGCACGCCGAGCAGATTCCAGAGCGATTCATACAAAAACGTCGGATGGTGGAAATAATAACCGGGTTCCAATCCGTTCCCGGGGTTCGGATTATAAATATACATCTGGTGAATGATAAATTCGGGCAAGTGGAGATTTTCCAAAAAATCTCTGGAAACAACCCCGCCGTGGGCTTCCTGGTTCATGAAATTCCCCCAGCGTCCGATCGCCTGAGCCAAAAGCAAGGCGGGGGCGATAAAATCAACCAGCTGCCAGAATGAAATGTTTCGTTTTCTGCAAAACCAAATGAGCAGCAATATGCTGGCGATTAAAACCCCGTGGATGGCCAAACCGCCTTTCCAGACGGCGATAATGTCCGCCGGGTTTTGGGAGTAATAGTCCCACTCGAAAATGACGTAATACAATCTTCCGCCCAAAATCCCCAGGGGAACGCCATATAAGACCAAATCCATAAATAAGTCCGCGTCAAACCCGTATTTTTTGCCCTCACGGATGGCCACAAAAAGGGCGACAATGACGGCCGTCCCCAATATGACCCCATACCAATGAATATCGATCGGGCCGATTTTCAAGGCGATATTGCTCAATGGTTCGATGTTTTCAACTTCCTCCGCGACAACAGTCATTTCGTTCATCGTATTCCTCCTACTGCCGTATGTGCCGACGTCTTTTTACAAATCTTCACCGTCTTCCAGCGCTTCAGTGAGACGTTGAGCAAAGTTTTCCGCGGCATTCAGACCCATCTTTTTCAATCTTAAATTCATAGCCGCCACTTCAATAATGACCGCTAAATTGCGTCCCGGACGAACGGGTATCGTCATTTCCGGCAGATACGTATCCAAAATTTTCACTTTGTGTTCGTCCAATCCCAAGCGGTCATACTGCTTGGCCGGGTCCCAATTTTCCAATTTGCAGACGATTGTAATTTTCTTATAGTTGCGTACCGATTCGGCGCCAAACAAAGTCATCACATTAATGATGCCCACCCCGCGAATTTCCAACAAGTGCTGAATCAGTTCGGGCGGACTGCCGACCAACACGTTTTCCTCCGGCTGGCGAATTTCAACATGATCGTCAGCAACCAGCCGGTGTCCCTTCTTCACCAGTTCAAGCGCGGTTTCGCTTTTACCGATGCCGCTCGCCCCGGTAATCAACACACCCACCCCGTAGACATCAACCAGCACGCCGTGGACTGATGTCACGGGAGCCAGCTGGGCCTCCAGGTAATGGGTAAATTTACTGATCAGCGAGGTGGTTGTTAAGGAGCTGCGCAAAACCGGGATTTCGTATTTATGCGAAGCATAGAGCAATTCCGGCGGCGCATCCATGCCCCGCGAGATGCAGATGCACGGCGTTTTCGGATGGCAAAGGCGCAGCATGCGGTCGGAACGGGCCTCGGCTGGCAATCCCTGAAAAAAAGTGAGTTCTGTCCGCCCCAGCATCTGCACCCGATCGGCGGGATAATAGGTGAAGTAGCCGGCCATTTCCAGGCCCGGTCGGGAAATATCGCTCCTCGTAATCTTGCGGTCCAACCATTTCTCGCCGCTCAGCACTTCCAATTGAAAGCGGTCCACCAGCTTTTCGACCTTGATGTGTGTGCTCATCATTGGAACTCCTTTAGACGCAAACTCAAACTCAATAAGTTCAATCTGTTCTATTTTAGCATTAAACATGAAAAAGAAGCTAGTGATCGCCCTTCTAAAGAAGCTAGTGATCCCCTTTCTATGGAAACAAATCTATTTTTGAACTTAATTTACCGCTGCATTTAACCGATATTAACTATAACAGAAAAAGACCAGCAAAGGATGACTGAAATGGATAAATCTTCACTGACAGGAATCATTTTAGGTATACTTGCCGTGACGCTGAGCATGGTTTTGAAGGGATCGAGTTTAATGATCCTCTTCAACGCGGCGGCGATCATGATTATTCTAGTCGGCACGCTGGCCGCCGTTGTCATTGCTTTTCCGATGAACGAGCTGAAAAAACTCCCCGCCCTGTTCCGCATATTATTTACCGATCTAAAGATCCCGACCGTACAGGAATTAATCCCGCAATTCAAAGAATGGACGACCATCGCCCGGCGGGAAGGGTTGCTCGCTTTGGACAATCATGTCGATGAAATCGAGGATCCGTTCTTAAAACACGGGATGAAAATGGTCATCGACGGCCAGCCGCCGGAGTTCGTCCGGGAAACGCTCGAACGTGAGCTGGAATCGATGGAATATCGTCATGCCGCCGGCGCCCAAATTTTCTCCCAGGCCGGAACATATGCACCGACATTGGGCGTGCTCGGTGCGGTGATGGGCTTAATTGCCGCGCTCGGACATATCAATGATATTGATACATTGGGTCCGGCCATTTCCGCCGCCTTTGTCGCCACTTTGCTGGGGATCTTTACCGGTTATGTCCTGTGGCACCCGTTTGCCAATAAATTGAGACGAAAATCCCAACAGGAAATTTTTGTCAAACAGTTGATGATCGAGGGGATTCTCTCCATTCAAGAAGGGGTTTCGGCCCGGATGATCGAAGATAAGCTGTTAACGTATGTGCCCACCAATGAACGGCAGCTGTTGGATGAAGTCGAAATGGGAGAAAGGGAGAACATCAATGGTTAACCGGAGAAAAAACCGTGGTACCGGGAACCAGACGAATGAATCTTGGCTGATTCCTTATGCAGACATGCTCACCCTCCTGTTTGCCTTATTTGTCGTTTTATTTGCGGCCAGTACGATCGACGCCCAAAAGCTTGAAAAGCTGACGCAAACGTTCAGCGCCGCCTTTGATGGCGGCCGAGGGATCATGAGTTATACAAGCGGCGTTCCACCAACCCCCATTCCTGAGGAAGATGACCGGGAAGGGCGTGAAGCGCATGCTGAAGATGAACAGGAAGCAGGGGAGCAAGAAGAAGAAAATGAGGAAAATTCAGCGAAGGAGCTTGATTTTGCCGAGTTGGAAGCGATTAAGGGGAACATCGATACATACATACAGAACAATGACTTAAACGAGAGTTTGAAAACGGATTTAACGGATGACGGTTTATTGATCACCATTGCCGATCAGGTCTTTTTCGATTCGGGAAGCGCCGTCGTTAAAGAAGGGTCGCGCACATTGGCCAGGGAGATTTCCAACCTTTTGGTGACCGATCCCCCCCGTCATGTCACCATCGGGGGACACACGGACAATGTCCCCATCCATAATGACGAGTTTCGTTCCAATTGGGATTTGAGCGCCATGAGAGCCATTAACTTTATGCAAATTCTGCTGGAAAACGATGAGCTCGAGCCCGACCGTTTCAGTGCCACCGGTTATGGTGAGTACCGCCCCGTGGCACCAAATGATACCGCTGAAGGCCGACAACAAAACCGGCGGGTGGAAGTGCTCATCCTGCCCCGTGTCAAGTAACGAGCATCTGTTTCATTCTTTGACGGTCCCGCTCTAAAATCGGCTGCAAATATATTCCGGTGTAGGAACCTTCCGTTTCAGCCACTTCTTCCGGCGTCCCCTGGGCAATCACTCTGCCGCCCCGGTCGCCTCCTTCTGGGCCCAGATCGAGAATATAGTCGGCCATTTTGATCACATCCAGGTTATGTTCGATCACGAGCACCGTATCCCCGTTTTCGACCAGGCGCTGAAGGACATCCAGCAGGCGTTTAATATCCTCAATGTGCAGCCCTGTCGTCGGTTCATCCAAAATATACAATGTGCGCCCCGTGCTTCGGCGGTGAAGTTCCGAAGCGAGTTTCACCCGCTGGGCCTCTCCCCCAGACAGTGTCGTCGCCGGCTGCCCGAGACGCATATAGCCTAAACCGACATCAAACAGCGTTTGCAGTTTGCGCTTGATCCGGGGAATGTTGCGAAAGAATTCAAGGGCCGTTTCGATCGTCATTTCCAACACATCAGCGATCGTTTTCCCTTTGTATGTCACTTCCAGTGTTTCCCGATTGTATCGCTTGCCTTTACACACCTCGCACGGCACATACACATCGGGCAGAAAATGCATTTCGATCTTGATGATCCCGTCCCCGTTGCATGCTTGACAGCGCCCGCCTTTGACATTAAAACTGAAACGCCCTTTTTTATAGCCTCTCATTTTTGCCTCGTTCGTCTGGGCAAACACTTCGCGAATATCGTCAAAAACCCCCGTATAAGTCGCCGGATTGGATCGCGGGGTGCGGCCGATGGGGGACTGATCGATATTAACCACTTTATCCAGATGTTCTTTCCCTTTGATTTCCTCATGTTTGCCGGGTTTGACCTTCGAACGGTAATAGGCCCTCATGAGCGCCTTCAGTAAAATTTCGTTGACGAGCGTACTTTTTCCCGATCCGGAGACTCCCGTCACACACGTCATCACGCCCAAAGGAATGCGGGTCGTCATTCCTTTCAAGTTGTTTTCCGCAGCCCCTTTGATCTCCAGCCATTTGTCATTCGGCCGGCGGCGCGCCGCAGGCAAGGGGATAAACTTTTTCCCGCTCAAATATTGACCCGTCAAAGAATGCTCGTCAGCCATGATTTCTTCCGGTGTCCCTTGAGCGATGATTTCGCCTCCGTGCACCCCCGCCCCCGGCCCGATATCGATGATCGTATCCGCAGCCAGCATCGTCTCTTCATCATGTTCAACGACAATCAACGTATTGCCTAGATCACGCATATGCTTCAGCGTTTTGATCAAGCGGTCGTTATCCCGTTGATGCAAACCAATGGAAGGTTCGTCAAGAATATAAAGCACACCCGTTAATTTGGAACCGATCTGGGTGGCCAGGCGGATGCGCTGGGCCTCTCCACCGCTTAAGGTGCCGGCTGAACGGTTCAAGGTCAAATAATCGAGGCCCACGTCGACCAGAAAGCTTAAACGGTCTTGAATTTCCATCAAAATCAAGCGGGCAATGGTCGCTTCTTTCTCGGTTAACTCGAGCGAGGAAACCCATTGCTTGGCTTCCGTGATCGATAATTTGGTGACTTCATCGATATTGCGGCCATTGATCGTCACCGCCAGAGATTCGGGACGCAACCGGGCCCCTTTACATTGAGGACATACTTTCTCGCTCATATAAGCTTCAAGGTGCTCCCGCATAAAGTCTGAACTGGTCTCTTTGTAGCGCCGTTCCAAATGAGGGACCACCCCTTCAAACGGTATCCGGCGTTCCCTGACCTGGCCGAATTCATTTTCATACCGAAAATCAATGCGCTCCGTTCCGCTGCCAAACAGTAAAATGTTCTGCTGCTTTTTCGGAAGTTTCCCAAACGGGGTCTCCCGGTCAATCTGAAAATGGTCGCAAACCGCTTCCAACAATTGTACGTAATACTTTGAAGACGTTCCCGCCCAGGGTGCTAATGCCCCTTCCTTCAGGGACAATCCTTTGTCGGGGACGACAAGATCGGGATCCACTTCCAGCCGGCTCCCCAGGCCGTCACAATGTGGGCAGGCGCCGTACGGGGCATTAAATGAAAACGTTCGCGGCGCCAATTCATCCATGCTGAAACCACATTCCGGGCAAGCCAAATTGGAACTGAACAAAAGTTCTTCCTCACCGATGACGTCGACCAACACTTTCCCGTCGGCTAGTTTTAAAGCTGTTTCAATCGAATCGGACAGGCGGGCCTGAATGCCATCTTTGACGACAATGCGATCGACAACAACTTCAATGGAATGTTTTTTGTTTTTTTCCAGCTTGATGTCTTCAGCCAGATCACGGATTTCACCGTCCACTCGAACGCGTACGAAACCTTGTTTGCGAATATCCTCCAGTAATTTGACAAATTCCCCTTTCCGTCCCTTGACCACCGGAGCCATAATTTGCAGACGGGTGCGCTCGGGATACTCTAAAATGCGATCCACCATTTGTTCAACGGTCTGAGCCGTAATTTCGATCCCGTGCTGCGGACAATGGGGATGACCAATCCGGGCAAATAAGAGGCGCAAATAATCATATATTTCCGTCACGGTCCCTACGGTTGAACGTGGATTGCGGCTCGTCGTTTTCTGATCAATGGAAATAGCGGGAGACAAGCCTTCGATGGAGTCCACATCCGGCTTGTCCATTTGTCCCAAAAACTGGCGGGCGTAAGCGGAAAGGGATTCGACATATCTTCGTTGTCCCTCAGCATAAATCGTATCGAAAGCGAGCGACGATTTCCCCGACCCTGACATGCCTGTCAAGACCACCAGTTCATTGCGGGGGATGGTGACGTCGATATTTTTCAAATTATGGGCACGTGCCCCTTTAATGACTATTTTGTCCACAGTGTTCATCCTTTCAGCTCAATGATCAGATCCCGCAGTTCGGCCGCCCGTTCAAAGTCAAGCGCTTTGGCGGCCTCTTTCATCTCTTTTTCCAAACGTTTGATCCACTGTTCTTTTTCTGTCTTGGAGAGCTGCTCAAGATCCGGAGCCGCTTCGTACTGCTCCTCATCTTCGGCCGCTTTGGTCGCCTCAATCACATCATACACCGGTTTGACGATTGTTTTCGGCGTCATGCCGTGTTTTTCGTTAAACGCTTCCTGGATCTTGCGCCGCCGCTTTGTTTCGTCAATGGCCACCCGCATGGATTGGGTCACTTCGTCGGCATACATGATCACATGACCGTTCTCATTGCGGGCCGCCCGTCCAATCGTCTGAATCAACGAGCGTTCGGAGCGCAAGAATCCTTCCTTATCGGCATCCAGGATGGCAACCAGTGACACTTCCGGCAGGTCCAGCCCTTCCCGCAGCAAGTTGATGCCCACTAACACATCAAACTTCCCTAAGCGCAAATCACGTATGATATGCATTCTTTCCAACGTTTTGATCTCGGAATGAAGATAACGGACTTTGATCCCGATTTCTTTTAAATAGTCGGTTAAGTCTTCGGCCATTTTTTTCGTTAGCGTCGTCACCAGCACGCGCTCATCGCGTTTGATCCTTTCTTGGATTTCGCCGAGCAGATCGTCAATTTGTCCTTTGATAGGTCGCACATCGATCGTCGGGTCCAACAGTCCTGTCGGACGGATAATCTGTTCCACCGGCTCCGGCGCATGCTCCAACTCATACGGCCCCGGCGTGGCCGAAACGAACAATATTTGATGGATATGCTGCTCGAATTCTTCAAAACGAAGCGGACGATTATCTTTCGCCGATGGAAGACGAAAACCGTGATCAACAAGCACTTGTTTGCGGGCGGCATCCCCGTTATACATCCCCCGAATTTGCGGTATCGTCACATGGGATTCATCCGTAATGATCAAAAAGTCGTCGGGGAAAAAGTCGAGTAACGTGTACGGCATCGATCCCGGAGGCCGACCGGTCAGATGGCGGGAATAGTTTTCTATGCCCGAACAGAACCCCATTTCCCTGAGCATTTCCAAATCATAACGGGTGCGCTGCTCCAACCGCTGGGCTTCGAGCAGTTTGTTTGCCGCTCTTAATTCTTTCAGGCGTTCGGCTAATTCAACTTCGATGCTCTCAATGGCCCGTTTCATTTTTTCCTCGCGGGTGACAAAGTGTGAGGCCGGGAAAATGGCCACGTGTTCCCGTTCTCCGATAATTTCGCCGGTCAGGACATCGATTTCCGTCATTCGTTCGATTTCATCGCCGAAAAACTCGACCCGGATGGCCCTTTCATCTCGTGAGGCGGGGAAAATTTCCAAGACATCCCCCCGCACCCGAAATGTTCCCCGCCGAAAGTCGATATCGTTGCGCACGTATTGGATATCTACCAGCTTGCGCAAAATATCGTCTCGGTTTCTCTCCATATTTGTGCGCAAGGAGAGCACCAAATCCCGGTATTCTTCCGGCGATCCCAAACCGTATATGCAGGAAACACTGGCCACAATGATGACATCGCGACGCTCAAACAAAGCGCTCGTCGCCGAATGACGCAATTTATCTATCTCATCGTTAATGCTCGCGTCTTTCTCAATATACGTATCCGTATGCGGAATGTAAGCTTCCGGCTGATAATAATCGTAATAACTCACAAAATACTCCACGGCATTATGAGGGAAAAATTCTTTTAATTCACTATGAAGCTGGGCAGCCAACGTTTTGTTGTGAGCGATGACCAATGTCGGTTTGTTCACTCTGGCAATCACTTGAGCCATCGTAAACGTCTTTCCCGTTCCCGTCGCCCCCAACAATGTTTGAAACTTTTTCTTCTCCCGTATCCCTTTGACAAGCTTGTCGATTGCTTGCGGCTGATCACCTTGCGGTTCATAGTTGGAGACCAATTGAAAAGGTTTTTCTAACATGCGGCAACCCCCTTCACTGTATCAACCATTAAAATTATAGCACAAATGATCGCGAGGAAGACATAAAAGACGAATATATGTTCTAAAAAATAAGAAGCCCGGCCTGTGCCGAGCCTGTGCTGCCTGACGCTTGTGCTACATTGTATTATCATCGTCTTTAAAGTATTATCATTGTGTTTAAAGTATTATCATTGTCTTCAAAGTATTATCATTGTCTTCAAACGTTTTTATGTTGATCTGCCGGGAAAAGCGGACGATCGTTTTTATCTTCTGTCTCCGGCCTCTGTCCATCCCCTGCTCCCTTATCGATCATACCGGCCGAAAGCGGCCTTTTTTTCCCGCTCTGCTGGCCGAGCAAACGCCACAGATTGACGTTTTGTCCTTCCAAGTAATAAGGCACTTCTGAATCGGGCACCAGAACGATACCCAACTCATGGTGGTCGCTTTCATACAAGGAACGGTTCAAAAACCTTTGTTCCCCATTTTCATTCCTGACCTCTAGTTTGCAGAATGCTCTGTTTCTGGCCAGCGCTGCATACAACTGTTTCCGCCGTCTAACCGGCATACCGTTGGCCTTTAGAATCACTTCCCCGCTTTGCAAACCCATTTCCTCCGCCGGTGTCCCGGGAATGACGGTCAACACTTTCAATCCGTCGACCGGGTGAATAAACAGCGGTGCGCTTTTTCGCTCCTGATAACGGCTGAACCATCCGTGCGCCGCATGGCCCAAACAGGTAAAAAGAATTGTTGCGATCAGCAGTTCTTCAACGTAGACGGCGGCGTAACTGAGCAATAATAAGAGCAGACCGTAAAGGATGAACCAGAGAGAGGTACGGCCGGCTTTTTGTTTTGGCGTCGAGGAGACGGTCTGTTCCATATAGACGGAAACAGCCGGAAAGCACAATACGGATAAATAGGGCAGGGAAGCGGAAAACAGGGGCCATCCTTCAAAAAGAGGGGGAAGGGATGCTTGTCCGCCTTCAGACAATAAAAAGAGGGGGACAAACCAAATATACTGCATGTCATAGCCTCCGACCAAACGCCCGCGTTTCCCCTGTACATAAATCGGCTGACTGAGACGGTTTTTGGCCCTGCGAATCATGAATCCCTCGGCCAGATGCAACACCGCCACGAGCGCAAACAAAGAGGGAAGGTGGATGGTGCTCAACGCGGCCCACAACTCATCCAGCCAGCCCATGCCGCTCTCCAAAGAAAAATAGCGGGCCGCCAGAACAAAAACGGCCAATAAGCTCCCCGCATAAGCAAAACATAGATAGCGTACATGGATACAGGATAAAACGAGAGCGATGAGCCACAAATACATGATCGCTTCAGGGGAATATACTGCACCTAAAACGAAAAGGAGCATCGATGCCAAAAGCCCGCTGGCCAAACCGTAGGCCAGGGAATGCAGTACACCTTCCCCGACCGTATGCAGTCTGGTGCCGAACAGCCTGCGCTGCCTATTGATTTGCCATCTCCACAGGAGGGCAATGATGATCAGCAGTACATAAGTTAATGGATGAATCAAAAGGGCAGGAAGCCCTTTAACCATCTCAACTGCCCATTGGGCCCAAACATCCATGTTTCGCAGATCCTCCCCTGTCGATGCACTGAACGCAGCAAAACTCCTTCTTGGTCAGCAGCCTGGTAAATGAGTTTTAGTAGCCCGGAAAATGAGTTAGCAGCCTGGAAAATGTCGCCTCATTCAATTTCTTCAAGCATG
>CALBTX010000232.1 GCA_937967685.1 uncultured Bacillaceae bacterium | reverse complement strand
ATAGTCTTGCAGTCTGACACTGTAGTAACCAGCGGAAGCGGTTTCTTCTTCGTGGTTAAATTTTGACTTATACGTGTTCTCCGTCGTGTGAAGTTCACCTGTCGTCGCTGTTGACAGGAAATTGCCGAAACCGTTCCAGAAAAGTGTGTAAAACTAAAACCTTCGATATGGTCGTCACTGTACAAATAACCGGCAATATGTCGACCCGTGTCCGGGCTCAATTGTACCATCCCGTGCGGTGTCGTCGCTCCCGGAAAAACATTCGCCTCGCCCATGGCTCCTCCCGGGGAGTAAACATCCGTGCCAATGAGTGGATCCACGTACTCCACGGGCGGTTTATTTTCCGCTTTACATGAGTTTGTTTTTCTTTCATGGAAAGGGTATTCCTCTGCAACATGTCTGTCGCAGAGGAATACCTGACTATTGCCATGTCATAATCAAAGAATCGGCATCGGATTTGAGGGCGTTATAGGCCTTCTCCGAAATCAACGCATGTTCTTTTTGATGATCTAAGAGCAGTTTAAAGTTCTGCATGTGTTTAACGATTTTATCCGCTAATTCTCTTTCTTCGAAACGGCTCACGGCTGTTAAATGAATCTGTAAAGCATGGACAACATCATCGTTTGCAAACTCTCCATCTTCTGCGAAACGCTGAATAAGTGTCTGCATCTCTTTCGTTGACGATGCACCTTCAGGAGCCTTTAATTTGGCATCCGCCCAATCGGCATGATCGTGTCCGTTACCGTCGCCTGCATCAGTGACGACGAGTTTTAGTTGTTTCTTGCCGGTAATATCGACACTGACGAACTTCATTACTGTATTTCCGGTCATTTTACCACTGTCATAAACCTTTTCACCATCGACCCAGACCTGGAATGTGACCGTTCCTTTTGTATCTTCTCGATCCACACCGACGTAGGATTCAAATGTTGTGTAGCCTTTACCTTCGATGTCATAGACGATCTCCGAATGGGCGTGGGTGCCTATACCTTTCTCAAAGACGACTTCCCCGTCATCACCCAAAAGGGTCAATCGGTTCCCATCCACGGATCGATCTCTTTGAATCGTGCCCCAACCTATTTCCGCGCTTTCCCAATCAAGATCACTTATATATGAGAAGGGCACGATCTTAAAATCAATGGTATAGGTTTCATTCAAAAAGCCGTCTTTCGAAGTCGCATGAATAACCGCTTGCCCAGGGAATTCTTCTGCTTGTGTGACTTCTACCTTAATATCATCACTTACCGGTATGGCTTCAACGATCGGTGCAGTATCCCTTACCCCTTTGGAAAAAATAACTTCGTAATTATTCACATCTGAGTTAAAGTCTTCAATCGACTCCCCGTCAAGTTTAATGTCCTTCAACAGATCGAGCTTGACTTGTTTTTTGCTTAACGCCATCGGAGACATATCCTTCGTAACCGGTGTCAAACGGTAACTGTAGGAATACGGTTGGTCAGCATAAAGCATATATTCCGGCAAAGCCGTGTCACCCCAACTGTTTCCGACTCCCATTTGCTTATCGTTCACATTCACGATGATATCTTCTAACTTCGTCAACTCATAAGGATGTTTCGCTTGCTCAAGATCTTCTTCCGTGTAGTGTAGGGCGTTTACCTCAATCAGGGGTAGACCCGAAATCAAGAGACCTGTACCATCATCGTCAGTTAACGTTGCCCAACGGACATCCGTCTTGTTTCCGGTTTGCTGAGGGTTAACATATGGAAAAAATTGATCTTCAACCGTACCTTCGTAAACGCCGACATCGGCCCCTGTATTGCGATCCCAGTAGTTCTCATGCGGTCCTCTACCGTACCACGACAAATTTTCAAACTCTTTCGGGAGAGTTAATTCCATACCGAAAGCTGGCAGTTCTGGAAGACCATTTCCTGGAACGACTGTACTCCGAACAACAACATCCCCGCTACCATAAACGAAGTAGGTCACTTTATATCGGGACTCTGTCATTGTTGGGAGGGTAGCGTTGACTTGAATACTGACAGCCTTATCGTTAATCTCCCTAACGTTAACCTCGTCTACATGCATGTCACGGCCGGCGTCACGCCAGGTGCCCGTTCGATTGATCATGCCGTTCATCGTGTCGTTATCGTTCGGGGTTCGCCAAAAATTAGGGATCGGTCCGGTTTTTAACATTTCCGTATCTTGGTACTTAAATGTGGAAATGGTACCTTGTGCCTTATCAAACACCAATTGAAAATCTTGTCCATTTACGGTGACTTGTTCGGTATTGTCTTCAACCTGAATCGTCGGCATATTTGTTGTATCAAGTTCCGGTGTTTCGAGTGTATTAAACGGGATTTTAAATTGCTGCTTAGCAATTTCATGCCCTTTCTTTGCCCACGACGTATCGTCAGACAAAGTTAAACTTACATTCAGCCAATACTCAACTCCCGGGATTAATTCCGGTTCTTCGATTGGTAATGTAACGGTTTGACTTTCACCAGGTGCGATATTTAGTTTGTTTAGTGTACCTTCCTGTTGGACCTTATCGTCAGCAAGGAATGTCCATGTAGCATCAAACTGATTTAAATTTGTGAAGAGATAGTCATTCGTTATCTCAATTTCACCATTTTCAAGCGCTAAGCCTTTGATTTCAATATTTTGGTAGATGCGTTTAACTTCCTCAAGTTCAGGTTGGGGTGTCCGATCAGGAGTGACAAGCCCATTCGCTGAGAAAATGCCGTCACTTGGGTAGTCATCGTCCCAGTCGCCGCCGTATGAGAAAAATGTTTCCTCCTCATACCCTTCAGGTGTCGGCCAAGTCAGCGCCTGATCAACCCAATCCCAGATGAAACCACCCTGCAGGTTCGGGTACTTGTCGATGACATCCCAGTATTCCTTTATGTTTCCGACGCTGTTACCCATCGCGTGTACATACTCACACATAATGTAAGGCTTCTGATTCCCGGATTTCCCGTAATTCTCCACGGTCTCCACACTTGGATACATATTACTCGTCATATCAGCCAAACTGTTGTCTTGCTGGAAGTGAATCAACCGGGTGGGGTCAAACGATCGCACCCATGCCGCCATTTCTTCGAAAACTTGCCCTGAACCAACCTCATTTCCCATGGACCAAATGATCACAGACGGATGATTTTTATCCCTTTCCACCATTGACTTTGTCCGATCAAGTACAGCCGCATTCCAATCGGGTTTGTTACCGGGAAAGGGCCGCATATTATGGCTCTCAAGGTTGCTTTCATTCATAATATACAAGCCATATTCATCTGCCAGATCATACAAAAACGGATGGGACGGGTAATGAGCGACGCGAATGGCGTTGATGTTATATTTTTTCATTAATTGAATATCCTCAATCATTCTTTCTTTCGTCATGACCTGACCTTGATCCGGGTCCATTTCATGGCGGTTGACACCTTTAAATACGATCGGTTGTCCATTGATCTTCATTTGCCCATCATCTATTTCGAATTCACGGAATCCGACTCTCGTACTAACTGCTTCGATAAGATGACCACTTTTATTTGTAAGACTTAAAACAAGTGTATATAGATTCGGGTCTTCAGCCGACCATTTATCTGGATTATCTACCAGTTGATCAGCTTTAAGCGTTACCTCATGCTTCCCGTTAAAGTTAACATTCATGGTAACGGGTGTGTCCAAGACTGGTTCTTGATCGGCATCGTAAAGCATTGCCTCAATTTGATGTTCGCCCGGCGTCTGTTCGCCGAAGTTTTTAACATCGACTTTAAGATCCAGAGTTGCGTCCTCATAAGCATCGTCTAGATGTGTTCTCACTGTAAAATCCTGCATGTGGACTTTTGGAGTCGCATATAAGTAAACGTCTCGGAAAATACCGCTCAGATCGATCATATCCTGGTTTTCCAGCCAGGCGCCATCTGACCAGCGATATACCTCAACAGCGAGATTATTGTTCCCCTCTTTAACATAATCGGTTATATCAAATTCTGCTGGGGAAAAACTATCTTCACTGTAACCTACCTTTTGACCGTTCACCCAAACATAGAAAGCTGATTTTACCCCTTGGAAGGAAATGACAATACGGCGATCCTGCCAGTTTTCAGGGACTGTAAATCTGTGACGGTAGGAACCAACATCATTGAATTCTGTAGGAACTTCGGGTGGAGCGATTCTCCCATACCCCTGCCAAGGATGATATTGATTAAGATAAATTGGCATCCCGTACCCTTCCATTTGCCAATTGCTTGGAACTTGGATTTCATCCCATTCAGAATCGTTAAAATCCTCCTTAT
>CALBTX010000231.1 GCA_937967685.1 uncultured Bacillaceae bacterium | reverse complement strand
ATCAACATAACCGAGTCTGAAAACTTTCAACAAAATCATCACTCCTTTAAACAAATCGATCACTTGCAAGTGAAACATGGCCTTGAAACTGCAAGTGAAACATGGCCTCGTAACGTGAATAATGTCCCTTCACAGAAATCATATAATATTATTAATTAAATTGTCAATCACTTATGATAAATATGATAAATTAAAAAACTTTTTATTTGGATCATTGTTTCGAAAGCATTTATCGGCATTTAGCGATTCATTCGCTCGCATTGACGATCAATTGAGAGACGCGTTCCAAAAGCTCCTTCATTCGGACACGTGCGGTTGCCCCGTCGCCGCGACAAACCGCTTCCATAATTTTTTTGTGGCGGACAATCACCTCTTCGTACGCAGAGGGCGAATGTTGATGGATAACATGGATTGTCGTTTGACGACTTTTCTCGAGCGCTTTGCGCAACGTATCAAGTAAGCTGAGCATCAATTCATTATGGGAGGCGGCTAAAATACTGCTGTGAAATTCGTAATCGGCCTCGACCCACTTTGGTTCATCCCCAAAAGCTTGTTCCAGTTGTTCGTATCGCTTTTTGATTTCTTGAATATCTTTCTCCGTTGCATTATTGGCCGCAAGTTCGACGGCAGCCGGTTCAATGGCCAGCCTGACTTCGGTCAATTGCAGTAAAAACGTTTGGTTATTTTCGGCCTCTGCCGCCCAGGACAAAACATCGGGATCCCACCATTGCCATTTTGAACGGGGTTGAACAACAGTGCCGATTTTTGTATACGATTTAATCAGGCGCCTGGCAGCAAGCCCTTTCAATACTTCCCGGACAACTGTACGGCTGACGCCGTTCATTTCGCTTAATAATTCAACTTTGGGTAAATGTTCACCAGGCTTAATTTTTCCCTGAACAATTTTCCGACCGAGCGCATGAAATAATTGTTCACTCAAATTTTGAAACGCCATCGTTTATCTCCTACATAATTCCAAAATTTTGTCCTCAATTTTTTCATACTATACTCTAAACATATCATACTATAATATTATTTTAAAGCATCTTTCTCTTCTTTGCGTTTCAGCGTATAATAGGATTGAGGATGTGAAGTTGGTGAAAGGATGATGTCATGCCCGTAAGTGCATGACCTAGAAATAAGGTGACAACAATGAAAATCAGACGGACAGATCTCGATTTCACTCAAGGAAGCATTCCGAAGAAAATGCTCCTTTTTTCATGGCCAATCTTCCTCACCAATTTATTACAATCTTCCTACCAAATCATTGATAGTTTATGGGTCGGTAATTTGATTGGAGCGCATGCGCTCGGGGCGGTCGCCCTGTCTACAACCGTTATTTTTACCGTCCTTTCTTTTATTATTGGCATTAATGGCGCGACATTAACCGTCCTTTCTCAAAGAAAAGGGGCCGGAGACGAAGAAGGATTAAAACAGTCGTTGAACGCTTTCGTTGTCGTCCTCGGTTTCCTGGCCGTCGGTCTGGGTCTGCTGGGTTTCGTGATGACGCCCTGGATTCTGTCTTTGCTCGGCACGCCTGAAAAAATTTTCCCTCTCGCCCAAACGTATTTGCGGATTAACTTTCTGGGCATCGTTTTTCTTTTCGGCTATAATTTCATCGGCACCGTGCTCAGAGCAGTCGGTGACAGCCGGACACCCATGTTTTTCGTCGCTATGGCCGTCTCCCTCAACGCCGTGTTGAGCCCGATCATGATTTCCTGGTGGGAACTCGGCATTCACGGGGCGGCACTGTCTACCGTTGTCGCCCAAAGTGCGGCATTCATATTCGGCCTTGTTTACACTATACGGGGCAACAAAGTGCCTTTCAAGGTGCCGCACAAACCAAGCAAACGTTATTTAAAGCCCATTCTCAAACTCGGTCTGCCCGGCGGTTTGCAGATGATGGCCATTTCCGGGGGCAGTATGGCCATCATGTCTGTTGTCGCGTCATTTGGAGAACATACTGTGGCCGGTTTCGGGGCAGCCCAAAGAATAGAAAGTTTGGTCATGCTTCCGGCGATGACCCTCGGTTCTGCAGTCACGAGCATGGCCGGTCAAAATATCGGGGCCAACCGCTGGGAGAGGGTATCATCGATCACCTATCATGCCTGCATCATGATCCTCATCGTTTCTTTAATGATGAGTACGATCGTCTTTTTCAGCGCCCAATGGCTCGTGCGGCTGTTCGTCGCTGATCCGGATACGGTTCAATTCGGCATTATGTATTTGCAAACGGTCGCCTACTTTTTTCCGTTTCTGTGCTTGAACTTTGTTTTCAACGGAGTGGTCCGCGCCTCAGGCGCGATGTTCCAAGTCCTCGTGCTCAACTTGATTTCTTTCTGGGCCTTGCGTTACCCACTGACATACATCTTCGGACAATGGTTAGGCGAAACGGGCATTGCTTACGGAATCGGCACAAGTTTGATCATCAGCAGTCTGGTTGCTACATTGTATTACTTTTTCGGCGGCTGGAAGGGTATACGCATTTTTGAAGATGAAAAACGTGTCAGTGCATAGCTTTCGATATGGCTGATTCCACCGATCCATTTGAGTCCATAATAAAGAGGGGGATGTTGTCTCCCCCTCTTTACATATTCCTCTTCGTCCAAAGCCGTGTCCCCTTGAATCCAACATTCCGCCGATTTTTCATTGAGCTCTTATCTAACTTTGTTTCTCAATACGCCAATCTCTTCGATTGTACATTCAATGACGTCGCCTTTTTTCAAAAAATCCGCTCCCGTCGGAGCACCGGTCAGAATGACATCCCCGGGCATTAACGGAAAAACATTGGCCAGATAGGCGATCATACGGGGAATGGAAATAATCATCAAATCGGTCGTTCCATCTTGTTTCATTTCACCGTTGTGAATCGCCTGGATTCTAATATTTGCAAGGTCAAGATCCGTTTTAATCACGGGGCCCAGCGGGGTGAACGTTTTAAATGATTTACCGATGGTCCAGTGTCCGTCTGGATGGAAATATTGCGGCGCCGTCACATCATTACCGATCGTATAACCGAAAATATAGTCCGATACTTCCGACTCCTTGATTTGATAGGCTTCTTTACCGATGATCACCGCTAATTCGGATTCAAATTTCACCTCATCAATCGCCGGAGGAATGACGATGTCTTCATCGGTTCCAATGACAGAAGTGAGCGGCTTGAAGAAAAATACGGGAATTTCCGGCAATGTTTCAGGTCTGACTTGTCCCGGGGCAAGGTAATTGGCGCCGATGCCGATGATCGAATGGGGGACGAGCGGAGCCAGAAACCGAACTTGTTCAACGGCGAATGTATTCCCTGTGTACTCCCATTCCGTGAATATGTCCCCTCGAATTTCTTTCACTGTCTCATTTGTGACAACCCCTGCTCGTTCGTCCTTGTCCCGGCCAACTGTAAATCGGGCAAAATTCATCTCGGTTCTCCTTTCCCAACAGTCTGAATAATATGTATGATTCATTCAACAATGTACCATATACCCGGAGGATATTCAACGAACATTCAGGCAGATCGGCAGCATCCATGTGTCATCCGCAGCAGAGATCCCTTCCACAAGTCTTGCAACCACACAATCACATCACTGACAAAAACTTTCCATCGATTCCGTATACATTTCGATGACATCTTTGTTGACGGTATAACCGATCCCCGGTTTGGTAGGTACGGAAATCGTTCCATTGTCAACATTCACTTCCGGTTCAACAATATCTTGTTCCCAGTATCTGGAAGAAGACGCGATATCCCCCGGCAGCGTAAAGCCTTGCAAAGCCGCAAGGGCGATATTTTGGGCTCGGCCAACCCCGGACTCCAGCATCCCCCCGCACCACACGGGGATGTTTTTTGACAGACAATAATCATGAATCTTCCGGGCGGCACTCAAGCCCCCGACACGTCCGGGTTTAATATTCACAATTTGACAACTGCCCAGTTCAACGGCGGTTCGAACATCTTCCAGCGAATGAATGCTCTCATCCAGGCAAATCGGTGTTTGGATGTGGCGTTGCAAGCGCGCGTGATCGACCAGATGATCATCCGGCAATGGTTGTTCAATCATCATCAAGTCCAGATCATCCAGTCGTTTCAACCGGTGCACATCATCCAGCGTATAAGCCGCGTTGGCATCAGCCATCAGCTTCAAATCCGGAAAGTGCCGCCGCACTTCCCGCAGAACGTCGACATCTTGGCCCGGTTGAATCTTGATTTTGAATCTTTGATACCCTGCACGAGAATATTTGTGCACGCATGCCAACAAATCATCGATGGATCGTTGCAGACCGATGCTGATGCCGGCGTGGATACTTTTTCTTTCTCCGCCCAAAGCTTTCGCTAGTGGGAGCTGATGTTTCTTGGCATACAAGTCCCAAACCGCGCCTTCGACGGCCGCCTTGGCCATATGATGGCGTTTAACGACCGCAAATTTCGTCAGAAGCTCGTCCGGATGGCCAATGGGTTCCTTAAACACAATCGGCAACAAAAATTCTTTCAGCACATATTCCGTTGTTTGCACCGTTTCTTCCGTATACGAAGGGAACTTGAAAGCCACCGATTCCCCCCAACCGCTGATGCCTCCATCTTCTTCCTGAACCTCAACCAGCAGAAATTCCCGTTCCGTGAGCGTGCCGAGGCTGGTGGTAAAGGGGGACTTCAGTTTCATTCGCAATTTCCGTATGTTCACTTTTCGAATATGTAACTGATTCACTTTCATTTAAGCTCCTTGAATCGGTCAAATATTGGCATCTTGCTTCTCCTCATACTGAAATTCGGTACCGATTTGGTACGTCGTATTCAAGACGAGAATGCCTTTTTCTTTTGGCGCATGAAGTAATCCCAATTCTTGGGCAGAGCAGATCATCCCGTAGGAAGGAACGCCGCGAAGTTCGCTTTCTTTGATGACGCGGCCCCCGGGTAACACAGCCCCGATTTTGGCCACGACAACTCGTTGATTTTCTTGGACATTAGGCGCTCCGCAGACAATTTGCAATTGTTCGTCCCCCACGTCAACGATGCAAACCTTTAGGCGGTCTGCATTCGGATGCGGACGAAGCTCAACAACCTCACCGACGACAACCTTCGGGGTTAAATCGACTTCTATTTTTTCATCAAAACCGTTCTCACGCAAAATGTCTTCAATGCGATCAACGACATATGAATCCAATTCAACGGGACCAGACTCATCCAAACGCAATTTTTTTTCGGAAATACGGAAAATGTTGTAACCCCATACTTCCTCATCCGGCCCTAATATTTGCACGACATCTCCCATCTTCTTATATGTACGCAAACCCCGTTTCTCCCCCTTAAATTCAATAATTAATACGTCTCCGATTCCCTCTAAGTTGTAATATACATTCATGACTTGTCCCCCCAATAATCGTAAGTCTTATCTCTGACAACCATGATACCATTGCTTCAGTGAGCTATTTCCCGGGTCTGCGTTTGGCCAGAATGAAAATGGGTTCAAGGGTACTCCCTTTATATTGAAAAGGCAGCGGGGTAATGGGCATATCCCCGTGACGATAAAAATGCATGGTCATCTGTCCCAGCACATCATAACCGTTATCATTACGAAGATCGGCCAAAATGAGAACATCTTGATGCGGGATGCTCAGACAAAAATCCCCTTTCGCTTTTTGGGCGTACGCTTGCAAAAGGGGGGCATTCAAAATGCGACTGGCCGCATATCCATCTTTCGGACTGATAAAATAAAAATGATTATCCTGGACGACATCCAGTTTCGCCGTTTGTGTCAAACCACGCAAATTAAACAAGGCTTTTTCCTTCAGTTCCTGAGGCTGCCAACCGGCTTCTGACAACATATGTTCATCGATTAATGCATAGCTTTTCCCCAAATCGACGGCAAAATAAATTCGGGACTCTGCTGTATGGTCCTCAAAAACCAGTTTATTGCCATCAGCTGTTTCCGTTGGAAACGAAGCACTGCGCATCACTGGAAAAATAAGCTGCTCCCTTTCAGTCAAATTGAGCTTCTGTTTTTGTTCCATGGAGTCATGCACAATTTGAATTTGCTTGACCGCCTCTTGTATCACCTGTTCCGGAGAGCGCCGCTCATGTTTCAGCCGTTGAATCAATTGCGGCACTGAAATTTCGACAGGTTTGTCTGCCAGCGGAAGGTGGACCCGGATTTTCTCCTGATCCTTATCCCACGTTGTCCGCCAATTTTTTTCGTGCAAAGATGCCTCCAACGCCTTGCGCACTTCAGTCGTTTTCATCATCAGCCTCCTATCCATCACGCGATCAGGGCAACACAAATCTTTTTTATCGGCAAAACAGAAAAAGCTGCCAAACTACGGACAACTTTGTTCATTCTCTCGCACATACTCGGCTACCGTGTGGGTCCCCAGCCCGCCGCGTTCATTCCAGTGTGCCTCCACTCTCATTCGCACCGGACGACAAACATTGACAAGATCTTTTAAAATGCGCTGTGTGGCATGTTCTTGATAAATCCCGACATTCCTATAGGAAGTCAAATAATATTTCAATGATTTCATTTCAATCAATGTTTCATCGGGCACATAATGAATATGTAAAGCGGCAAAATCCGGAAGACCCGACCAGGGACAAACCGATGTGAATTCGGTCGTCGGAATGGTCACTTCCATCTCTTTTCCAGCATACTCATACGGTATTGTCTCCAAAATGTCAACAAGAATCACATCTTCGTCATCTATATCAAAACGGATTTTGTCGTATTTGCGGTGGTTGATGTCTTTCCCGGCCATGATGGAACTCCTTTCGCACTGACAAGGTTCGTTTTTTCATTCTTATGAGTTTATTATATAATAACAGCAGCCATTCATAAAGGGACTAAACGAACATTGTCGATTTTTGACCGGTCTTCATCAGACCGATTAGGAAAGGGGTTGTACGCCATGGATGATAATCAACGCAAGCTTTTACGCCAAATTCCTTCCGTCCATGACCTTCTGCAGCATGATCAGGTACAGCAATTCATCAAGGATGGGGACTTGAGCAAGCAATGGGTTACTTTATGTTGTCAGGAAAGTGTTGACGCGATGAGAACCGCCATCCTGGAAGGGAAGGTTGAACCGAATGAAAACGTCCTGGACACCGTTTTACAAACATTACAGGAACAAATTGCTGCCTTGATTGACTCCCCTTTAACGCCGTTAATCAATGGTACGGGAGTCATCCTGCACACCAATCTGGGACGGGCCAAATTAAGCCAGCCGGCGATTCAAGCCCTCCATGCGGTCGCCTCGCATTACTCCAGCCTGGAGTTTGATCTTCGCTCAGGTCAGCGTGGTTCCAGACATGATATTGTCGAGGGATTAATTTGCCGTCTGACCGGCGCGGAGGCAGCCCTCGTCTGTAACAATAATGCAGCCGCCGTGTTTCTCGTTTTAAAAGAATTGGCTCAAAATCAGGAGGTTATCGTCTCCCGGGGAGAATTGGTGGAAATCGGCGGTTCTTTCCGCATATTTGAAATCATGAAGGAAAGCGGAGCCCGCCTTGTCGAAGTCGGTACGACAAACAAAACACACCTTTATGACTATGAACGAGCGATCAGCGCTGAGACAGGACTTATTTTAAAAGTGCATACGAGCAACTTTGTCATTAAAGGATTTACCGCTGCCGTCCCCGGAGATGAGTTGGTCGATTTGGCCCATGCCCACCAAATCCCGGTTTTTGAAGATTTAGGCAGCGGTGTCTTGTTTGATCTGAGACCTTACGGCATTGGCAACGAACCGACCGTTCAAGAGGTATTAGGCGAAGGCGTCGATCTCGTTTCTTTCAGCGGGGACAAGCTGCTCGGGGGGCCGCAGGCGGGAATCATCGCCGGGAAAAAGAAATATGTTGACCGCCTGAAAAAGAATCAGTTGATGCGTTCGCTTCGCGTGGACAAGTTCACTTTGGCCGCACTGCACGCCACATTAAAGGCGTACTTGAATCCCGAAAAAGCCGTTCGTGAAATACCGACGTTACGTATGATTTTACAACCGGAAGAAGACATCAAACGCAAAGCTGAAACATTTATCAATGAATTGGGAGCCGCCGAATGTTCATGCCGGCTCATTCGTACTGAAGCCGAAGTCGGAGGAGGAACGCTGCCCGAAGTCACGTTACCTTCATGGGGCGTTGAGATCGAACCTCATCATGAAAATGCAGCCGATTTTAGCCGCCGTTTGCGACGAGCCCCCTTTCCGGTCATCGGCCGCATCCAGCAGGATCGCTACCTGTTAGACTTTCGAACCATTGCTGAAGATGAAATGCCGCTATTGATTAAGCGAATAAAAAACTTAACCAGTCAGTGAGTAGTATCCCGTCAGTGAGCATCGTTGTCAGGCGCCCATTTTTATGGAAAGGACTGGAAAACAGACGCGTATTTGACGATATATACCTTAGTGAATCATTGGGGAGGTATCGTCTATGTCAATACGCAATAAAATTTTCCTGATTATCGGCATCGCCATCATTGGCTTGCTGTCTGTACTTGGAACGGCTTACTACACGTTTAGCCAACTGAATAAAGCAGAGGAACAAGTATTAAATGTGACGGAATCCACCAACATGGGCAAGGAAATCATTCGCGACGCCAATGTGGCCCGCGTGAACGATTTGCAGTTTATGGACACCGGTGATATGGCCCATGTGGAAGTCGTAGAGGAACAGATGAACCATCTCAGATCATTGACCGAACAGCTGTCTCAGCAAGTGGAACACAAAGACATCGAACGGAGTACGCGGGTTTTGATCCAAAACTCGACGATGTATGAAGAACGTTTTCAACAACTCGTCTCCACCCAGCAGAAAATCGGTTTGGACTACACGCAAGGGTTAAGAGGCGAATTGCTAGAAACGGCTGAACAGTTTATGACACTCGTCAGTGAAAAAAATGACAGGGAGATTTTAGTCATCTTCCAAGAAATGGAGATATTGATTAAAGATTTCATCAGCGATGCCATTCCGGCGATGAGTCCTTTCCGTGAGCGCGTCGACATCCTTGAAGAAATGATCGCTGAAAGAAGCACATACACCACCGAGGAAAAAGAAACTTTGCTCGGACTTCTGGCCAATTATCGGGATCATTTCTATGAAATCATGGATCTGTATGTGGAACAAGGCGCAGCCGATACAGCCTTTAACAGTATTATCAGCAACATGGAAGGGGAGATTGCCAATATCGAACAAATCTTGGAAGAAGAATACAACGCCATTCAGGCCCAAAAAGATCAAGTGATGAGCCGCCTGAACACGACGGTCATCACGATAAACATCATTGCCCTGATCGTTTTGATCTTTATCGGCATATATACAACACGTTCCATTTCGAATTCCGTCAACCGTTTACAAACAGGGGCCAAAATCATTGGTTCCGGAAACCTGGCTTACCGCGTGGACGACACGACGAAAGATGAAATGGGTCTTCTGGCCCGCACATTCAATGATATGGCCGCACAAGTTCAAAACGCTTTTCGCCAGGTGCAACAGGCCTCTCAACAATTGTCCGCTTCTTCCGATACGCTGGCAGCCGTTTCCCAGGAAACAACGGCCCAAACACATGAAGTCAATCAGGCGATTGAGCAAGTGTCCAAGGGAGCTCAACATCAATCATCCGATTTGGAACGCGGATCGAATTTAATTGATGCCATGGCCAGCCAATTGGAAACGGTGAACGAACATGCTCAGCAAATTGCCGAACAGGCCGGTATATCTTCCACAAAAGGAAAAGAAGGTTTAAATATTGTCAACGATCTGGAACAAACGTCGAAAGAATTTATTGAATTGGCCAAAACGTTGATTGCCAACATTCATGAAGTATCCAATCAGTCGAGGCAAATTTTGGACATTGTCTCCACAATTGAAGATATTTCCGACAGCACGGATCTGCTCGCGCTAAATGCGGCCATTGAATCGGCCCGCGCCGGTGAAGCGGGACGTGGATTTGCGGTTGTTGCCGATGAAGTGCGCAAACTGGCTGAAAAAACAAAAGGCGAAGCCAAAAATATACACGAAGTCATTAAACAGATGAATGCCCAGATGCAGCATTTAAGCGAAGAAGCGGGTCAGCTGGATGAATTTAGCGAAAAGCAAGGGGATGCCGTTGAACAAACACGCTCTTCTTTCGATGACATTGTCGATCAAGTCAGCTTGATCGAAAATCGGGTTGAGCAGGTCCAACATTCACTGTCAGAAGTAAACACATCTTCAGAACAACTCATTTCAGCCATGCAAGATATCAGTGCCATTTCCCAGGAGTCGGCCGCTTCAGCCGAACAGGTGGCCGCATCCAGTGAAAATCAATTGGCTGCCATTGAAGAAGTCAACCAGTCAGCGGAGCAATTGCAGGATTTGGCTCAGCAGCTGATGGAGGAAGTCAACAAGTTTCAAATCGATGAAGCCGACACGTCCGATTCCGAAGAGAGCCTGGAAGACATGGGCGGGGAGGACTTACAGGAAACAGAGGAATCCGAAGCAAAAAAAGGACCGGAAGAAAAAGATGCAGAAAATGGCTTACAGTTAAGCGCTGAAGACGATGAACAGCACAACATTGAAACAACCGTATCCAACGAGGAAGATCGCTCTGAGTCCACTTCGCCGAAAAATGAACAAAAAGATGTATAATATGTCAAAAACGGTCCAAATTAATGATGAAAACTCATTCAGAGAGGGTGGAACACATGGACCGTTTAGCGCTCATTTTAGTCATCATCGGTGCGATTAACTGGGGACTCATTGGTTTATTCCAATTTGATTTAGTCGCTACCATCTTTGGCGGCCAAGAGTCTTGGCTGAGCCGAATCATTTATACACTCGTTGGTATTGCCGGGCTTTATGCCATTTCCCTTCTGTTTAGGGACCGTGAACCAGCTCGATCATAAAAGCGACGTTTGCGGGAAACAAAAAACCTATCGTTTCCTAAACAACAAAAAGCCACTCAATGACAACAAAATGGCTATTCAATAAAAACAAAAAAGCTTCTCAAAAGTAACAAAAAAGCTACTCAATTTTTTGAGTAGCTCTTTATTTCCTCATATCGACGAGATTCCATTCAAACCTGAGGCATCAGTTGCAATGAAATGCCTCTTCTTTTCATTTCTGCCAATAAAAGCAACAGAAACTCTTCTGAACATTTGGCCTGCTTAGCCTTAAAATACGTTTCCACTAATTCTGTGTCGGTAAGTCGCTTCATTTCTCCTCACCTCACATTAGAATGTATACATATTTTATCATCATCCATGTATCAGAACAAGCGTTCGATTTATCCACAGCCGCTTGTGGTTATCTTGTTGATAAATTGTGAAGAACGGACAAAATTCGCTCCAAATCAACAAAAATATTGTGTATATTTTTATCCACAATCTTGGATTTCCGGCCCAGAGTTCATTATTTTTTTCTTGTATACATTCTTTTCTTTACTCAACGAAAATGGTAAGATGAGTTTAACTTGGCAATGACTGATGAAAATGAGAAAGGTGGAACCGATGGCGTTCACTGTTGAGCAAATCGTACGAATGACAGATGGGCAGCTCCTCCAGGGAGACCCCTCTTCTCCGATAAGCATGGTCCACTTTGACTCGAGAAAAATAGAACCCCAAGGGTTATTTATCGCTCTCACGAGAGGAGCTCGCGACGGTCATATCTTCTTGCATGACGCGTTAGACAAAGGGGCTGGTGCGGCGCTCATTTCCAAACCGGAGAGTCAAACTCAAAAGATCAAGGATTTATCTTTAATTCTTGTGCGAGATACGGAGAAAGCTTTTCAACATTTGGCCCAAGCCTATCGACAACAGCTGGAGATCCCCGTCATCGCGGTGACGGGAAGCAACGGAAAAACGACGACCAAAGATATGTTGGCTCATCTCTTAGCCAAAAAGCTGAATGTTTTTAAAACCTATAAAAACTTAAACAACCATCTCGGACTTCCGCTTTCTTTGCTGCAAATTAAACAAAAGCACGAAGCCGCCGTGCTGGAAATGGGCATGAGTCATCCCGGAGAAATAGATTTCCTGGCTGGAATGGCCAAACCGTCCATCAGTATCATCACGAATATCGGCGATGCCCATATCGAATATTTCGGCTCTCAAGCAAAAATTGCCGAGGCTAAAGGAGAATTGTTACCCCATACCGATCCTGACCAATTTGTTCTTCTCAATCAGGACGATCCATTTGTCATGAACCTCACCCGCAAATATAGCGGACGAATCATCAGCTACAGCATCCGCCGACAGGCTGACGTATATGCCACAGAGATCAAATATACCGAGCAGGGAACAATCTTCAAGCTTCATATCGGCAACGAGTCTGTCTCATGTTTGCTGCCCATGTTTGGCAGGCATAACGTCTCCAACTTGTTACCCGGCGCTTTCATCGCCCATCATTTTGGCTGTACGCTGGAAGAGATCAAGGAACAATTGTTGAGCTTGAAAATCTCAGACATGAGATTTCAAATCATCCCAGGTCCTGGCGGCAGCATTTTGATCAATGATGCTTATAATGCCAGTCCGACATCGATGAAAGCGGCGATCGACACGTTCAGTCAAATTTATCCACAGCGGAAAAAAGTGGTCGTTTTAGGGGACATGTTTGAACTCGGGGAAGAAGCTGAACGGCTCCATGCAGAAATCGGTTACCACTTGCAAAAGTTGAATATGACGGTGTTGACCATAGGCAGGCAAGCAGCCGTCATTGCCGACGTCGCCGGGGGGATGCACGCAGAAAATAAGCGAGAAGTGATCGAACACTTAGAGCCTTATCTCAATGACGCTTATGCCATCCTCTTTAAAGCATCAAGAGGCATGGCCCTTGAAGAAGTCATTCGTCACCTCCAACAAACGGAAGCCGAAAGAGAATAAACAAACTATCCAGAGCAAAATTCAACAAAGGGTGAACCGCTGTAAGATCAGGGCGGTTCACCCTTGCTGCATTAGTCTAAACTTTCGGCATGCACTTGATTTTGTTTTTTCTCCTCAAACCGTTGCAAGCCACAGCGGATCAACTCTTCAATCAGCGTCGGATAAGTGATACCTGCTTCTTTAAACAGCAGCGGATACATGCTGAAAGGGGTAAATCCGGGCATCGTATTGATTTCATTCACATACAGCTGATCGGCTTGTTCATTCCAAAAGAAATCCACCCGCGAGAGTCCCGAACATTCTAAAGCCAAAAAGGCCTTTTTGGCCAATTCTGCAATACGCCGAGCGACATCGTCGGGAATGCGGGCCGGTATTTCGAGTTTGGTGCCTGTGTCTTTATATTTAGCGGCGTAGTCGTAAAATTCACCGGCCGTCACAATCTCTCCCACGACCGATGTTTGAGGATTGTCGTTGCCTAAGACGCCGATTTCAATTTCCCGTCCATCAATAAACTGTTCAACGATCACTTTTTGATCATATTGTGCAGCCAAAATCAAAGCTTCTTCCAACTGACGGCGATCCTTCGCTTTACTGATACCGACACTGGAACCGAGATTGGCCGGTTTGACAAAGCAAGGATAGGAAAGCCTGCTTTCCACCTGTTCACAGACAACAGAAAGCTGCTCTCTAATCTGCTGACGTTTCAAACCCAAAAAATCCCCTTGAGGAAAGCCGTGCATGGCAAAAATTTCTTTCATTTTCACTTTATCCATGCCCAACGCCGAGCCTAAAACACCGGAGCCAACATAAGGAACGTCAAGCATTTCCAACATGCCTTGCAACGTGCCGTCTTCGCCATATGGACCGTGAACGACGGGAAAAAATATATGGACCTCTTTGGCCAACTCGAATATATTTCCTGATGAGTCCGCAGGCTGCAAACGCAGTTGATCCACTTTTTGCGGCGAACTTGTCAGCCTTTCCCCTTCGATCCATGTGCCTGAAAGCGTGATGTATACAGGGATGACCATCCATTTTTCATAATTAACAGCTTCCAAAATGGAAAAAGCCGTGCGCAAGGACACCTCATGCTCGCTGGATTTCCCCCCGTAGATGATGCCAAGAACTTGTTTCTTGCTCATGAAGGATAACCGCTCCTTTAGCGCATTAATGTTGTATGTTTACGATTATACCATGGTTCGCTAATGGAGCGTAACGATTTTATTGGCATCCGCTTGAAATTCAAAGCGTACATGCTCGTCAAAACGCTGGATTTGATGGGTCAAATCACGAATACGAATGAGCACCCCTGGATGAACTGAAGCCGCTTCAACATACCCGTCAGCGGATTCGACATGAACTGTTGTTTTCACGTCGCCCGGCCCGCCCAATTCTTTCACGGAAACACCTGTTCCAGCCTGCAGACTCCCGCCTCGAACAACACCCGTTTTTCCACCGATGTGAATCTTTCTCCCCGCATAGAGGAACGAATTGTATGCGCCCATTCCTTTCACCTGAATGTTTCCGCTTGCCTTAACAGTTGAATTGTGCACATAACTGGATAAAAAATCCTGAGAATACTGAACAGACTCCTGCAAGATTTGACTGAGTTGACCGCCCAGCTGCAAAAGGTGGCGCAACTCCCGCATAGATTTCATGGAAAGGGGACCGAGTCCCGTCATCTTTTTCATTAGGAGGTCGATCCATGTTCGAGCCTCATCAAGTTGTACAGTTCCCGATTCATAATCGTTTTGAAATTGTTTGATCTCTTTTTCCAAATGCGGCAATTTATTTTCCAAAATCAGTTTAACAAACTGTCCAAAATTCATCTGAGTCATTTTTTCGGTTCGGCTTGACGCAGACTGAAGCAGCTGATCGTACACTTGCTCAATAAAATGCAATCGATTTAGAATATTCTCAGTCTGTTCAAGAAGGAAAACCATTTCCGTGGCATCTCCCCCGGCTAAAATTTCACTATTGATAATATTTTTGCCGACGGTGACATGTCCCCCGGCCTTGATCTTCCCCTTCATCACCGACCCTTTGATTTCGACGTTGCCTGTCGCTTCAATGCTCAAACCCTCCAATACATCTCCGCTGACCAGAACATCCCCGTCAAATTTAATACTTCCGGTTTCCAAATCAAGATCATCCTGGACTATGTGCACATGATGCACACTGATGCGGGGAGGATACCATTCAGGACGCCCATTGGTGTCGGCCAGCACATAGCGTCCGTCTTCGCTTAAAGTGACGCCTTTACCCAATCGGACGGCGATGTTTTTTCCGGCTTTCGCGCTGATTGGCTTTCCAAATACATTCATCCCGTCCTCTCCATCCGTCGGCGGAATGATTTCCAAAATTTTTTGTCCGGGATCGACACTAGGTATATCCTGAAGACGAAACCAATCAACCACGCCTTCCTGTTCATGTTTTTCCTTTTGATGAGCATTTGTCTCAAACAATGTGACAAACTGAGTCGGCTTCCCGTCTTTTTTCTCTTTCCCTCTGGCAATGACGCACGGTCGGTCTTTGTCGGTATTTTTTAACCACTGTTCAACAGAAGCACTGTCCACTCCGTAGACAATGCCGTTATCTCGAGCATATTCGACGATGTCCTCCACGGAAAAAGGGAAATCCTCCCTCTTCTGCTCTACAAAACTGACGACGATATGCTCCATCGTCTCTTTGACTTGAAGCTTCAGCTTATACTTGGCATTCTCTTTCAGGACGATGCTCGCTTCCAAACCGTTTTGCGCCGTTTGAATGTCCAGCCAGCCGTCGATATCACCGGAGAGCAGATCAGACACTTCATCGCCGTTTTGTATCATGGCCGGTTTTTGAAGTGGTTGACCGTTTAAATACAATTGGACATGTTCGGGCGGGACGATAGAAACGGTTTTCTGAAAACATTCTTCGGCAACCGACAGCATCCCGTTCTCCCACAAAATGGCCGTTTTGTCGGCTGTCACAAAGTCGTTCCCTTGAGCATGCGCAGATGGAACCGGATTCGATGGAGCGGGATTCGCTGGAATCGGGTTCGAGGAACTCATCCGTTTCGTCAAGCGAACCTTGGCCGGCCGTTTGCGAAACAAACCTTTTTGGCCTTCATCCAATACTTCGACCTTCACTTCAGACAAAGACCAGCCCGTTTCACGCAATCCTTTTTCAATAGCGGCATCAATCGTTTTGTCAAGCGCCACATATTCTTTCCCCACGGTTTTTCACCAAGCCTTAGGTCCCTCACAGGGGATAGACCTTTTTACCCATTACATTACACGGACAGGCAGATTCTGTCAATTGGTCGCTCTGCTCGAATCTATGAAATTTTTTTCACCATATCTATTCTTCTTATGCAAACAAATGAAGCTGACCGATCCTTTGCACCGCCTCAAGCAATCGTTCGGTCTCGCTGACTAGGCCCATGCGCACATAACCTTCCCCTTGCTTGCCAAATCCGATCCCCGGGGCAACGACGACGTGCACCTGTTCAAAAAAGTAGTCGGCCAGCTCCGCGGACGTAAACCCTTTCGGTATGGGCAGCCAAACAAAAAAGGAACCTTTCGGTGTCCGTGCCTCCCAGCCAATATCCTTTAAAGCGGTCATCAGGGCATCTCTACGCGATTCATATAACTTCACCAGCTCACGCACACTATCTTGCGGTCCCAACAGTGCGGCGGCAGCTGCTTCCTGAATGCCGCCGAACAAACTGCAAAAATAGTGATCCTGAATTAAATTGATGCTTTCAATGACGCTTGCATTTCCAACGGCAAAAGCCACCCGCCATCCAGCCATATTGTAAGTTTTGGACAGCGTGTAAATTTCAATCCCCGTTTCTTTCGCCCCGGGAATTTGCAGAAAGCTGAGCGGACGATGACCGTCATAACCAAGCGCGCCATAGGCGAAATCATGGACGACACAAATATGATGCCGATCCGCCAAAGCGACCGTGTCCTCAAAGAAGGAACGCGTGGCGACGGCTGCCGTCGGGTTGTTCGGATAGTTTAAAAACATCAGTTTAGCCTTGTTCAGAATGTCTTTCGGAATGTCTCTGTAATCTGGAAGAAATCCATTTTCAGCCCTCAGAGGCATCAAAGCCATCTGTGCTTGAGCCATGGCAATTCCCGACCAGTAATCCGGATAACCCGGGTCAGGCACGAGGGCAACATCACGCGGATTAAGCAAACATTGACTCACTTCGACCAGACCGATTTTTCCGCCGAAGAGGATGGCCACCTCACGATCGGGATCAAGCGTCACATTGTATTCCCGCTGATAAAAACGAGCGATCGCCTCTCTGACATGAGCGTAGCCTCGGAAAAGGGAATATTTGTGCGTCTGTGGATTCTCAGCCGCTTGCTGCAGCGCCTGAACGATATGGGCCGGCGTCGGCTGGTCCGGATTGCCTTGTCCCAAATTAATGACATCATATCCATCTTTGATCGCTTGAGCGGCTTTAACCGTGAGCTTGGCAAAAAATTGGTCCGGCAAACGCTTCAACATATCCGATTGTTCAAATTGCTTCAAGGTAGAACACATCCTTAATCTATGATTCGGCCTGGAACATTATTCTCCTCTAGTATACGGGACAGCATTGGTTTCGGGTATCGCCGTAATTGGGCTTACCATTGTGTTTACGTCCGGGGTTATTGCCGTCTTTATTTAACCCCATTTGGCCTTGTGGCGGGGGGCATAGCACTTAAGAGCATCGATGAACTGATCAACGGTTGAGGCGATGATAATCATGTCACGATAGGCAGGCTTCATAAACCCTTGTTCGATGATATGATCTAACATGGCAATGAGCGGATCAAAATAACGGTTCACATTGAGCAGACAACAAGGTTTTTGATGATAGCCAAGCTGGGCCCAAGTAAAGACTTCGAACCATTCTTCCAATGTTCCTGCCCCACCCGGCAAGGCCACAAACCCATCGGCCAAATCAGCCATTAAGGCTTTGCGCTCATGCATCGATTTTACCACATGGAGTTGGGTGAGACCAGGATGGGCAATTTCAACATGCTTCAGTTTTTCCGGTATCACCCCCACCACGTTCCCGTTAGCGGCCAAACAAGCATCCGCAATCGCCCCCATACACCCCACTTGTGCCCCGCCATAGACCAACGTGATCTGTTCATGGGCTAGTTTTTGCCCCAACTCCCTGGCCACTTCCATATAGATGGGATCATTCCCTGTACTTGAACCACAAAATACAGTCATACTTTTCATAGACATAGGAGGACCACCTTGCTATTTGCACTGAATTGAGTCTTTCTTCAATTAACCGCTATTATAACATATCATTTTTTTAAACGATGATAATGATGATAATATAGTGATAGATGACCGCAAATGACTCCGCTTCTCAGGGCGGTCAGTCATCGTTTGCGACACTGTTTTTTATGAGAGGTGAAGGGTTTTGAACAAAACAGAAGAATTAATCACATTCACCAAACAAGCATTAGGCCTTCATGATTACCATTTATATTCGCATCATTTTCAAAGAAAAGTGAATCTGTTTAATGAAACGGTGTATACATTGGAGATGGAATGGTTTCCGGCCCATATTGACAGCCGTGAGGAGGATGGCACCAATCCCCGTGGGACAGCCTGTATTGAGATTGATGTCCATACCCGTCAATTTCAAAGCATTGTCTTTGTCGGCGGACAAACGGCTGCCAAAAAGGGTCAGTTTACCCGGGAAGATGGGGGCGACGTGATCGAGTGGGTGGAGAAAGAAACGGGACTGATCTATGGGCAGCACTTTTATCTCATTCATCAAGAGCGGGGTAAGTTACGGTTTGCGGCAGGTGTGGATGGGACGCCGGTTTCTCCGTCGGGATCGATTGAGATTGAGTGGGATGATGCAGGGAGATTGACCTTTTATGCCAAATACGGCTATTTTCCTTCCAAACAACAGGCTAGAGAAGAGCGCTTTTCCTTAACGTTGGAGCAGATTCAATCTATGGCCCGGGAACAATTGAAATTGCTCCAGGTTCCCTCCCAAAAAGAGCAGCGGATCATGCCCGTCTATGCCTTGGAGGAAATTTATATAAGCAATGATTTATCCGCAACGATTCCCTTTGAACCGTTGATTGAAGCGCCATCATCGCTGTCTGTAGACGAAATCTTGCACTGGGAGACTCCCCTTAATGGATCCTTTCATCGCCAAGAAGTGGAACATGCCGAAGTGGTGACGCCGGCACAAGCTTTTAGCGGTGAAGCCTCCCCGGATGCCAACCCCATCTCGCCGGATGACCAACAGTCCTGTGTGCACGCTGTCTTGCACGTTTTACGCCAGGAATATCCTCAGGAGTCCGGTCAATGGCGATTAAAAACGCTCTACCGGGATCAGGGTTATATTCATGCCGTGTTGAGGAGGAAAGAGGAGAGCAGATTTGCTCTAAAGAGAAAACTGGTCGTGATCATAGATCCTCACCGGTTTGAAGTCTTAAACTATGTCGATAATCTCGGTCTCTTAGAAATGTTTAGCCAGTGGCCAAAAAGCTCTCAGGTGGCTGTCACCAAGGAAGAGGCCTATGACAAATTGAAAGATTTGTTCACCCTCACCCCGACTTATGTGTATGATCAGGGGCAAAGGATGTATCGCTTATGTGGCCAATTGGATTGTACATACGGCGTTCAGGCAGAAAATGGTCAAGTGCTTATCCTGGAGGAATTTTAACATATGTTCAGACGCACAACGTGTTGCACCGCTTCCTTCAGTTTCACGTTGCAATTGTCAACACCGTTTTCTGTTGGCTTTAAACAGGATGAAGATG